>NZ_CP019419.1:3477500-3801257 GCF_001975665.1 Polaribacter reichenbachii | reverse complement strand
CTGGCCAGTTTCTTTTAACTCTTTAAAATGTGCTGTGGCAACTTTAGCAAAATCGGGATTTTGAGCAGTTAATTGTCTTATTAAAGTTTTATCAATAGTTTCTCCAGCACCAGCAATCGAAATGTATTTATCAACACTTTCTGAAGCTAACATTGCTATTAAAGAACCTTGACTATGACCAACCAAAATAATTTCTGTAAAACGTGCATCATTTTTAAAATGATTTACGATTTCTTTTACATCATTTACAAAATCATTAAAATAAACGCCATCTTGTTTTATAAAACTAATGTTTTTAGGATTCGCTGTTCTTTTATCAAAACTAAAAAATGCAATATTTTCTTGATTTACAGCCTCTCTAAATTGCTGAATGTATTTTGGCTGATTACCATTTCTGTCTACACCTCCAGAACCGTGCACCCAAATAATTAAAGGTGTTTTTTCTTCAGAATACGTTAAAGTTCCAGGTAATTCAATTGCTTGGTTTTTAATCAGAATTTCATCCGAATTAATTTGAGCTAATGAAACTGTGATGTTTAAAATTGAAATAATAAGGTAACTCAGTAAACGTATCATAGTATTTCTATTTTTGATGAATATGTGGCTAAAACTCTTTTAGCTTCACTTTCTTTATTGGTACCAATTAACAATTTCTTGCCTGTTTTTAGTTCTAGTTGAATGCCTACATCTCCAGAAACATTTATAGCTTTGCCTTTTGCACTAGACCAACCCCCTTTTAATCCCCAACCACCATAATCGCTAATAGGACTGTAATTTCTTACATAAGCTTTAGAAATATCTTGCCAAGCAATTAATTTTAACTTTAAATGAAAAGGAAAAAATTGGTAGTAAATTCCTTTTTCATCAATTCTAGTTGTTAACTTAAAAGTGAAAATTAAAAGCGCGGTTAGTAAAATAACAACTATAAATATTATTAATTTATTTAAAGATAAAGAAGATTCTGGTTTATTGTATTCTTGAAAAAGAATACCAATAGGAACAATTAAGCTAACTGCCAATAAAACAATTAACCATAATTGAGTAAAACGTTGTTCTTCTTTAAAAACCTTCATTACTAACGATTTTTATCTCTTTCTAAAACTATTCTAGCTGTGTTTTCTGCGAGATGTTTTAAAACCCAACCTTCTCTTGCATATTGATTTAGAGTGTCCTCAAGTTTTTGATTGTTTTTTGATAAGCCCATTTTCCAGTTAACAACTTTATATTCTTTCACGATTTCGTCTTTTTATTTTTATTAGAATCATATATAACCCCAAAAATCAACCCTAAACTAATTCCTATTGCAATGTTATTTAGTGCGGTTCCTAATGCCACACCAATTGCTATTCCTATAGCAATTCCTGTTCCTTTATTTTGTTTTTTTTGTTTCTTTTTCTCCATGTTTTAATGACTTAAAGTACCTGCGTTTACTACAGGTGATGCTTCTTTATCACCACATAAAATAACTAATAAATTACTAACCATTGCAGCTTTACGCTCCTCATCTAATTCTACAATTTCTTTTTTGTTTAATTCTTCTAAAGCCATTTCTACCATTTCTACAGCACCTTGTACAATTTTATGTCTTGCTGCAACAATAGCAGTAGCTTGTTGTCTTTTTAACATTGCAGAAGCAATTTCTTGAGCATAAGCCAAGTAACCAATTCTTGCTTCTAAAACTTCGATTCCAGCTATTGATAAACGCTCTTCTAATTCTTTTTCTAAAGCCTCAGAAACTTCGTTTACGCTAGAACGTAAAGTAATGTCTTCATCATGGCCTTCATCAGCAAAATTGTCATAAGGATACATACTTGCCAATTTACGTACAGCTGCATCTGTTTGTACACGCACAAAATTTTCGTAATTATCTACATCAAAAGCAGCTTTATAAGTGTCTGTAACTCTCCATACCAAAATTGTAGAAATCATTACAGGATTACCCAATTTGTCGTTTACTTTTAAACGTTCACTATCAAAATTACTAGCTCTTAAAGAAATTGTTTTTTTTCTGAATAAAGGATTGGCCCAATACAAACCATTTTCTTTAATAGTACCTACATATTTACCAAAAAGTAAAATAACTTTAGAAGTGTTTGGATTTACAAGGATAAAGCCGAAGAAACCAATAAAACCTACAATTGAAGCCAGAATAAAAATAGGAGTTTTAAAAATTGACATTGCAATTCCGCCGAAAAACAATGATAATACAATAAACAACATTAGGTAGCCATTGGCTAATTTGATAATTTTTTCTGCTTTCATATTGAGTAAATTTATAGTGATATTAAAATGATATCACGAAGATATGATTTATTTTTTTGATTTTCCAAAACTTCTGATAAATATTTTTATACTTTTGTGATATATTAAATTTAATTCAGAAAAATGAATATCAAATTATTATTGTTAATCCCTTTCTTTTTTTTAACAAATTCTACTACAGAAGAAACTGTTTTTTGGGGTAAAAACGGGCATAGAGTTACTGGTAAAATTGCCGAAAACCATTTGACAAATAGAGCCAAAAAGAAAATTGATAAATTATTAAAAGGGCAGAGTTTAGCTTTTGTATCTACGTTTGCAGATGAAATAAAATCTGATAGAGCTTATAGAAAATATTCGCCTTGGCATTATGTAAATATGGATTTAGATCAGACTTATGAAGAAGCTGAAAAAAATCCGCAGGGAGATTTAGTAACAGGTATAGATACTTGTATTAAGGTTTTAAAGGATGAAAATAGCAGCGAAGAAGACAAAGTTTTTCATTTAAAAATGTTGGTTCATTTTATTGGAGATTTACATCAACCTTTACATATTGGTAGAAAAGAGGATAAAGGAGGTAATGATGTCCAAGTACAATGGTTTGGAAAAGGAACAAATTTACATAGTGTTTGGGACAGTAAAATGATTGATGACTATGGAATGAGTTATTCTGATTTAGCTGATAATGCTAAAGATTTATCAAAAAAGCAAATAGATTTAATAAAACAAGGTTCTATTATAGATTGGGTAAATGAAGTACACAAAATTTCTGTTGAGGTTTATAAATCTGCAAAAATAGGAGAAAACTTACGTTACAGATATAATTATGATCATTTTGGAACTGTAAGAACTCAGTTACAAAAAGGTGGTATTCGTTTGGCTAAAGTATTGAATGATATTTTTGATTAATTAATTTATCAAAATAAAAGTAAAAAGGTCGTCTATAAAATATATAGACGACCTTTTTTTGTAATTCAATTACTGTTATTCTGTAACGATTATTTTTTTGATGGCTTTTTGTTTTCCATTGCTAATTTCAACAAAATATACGCCAGACTCTAAAGAAGAAACATCAATTTTATTTGTTTGGTTATCAGAAGATAATTTTGCTTCTAGAATTTTTTGACCTAATAAAGAATAAATATTTACAGCATTAAAATCAGTTGCAGTTCTTTTGATAAATAATACCTTATTGTTTACAGGATTTGGATAAACATTTAGACCTTCTATTGCAGAAAAATCATTTACGCTAAGTGCTGTAGATTCTCCATAAAACTCAATTTCTGTAATGGCTGTCCAAGCACTTTCTCTACTATCACCATCAGCATTAAATCTACCAAAACCAATTAGTTTTACATAAAGCGCATCTTCATCTACTTCATATTGATTAAAATCTGTTGTATTCGTTGCAGAAAATAATAAATCTCCAGTAGTTGGTAATATTCTTGTAAAATCTGCTGCATCAGTACCAGTAGTAGAAACCCAAATTTGTACTCCAAAAGCATCAGATTTACTTGTTGTGTTAAAACGGATTAAGTCTAAGTCATATTCATCACCTAAATCATAAATTACATATTCTCCATCACCTTTAAAGTCACCAGAAATAATTGATCCATCATCTGCTGTCCATTCTGTGTCTAGATCTTTATCTAAAGAGTGGATTGCTAATTCTGGTGGAGATTTAGAGTCGTTTTGTTTAGAAAAAGAATGTACGGTAACTTTATCAGTATCTAATCCTGTACCAGTATTTATTAATGTAAATAAAGATGTTAAATCTGCACCTTCTTGTGTTATAGTTAGCGTTTTAATAATATCATCTCCACCAGCAACTTGTGTAAATGTAACTGTACCTGTTCTGCTATCAGCACTTTCGTTTTTGGTAACAGTTAATGAAACTGTTGCATCACCTGTGCTAGAGTCAACATTAATAGTAATCCAATCATTATTAGAAACAGCTGTCCATCCTACATTAGCAGTTACAGTAATATCATAACTACCAGCTTCTGAAGATAAAGGAGATAAACCACTAACGTTAATAGATTCGCTAATTTCAATTACGCAATTACCATCTATAATACTTGCTCCTGTATAATCTGTAAAACAAGCTCCAATTCCATAACCAACCATAGCATCAGTTATTGGGGTATTAGATCCTAAATCTGCACCTTTGTTAGCAACACCTGTTCCTGTAAAAGTAAAAATTTCACCATCTGCAGTTGCAGTTATTCCAGATTCTTCAGAAAAACCAGTATTTGTGGCTCCTAAAGTTGAACCGGTAAATACATTACCAGTATAGGTTAAAGCTGTACCTAGATTATTGTAAGCAGTTTCTGTATCACCAGAAATTACAGGTGTTAGATTTGCATTTGAATCTTGGAAATAAATTAAATTATCAGAAATTACACCTGTAGGATCTGTAGAACCTTTATCGGTATTATAAAATAAAGGAGCGTTTGTATTTACAATAGTGTTTCTAGAAACTGTAATGTTTTCTGTTTGTTGATATCCATTTGAAACGTCATCAGAAGTACAAGCAACATCAGCGTCTTCACTACCACCAATAAATGTAATTCCATTATTCCATTTAGCATTACTTAAAACAGTAATACAATCTTGAATATAATTGTTAGTAATTGAATGACCACTATCAGTAATTCTAATTCCGCCTGTACCATCTACATTTTCACCAATAAAAAAGTTACCCTCTACAGTAGCATTAGAGCCATGTCTTAAAACTAAAGAACCTCTAGATCTTCTAAAAGTGTTGTTTAAATAAGAGTTTCCTTTACTTTTATTGGTAATAATTTCATTTTCACCATCTGCTTGTACAAAATAGTTGTTACTAACTGTTACGTTACTATTTACCATTTGATATGAACTTGTACCAATACGAATAGTTTCACTATCACCAGAATTCGATAAAGCATCACCATTTGCTTTTGTTCCGTATTTTTCTGTTAATTTTTCGAAATTGTAGAAATAATTTTTCGAAATTGTATGACCAACTTCTGCACAACTATTGTTAGCACCATCATCTCCGTCAGGAAAAGCATTGTAAGAATATTCTCCTAAAACAATAGCACCAGCAGTAACTTTATTCATAAAAGAACAGTTTATAACTGTGTTATATGTACCATATAAAACTATCCATCTGTGTTTGGTAATTTGTTCATCTGCCAAATCTTCAGCTAATTCACTTGCTTCAACACCTAAACCATCTATTACACAATTTTGAATTGTGCTATGATGAGCAAAATCTTGTCCGTTTCTAAATTCTATAAAGTTACTGGCTCCATAACCACCTTTCCAATGGAAACCATCTACAACTAAATATTCACCTGTTGCAACTTTTACATTGTTTTCACTTTCACCACCTACTGTTAATCTTGGTCCTCCAGTAAAAATAACACCACCAGGAGTTTCTGCTCTAAAAGTAACAGGATTTTCTTTAGTACCTGACCCTAAAAAAATCATACGTTCGTCTGTTGTGTAAGTACCATTTTTTAGAATAATAACATCCCCAGGACTGTAAATTACGTTTCTTAAATCTTCTGGATCGTCGATATTGTAGGTGGTTTGAGAATAGGAAGAAAAAGCAGAAAAGAAGAATATTGCCATTGTTAGATGTTCAAAAAATTTGCTTTTGAAATAGTTTTTTTTCATAATTTAATGTTTTTAGTTAATTGGTTTACCAAATTGGTTTACCAAAAGTATGGAATTAATATTCTGTAAACAAGAATTTTAAAAAGATATCATCTTATAGAAATGTTAATAATGAGTTAATTTTAACTTACCATTTAATTTAATATGTATTTTTATAATATGATAAAAAAAGCATTACTGTTCGTTACTTTACTATTTGTAGTTACTTCTTGTAAAAAAGAAGTTGCTAAACCGGTTTCTGATGATCTTTCTGCTGAAGAAACAAAACAAATTACATCTGTAAAAACATACAATTACAATCAACTAAAACCTTTATTAGAAAAAAAGGATGATAAAGTTTATGTAATTAATTTTTGGGCAACTTGGTGTGCACCTTGTGTAAAAGAATTGCCTTATTTTGAGAAAATAAATAAAGAATATGCAGACAAAAATGTTGAGGTTATTTTGGTGAGTTTAGATTTTCCGAAACAAGTTGAGAAAAAATTGATTCCTTTTATCAGTAAAAGAAATTTACAATCTGAAGTGGTATATTTAAATGATGTAAATGAAGATGTTTGGATTAAAGCAATTGATGAAAGTTGGAGTGGGGCAATACCAGCAACAATTATCTACAATAAAAATAAAAGAGAATTTTACGAACAATCTTTTGATTATATCACTTTAGAAAACGAATTAAAAACATTTTTAAATTAATAAATTATGAAAACAATAAAGAACATTTTATTACTTGCAGTTGTTGTAATTACTGCAACAGCTTTTACTTTAAAATCAGATTCTGGCTATCAAATAGGAGATAAAATAGAAGATTTTAAACTCAAAAATGTGGATGGTGATTTTTTATCATTATCAGATTATGATGATGCAAAAGGTTACATTATTATATTTACCTGTAATACTTGTCCTTATTCAGTAGCAAATGAAGACAGAATTATTGCTTTAAATGATAAGTATGAAGATGAAGGTTATCCTGTAATTGCTATAAACCCAAATAATCCCGAAGCTGTTGCTGATGAAAGTTTCGAGAAAATGAAAGTAAGATCTGAAGAAAAGAATTTTAATTTTCCTTATTTGTTAGATGAAGGCCAGAAAGTTTATCCAAAATTTGGAGCTACTAAAACTCCACATGTTTTTATAGTAACCAAAAATGATATGAAGGTAAAATATATAGGTGCAATTGATAATAGCTCTAGAAACCCAGATGCTGTTACAGAAAAGTATGTAGAAGATGCTGTTGATGCTTTATTGGCTGGTAAAACAGTAGAAAAAACAGAAACTAGAGCAATTGGTTGTTCTATTAAAGTTTAATTATAATATTTTAATATTATAAATGAAAATCCCTAGAATTTAATTCTAGGGATTTTTTTATGTATTCTTGCTATAAAATATATTACTTTTAGACTACTATTTGTTTTGCCATTCGCCAAAATAAATCAATAGCTTCAGTTTTTTTTGGAATATTATTTGAGGAAAAATCAATGCTTTTAACAAAATTATCTTTTGCTGATTTTTTAGCTCTAAAATCGTGATAAGCCATACTCCAATTTGGGTACATTCTTTCGTTGATATTTTCTTCTATTATTAAAGTAACATTAGAATGTCTTTCGTCTTTTTTAATAGTTTCAAATAGTTCGTTTACATTTTCTTTTTCACCTTCTAAAAGCTGTAGAAAAATGTAATTATGATAAAGTAAACAGCCTGTAATTTCTAGAGCAGCATTGTTTTTACGAGAAGACTCTAAAATTTCTGTAATAACTTTATCTGAAACAATTACATTAGTTATAGAATAATATACTAATTGACTTAACATAATTTAATTCTTGAAAATAGACAAAAACTGAAATTAAATTTTAACTTTTATAAAAATTACCTCTATAAATTTTTTCGTATAAATTAATATATATATTCTTAATTATTTCTCTTTTCATTTTCATTGTTGGTGTTAAATGACCACCATCAATAGACCATTCTTCAGGCGTGAGTTCAAAACGCTTTATTTGCTCCCATTTTCCAAAGTTTTTGTTGCATTTATCAACTTCTTTTTGAATACGTTTTATAACAATATCAGAACTTATAATTTCTTGATTAGTTAAACCTATATCTAAATGTTTATGTTTTATCCAATCTCTCATAAACTCAAAATTCGGTTGAATAATAGCGGCTGGCATTTTTTCTCCTTCTCCAATTACCATTACTTGTTCTATAAAAAGAGATTGTTTTAATTCACCTTCTAATAAAGGCGGAACAACATATTTACCACCAGAGGTTTTAAACATTTCTTTTGTTCTACCAGTAATTTTTAAGAAACCATCTTGATCAAATTCCCCTTTATCACCAGTACAGAAATATTCTCCCTTCATAACAGTTGCCGTTTTTTCATCATCTTTGTAATAACCCAACATTACATTCGGACCTTTTACTAAGATTTCTCCATTATCGGCAATTTTAACTTCTACACCTTCAATAACTTTACCAACAGTTCCTACTCTAAAATTTCTATCTTTTTGATCGTTTACTGCAATTACTGGGGATGTTTCTGTTAAACCATAACCTTCCATAATTGGCATTCCTGCAGCAGCAAAAACTCTTGTTAATCTTGGTTGTAGAGCTGCACTACCAGAAACCATTATTTTTAACTCGCCACCTAAAGCTGCTTGCCATTTAGAAAAAATTAGTTTGCGAGCTAAAGCCAATTGTTTTTCGTACCACCAACCATTGGCGCCATTAGGTTCATATTTTAAACCTAAATTAACGGCCCAGAAAAATAAACTTTTCTTTATACCAGATAAATCTTCTCCTTTAAGAATAATTTTGTCGTAGATTTTTTCATAAAGTCGAGGTACAGCAGTCATTACATGCGGTTTTATTTCTTGCGCATTTTCTGATAATTTTTCTATAGATTCTGCAAAATAAATATCTACACCACAATATTGATATAAATATAATATCATACGTTCAAAAATATGACAAACAGGTAAAAAGCTTAATCCTACAGAATTACCATAATCTAAAGGAACTCTTTTTTCCGAAGATAAAACGTTAGTAACAATGTTTTTATGAGAAAGCATAACGCCCTTTGGTTTACCTGTTGTACCAGAAGTGTAAATTAATGTTGCTAAATCATCGGTTTTTACATTGTTTTTTCTTGCTTCAACTTCATCTTGATTGTCGGTTTCTTGACCTAATTCTAAGATTTCATTCCAATTGTTTTCGCCTTTTATATCTTTAAAAGTATAAACACCTTTGAGTTTAGTTTTTCCTTTAATTTTATTTAGTTTCTCTAAAATGTCTACATCAGAAACAAAACAATAAGTGGATTCTGAATGGCTTAATACATATTCGTAATCTTCTTTAGAAATTGTAGGGTAAATTGGTACTGTTTGCGCGCCAGTTTGTAAAATGCCAATGTCGCAAATATTCCATTCAGTTCTATTTTCTGTAGAAATAATTGCAATTTTATCATTAGGTTGTATACCTAATTTAAGTAGTCCTCTACTTAATTGGTTCGATTTATCTATATATTCTTGTGTAGAAATTGATTCCCAATTTCCATTGTATTTTGTAGAAAATGCTTTTTTAAGATTGTATTTTTCTAATTGATAATAAGGAAAATCAAATAACCTTGTAATTTCTGTTGGCATAGAGTCTATTTTGTAGTATTGCAAAATACTAAAATAACTTGAATTTACAAATACTAATTAATACACATATTATTTTATGAAATATATATTTTTTGACACTTAATATTATATTTTCCTTTAAATTATTGTTTTTGAGATATTTTTAAGTCTTTAAATTTTAGTGTAAAAGTTAATTTTTTAAAACGATAAAATATAAACTTTAGAGCATAAAAAAGGTTGACATATAGTCAACCTTATCGATTTGTTTATTTATAAGCTTTAATTATTAATAAGTAAATATTTATTAAAATCTTTACCATTTATTTTGGTGTATTTAGAGTCGATATCATAACCAACTTTCATTTTAGAAATATCGAAATCTCCAGAAACTTGCATGTATTTAATATTTAAATCTTCTTCGAAATTGGTATTAAAAAAAGAAACTCCGTTATTAAATTTAGTGTATTTAAAAACTGCAGAATCTTCGAAAACTGAGTTGGCAAAGCTTACTTTTCTAATAAATTTAGCATATTTAAACGTAGAAATTTCAGAGAATTTAGTGCTTTCGAAACTTACATCTTTATCAAATTTAGCATATTTAAAAGTGCTGTTATCCTCAAAAAAAGAGCCAGAAAAATCTGATTCACTTTCAAAACGAGAGTATTTAAACATGGCTTTTCTTTCAAAATTACAGTTCTTAAAAATGGCAATATCTTCGAAACTTGCAGTAAAAGTGTAGCCAGAATCTTCATCTGGTATGTAAGCTAAAACATCATCTTTAAAAGTACAATTGATAAAAGAAATACTTACTTCGATTATTTTTTTTATTTCGTTAGATGAGTTACCATTTCCCCACCAACTACTTTTTCTTTTTGATGGTAGTTTTTCCATAGCTTCATCCATATAAGTTAGATCTAAAGTACCAACAATGGTTGCATTTTGATAAGATATAGATTTACCATTTTTTATGTCTTTTAAAATATCTGATGCTTCAATTGTTTTTTGTGCAAAAAAGCTAATTGATAAAAAAAGAACAGCTAATAAAGTAATTTTATGTTTCATATGTAAAAGTTTATGTTTTTTCTTTAAAGACCAAACAAAAACTAATTTGTGACAGTTTTTTAATCTTAAATTGATTTTAAGATTAAAATTAGGTTAAATAATTTAGGCTTTAGAAATAAGAATTAACATTCTTAGAGACTTTATATAGCACTAATCTAAAGTAAGAGTGGCATTAAAAAAATATTTTTGAATGCCTCTTATTAAGTATTTTATTGTGCTTTAGATTGTTATTAATTACCCTAAATATTTGCCTTTAATGTAAAAACTGTTTCAAATTTTTGAAACAGTTTTTTATTCTTTTATAGTTTTTTAATCTCTACTACTGCTTTTTTCTCTGAACGTACCTGCAAAAAGTAAACCTCCTATAATTCCCATTAAAATAAAGGCAACTTCTTCAAATATATTTCCAGAACCAGCAATTGGTGAATTTAGAAAAGTATTACTAATTCCCATAAAAGACTTACTACCAGGTACAAGAATAATAATACCCTGAATTAAATAGACCGTTTTCGGTGTCTTAGAGATTTTACCAAATAAAACACTAGCGCCAACAACAGTTAATGTACCTATAAAAGTGCTGATTAATATTCCAAAACCAGATAGCAAAACAATAATAGAAAAAGAAATTGCACCGGTTAATGCGCCAAAAAACATATCTTTTTTTCTTACTTGTAATACTGGGAATAATGTAATGGATAAAACAGGAATTCCAAGAAAACTAATCCATTTTGGTATTTCTGCGATATTGTGTGCTAGATCAACATCCATTAAAGATTTCATTAAACCTAAACCTAGTAGCACCCCAAAAAATTGTTTAAATAATAGAATTATTGCATCAAAAAGTTTTGCAGAGCCAGAAACCAAATTTTTAGATGTTATTTCTTCTAAAGCAATTGTAATTCCTAAGCCTGGTACAAAAATAATGATGGAGGCTAAAATGGTTAATACCACATTAAATTCTGGAAACACTTGTTTAATAAGACAGCAGATTACAGTAATAAATAAAGCGCTTAAAGGTTCAAAAACATTTTCTATATATTTTGATTTTGATGTAAGAAATACCATTAAATACACCAAAGAACCTGTTAATAATGAAAAACCAAAAGAGGTCCAATTTGTACCAATAATTAAACCAAATCCGCCAGCAGCAAATGCATACGCCAAAATTGAATATAAGTGATTTACTCTTTTTGTTTTTTGATGAATTATGCTTAATTCTTTGCTAATTTCATTGCTGTCTACTTCAGAATTAATTACTTTTTTACTTAATTCAGCAACTCTAGAAAATGCACCTAAATTTAAAGAACCTGGAGGTACACATTCTATATAATTATACGATTCATCATCATCATAAAAAGCATAATTAATCCAAGTAGGAAAGTCCATAAAACTAGCATTAATTCCTTTATTGCTAGCAACTTCTGTTAAATAAGATTGAATTTTATATGAAGGAATTCCGTAAGTATGAAGCGCTTTTCCTAATTCAATAATAAATCGATATTTTTCTGGAATTTTCATTTGCAATAATAGTATAATTTGTTTACTAGCTATTAAAGCCAAAAAAAGGGCTCTAAAAAGCCCTTTTATATATAGTATTTTAGGGCGAAAATTATTTCGTCAACCAATTTTTTGCATTAATAAATGCTTCTAACCAAGGCGTAACTTCATCTTTTCTATTTGCTGGGTAATTGGCCCAATTCCATTGAAAAGTAGAACGCTCAATATGAGGCATTGTTACTAAATGTCTACCAGTTTTATCACATAGCATTGCTGTGTTAAAATCAGAACCATTTGGGTTATTTGGATAACCTTCATAACCGTATTTTGCCACAATATTATAGTTTTCTTTGGCTTCTGGTAAACTGAATTTTCCTTCACCATGAGAAATCCAAACACCTAATTCTGTTCCGGCTAAAGAAGATAACATTACAGAGTTATTTTCTTGAATTTTTACGGATGTAAAAGAACTTTCGTGCTTTTGAGAATCGTTATGAACCATTTTTCCATGCACTTTGTGTTCAGGATTAATTAGGTCTAATTCCATCCAAAGCTGACAACCATTACAAATACCAACAGATAAAGTATCTTCTCTTTTAAAGAAGTTTTTTAGCGCAGTATTAGCTTTTTCATTGTATTTAAATGCTCCTGCCCAACCTTTTGCAGAACCTAAAACATCAGAATTAGAGAAACCACCAACTGCACCAATAAATTGAATATCTTCTAGAGTTTCACGACCAGAAATTAAATCGGTCATATGCACATCTTTTACATCAAAACCAGCTAAATACATGGCATTTGCCATTTCACGTTCTGAGTTAGAACCTTTTTCTCTGATGATTGCAGCTTTTGGCTTCTCGACTGCGCTCGAAGTGACAGGTAATTTTCCTGTAAAATTGGCTGGAAATTTATAAGTTAAAGGCTGATTTTTATAATTATCAAATCTGTCTTGTGCTAAATTATTAGCAGTTTGTTTTTGATCTAATAAGAAAGAAGTTTTGTACCAAACATCTCTTAGTTCAGTAACATCAAAAGAGAAATTATCTTCATTGTTTTGGATGTTTACCTGTCCTGAATTATTTGCAGTACCAATCGTAAAAAACTCGATATTATTTTCTGATAAAATTGTTTCTACAGAAGCATCAGCTTGAAAAACAATTCCTGAGTTTTCTGAGAATAAAACTTTAATTGAATCTTCATTGTTTAAAGAAGAAATATCAAAATCAGCTCCTAAATTAACGTCAGCAAAACACATTTCTAAAAGAGTTGTAATTAAACCTCCAGAAGCAACATCGTGTCCTGCAGTAATTTTATCACCCTTAATTAATTCTTGAATGGTGTTAAAAGTATTCTTTACAAAAGCAGTATTTGTAACATCAGGAGCTTCATTTCCAATCGCATTTAATGCTTGATTGAAAGAACTTCCTCCTAATTTAAAATCATCTTGAGAAATATTAATATAATAAATATTACCTCCATCAATTTGTAAAACAGGTTCTACAACTTTACTGATTTCATTACAATTAGCAGCAGCAGAAATTATCACCGTTCCTGGAGAAATTACATCTCCATCAGGATATTTTTGTTTCATTGACAAGGAATCTTTTCCTGTAGGAACATTAATTCCTAAATCAATAGAAAATTGGGATACTGCTTTAACAGCTTTGTATAAACGAGCATCTTCACCTTCGTTTTTACAAGGCCACATCCAGTTTGCTGATAACGAAATTGAATCTAAATTATCTTTTAAAGGTGCCCAAATAATGTTAGTTAAACTCTCAGCAATTGCATTTCTACTCCCTGCTTCTGGGTTGATTAACGCAGCGATAGGAGCGTGCCCAATTGAAGTAGCAATACCTTCTTTTCCATTATAATCTAAAGCCATAACCCCTACATTGTTTAATGGAAGTTGTAAAGGCCCAACACATTGTTGTTTGGCAACTTTACCACCTACACATCTATCAACTTTATTAGTTAACCAATCTTTACAAGCTACAGCTTCTAACTGTAAAACTTGCTCTAAATAGATTTTTAAATTCTTCGTTTTATAACGTGGATTTTTATATTTTCTGATGACAGTTTTGTCTGTCATTATTGTTTTTGGTGATGAACCAAACATATCTTCTAAAGCTAAATCCATTGGTTTTTCACCAGTAGTTTTAGATTCAAAAGTAAATCTGTCATTACCTGTAACTTCACCAACATCATAGATTGGAGAACGTTCTCTATCTGCAATTTTGTGTAAAGTTTCTAAATGTTTATCAGCAATCACTAATCCCATTCTTTCTTGAGATTCGTTACCAATAATTTCTTTTGCTGATAGAGTAGGGTCACCAACTGGTAATTTATCTAAATCGATTTTACCACCAGTATCTTCAACCAATTCTGATAAACAATTTAAATGTCCACCTGCGCCATGATCGTGAATAGAAACAATAAAATTTTCTTTACTTTCTACCATTCCACGAACTGCATTAGCAGCACGTTTTTGCATTTCTGGATTCGAACGTTGTACTGCATTTAATTCAATTCCTGATGCAAATTCACCAGTATCTGCCGATGAAACTGCAGCACCACCCATACCAATTCTATAATTCTCTCCACCAAGAATTACAATTTTATCGCCTTCTTTTGGAGTATCTTTTAAAGCTTGTTCTGCTTTTCCATAACCAATTCCACCAGCTTGCATAATCACTTTATCAAAACCCAATTTTCTTGCAGCAGCATCACTCGAAGCAGCATTTTCTTCGTGCTCAAATGTTAAAACAGAACCAACAATTAAAGGTTGACCGAATTTGTTACCAAAATCGGATGCCCCATTAGAAGCTTTTATTAAAATATCCATAGGAGTTTGGTATAACCAATCTCTTGCTTCAAATTTTTGTTCCCATGGTCTTTTTTCTTCTAAGCGAGAATAAGAAGTCATATAAACTGCTGTACCTGCTAAAGGTAAAGAACCTTTCCCACCTGCAAGTCTATCTCTAATTTCTCCTCCAGAACCAGTTGCAGCTCCATTAAATGGTTCTACAGTTGTTGGGAAATTATGTGTTTCTGCTTTTAAAGAAATTACAGATTCAAATTCTTGAGTTTGATAAAAGTCGGGTTTATCTGCTGTTTTAGGCGCAAACTGTTCCACTTTTGGTCCTTTTATAAAAGCAACATTGTCTTTGTATGCAGAAATAATATCGTTAGGATTTTGTTTCGAAGTTTCTTTTATCAACTTAAATAATGAAGTTGGCATTTCTTCTCCATCAATTACAAAAGTTCCGTTAAATATTTTATGACGACAATGTTCTGAGTTTACTTGGCTAAAACCAAAAACTTCAGAGTCTGTTAATTTTCTGCCTATTTTGGTGGCAACACTTTCTAAATAGGCAACTTCTTCATCACTTAAAGATAAACCTTCTTTAGTGTTGTATGCAGCAATATCATCGATTTCTAAAATTGCTTCTGGTTGAATATCAATAGAAAATGAATCTTGATTTAAGCTTTTAAATTTCTCAGAAATCATTGGATCAAAATCAGAAAAATCTTCTGAAACAGCAGTGAATTCTTCAATTCTAATAATGTCAGAAATACCCATATTTTGAGTGATTTCTACAGCATTTGTACTCCAAGGAGTTATCATTGCTGCTCTTGGTCCAACAAAAAAAGCATCTATTGATGCTTCATCTATTTTAGGCTGATTGGCAAAAAGCCATACCAATTTAGAAATGTTTTCTGAAGATAATTCTTTTGTAGTTTGAACAGCGAATACTTTGCTGCTTTTGTTTCCAAAGAAATGAATCATTTTTAAGTAGTGTTTGCGTGTTGTTGTAAAAATGCAAATTTACTTTTTTTCAAATTAAAACATAAGATTAAATGAATAGTTATTCACTTATTTATAAACCAAAAAAAGACCGCCGAAGCGGTCTTTTTATAAAATATGATATTCGAATTAATTTTTTATCAATTTTTTTGTGATAGATTGGTTATCAGAATCTATTTTTATTAAATAAACACCTTTAGTAAGGTTAGAAATGTCAATATTATTTTTATTGGTGTTTAAAGTATCAGATTTTACTAGTTTTCCTAAAGTATTATAAATTTTAATCTCAACTTGTTTTGTAATGTTGAAATACAATTTATCTGCATTGTTTGGGTTTGGATACATTTTAAAAGTATCAAAAGTAGAAGAAGTAGTATTTGCTGTTGCATCATAGTAAACTCCGATTCCATCTACAGTATCTTTTGCATATTCATCCCATTCATTAATTGTGTATGTAGTATTAGGATTTGTAACAGTCATTTTTCTTCTTAAAGTTATGTCTTTTCCAAAATTAGAAGTACCATCTATGTCTCCAATAATATCAATTAACACATCATTTTTAAATAAACCAACTCTATCATCACCATTAAATGTCATAGGAGTAGAATTTGCTACACCTAAATCACTTTCATTAATTAAGGTTTGATTTGTTGTAGAACTGTTTGTAATAACAAAAACATCATCGGCATCAATAGAATAACCACTTAGATATAAAGAAGTTTCCCAAGTACCTTTAGATTGTCTGGCTACAGAATATGCAGATAAATCGACAGTATTACCAGTAAGATTGGCAATTTCTATAGCTTTTCTATAATTACCACCTTCTACATATTCTGAGAAAAATAGCTCATTTGCAAGTGCAGCACCATCTGTTGTTGTTGCATTTATTGCAGAAGAATTAGGAGATTTATTATCAGCGGAATCTTTTGCTAAAACAGTAACGCTATAGGTTGTAGATAATGATAAATTGTTAACAGTGTAACTAGTTGTTGAGGTAGATCCGTTAAGAGAGCTATCAATATAAATATCATAACCAACAACTGCAGTATCATCTGTAGAAGCACTCCAATTTACTTTAAAAGAAGTCCCAGAAACATTCGTAATTGTAATGTTTGTAGGTACTGTTGGTGACGTAGTATCGGTTGTAGTAGTTCCGTTAATTGCTGTAGATTGTGCAGATTTATTACTTGCCAAATCTTTTGCTAATACAGATATTGCATAAGTTGTATTAGGTGTTAAACCTGTAATAGTATAATTAACATCAGAAGTTTGCCCTTCTAAAGTTCCGTCTACATAAACTTCATATTTAGATACCGATTCATTATCTGTAGAAGCAATCCAAGAAACATCGATAGAAGAAGTTGTAATATTACTTAAAGCAACATTTGTTGGTACAGTTGGTGCTTCGTCATCCGAAGTAATGTAAATTCCCCAAGAATCTATAGCATTTTCTCCACCCCAAATTCTTGTTGCTAAATAAGCATTGTCTATAAATGGATTTCTGTTTCCTTGTGCGTAAGTAGCGTTAGAATCGTGATAGGTATTTCTTTGTCTTTCAAAATCAGAAACAGGATCTTCTACATTCCATTCTAAAAACAAATCAATCATATCGTCACCAGCATTTGCGTTATTACCAATACCAACTCCATTTGGTAAACATTGATCTCCATAACGAATGTACATGTACATCATCATTCTTGCAACATCTCCTTTCCATTCATCTCCTGGATACCAACCACCAGAAACGCTACCAGAATCTCCTGAACCATCAGCAAATTTTAAATTACCTCTTTGGCTGTTATAACTAACATCCGAAGGTCTTAAATGATGCGCATCTGCACCGGGACCTGTAGAACCAAGATTTGGGTCTCCTAAAGATTTAGCGTAGGTATGTTCTCTGTTCCAATCTCCTTGATCACCGCTATTATCATTTACGCCTCTTCTTCTTGCGGTTTCACCAGATGTAGTATCTGAAAAGCCATAAATTAATAATACTTCGCTACTATTCTCTGGATTTAAATCAGTGATTTTTAAAGCTTCCCAAACTCCAGGAGTATAGCTTAAAAAATTAATATGAGCGTTAATTGTTTTAGTAGCTAATTCTTGTTTTAAATCTAATCCTTCTTTTGTTAAATCTACACCATTATAATATTGTTGCTGAGCATAGCTGATGATTGAGACTAAAAAAAGGGATAAAAAAAGTAGATTTTTTTTCATAATTATAAAAATTAAAAAAACGACTCATTAAAAATGAATCGTTTTTTGTTAAATGTAATTGTATTAGTTTTTTATTAATTTCTTAGTAATAAATTGCTTATTAGAATTAATTTTAACAAGATAAATTCCTTTTGAAAATTCGGAAATATCAATATTATTTTTATTTTTTGTAACTTTTGTTGTTTTAACTAATTTTCCTAAAACATTGTAAATGCTGATGGTTGCATCTTCTGTTACGCTAAAGTAAACGTTATTTCCGTTTGCTGGATTAGGAAACATTTTAAAAGATACGAAAGTAAAATTAGCATTACTTAATGTAGCTGTATGACTACCGATTCCGTCAAAAGTTCCAGCAGCTAAAACATCCCATTCTGTTGTAGTGTAAGTAGTGTTTGGTACGGTTATAGTAGTTTTTCTTCGATATGTACCATCTTTAATGTGATTGCTAGAATTACCGTCTTCACCAATAATATCAATTAAAACTCCATCTTTAAATAATCCTACAGGGTCGTTACCATTAAAGTTTAATGGAGAGCCATAATTATTAGCATCATTATTAGGTGGGCCAGATAAATCTGACTCTGCAATCAGATGTTCATCTGCAATATCTATATGTGTAATTACAAAAACATCATTAGGTATAATACTTTTTACATCTCCTGTATCTAATGGTAAATCATTTACCCAAGAACCACCATTAGATTGCTTTTGTAAACTATAACCAGCTAAACTTATTGTTGAACTAGATAAATTTACAATTTCTATAGCTTTATTATTTAACTCGCTTGGTTCTACATATTCAGAAATAAATAACTCTGTAATTCCGTTTGATGAGCCATCTGTGGTAGTTACGTTTATAGCTGTACTTTTTGCGGAAGTATTGCCATCAATATCTTTTGCTAAAACTGAAACAGTATAGGTTGTAGATGTGTTTAAACCTGTTAAAGTGTATGATAAGTCCGAAGTATTAGCATCAAAATTATCATCTAAATAAACATCATAACTTGCTACGGCATTATTGTCTGTAGATGCAGACCAACTAACCTTAAATGAGGAATCAGAAATATTACTTGCTAGAACATTAGCAGGTACACTTGGTGCTTCTGTATCTTGCAAAGTAGTACCATTTACTGCAGTACTAGCACTAGAAAGATTGTTTATAATGTCTTTAGCAACAACAGAAAAGCTATAAGTTGTATTTGTATTTAAGTTAGTTATTGTTATGTTTGTGTTAGAAGTTTGTGTTGTTAATAGATCATTAACATATACATTATAACCAGAAACTTCAACATTATCCGTAGAAGCTGTCCAAGCCACATCTATTGTAGTTAAGGTAATATTATTTAAAGTAACATTTGTTGGAGTAGTAGGTGCTTCTGTATCGCTACCAGTATATATGCCCCATCTGTCTTCTGCAGAAGTTCCACCCCAAATTCTTGTAGCTAAATAAGGGTTATCTATAAAAGGATTTCTGTTACCTTGTGCGGCATAATTTCTAGTGTCTTCGTGGTAATTATTTCTAGCAATTTCAATATCAGAAACAGGATCTTCTGCATTCCACTCTAAAAATAAGTCTATCATTTCGTCTGGCGTAAATTCAGAACTACCAACACCAACTGCTGTTGGTAAACAAACTTCACCATAACGTAAATACATATACATGATCATCCTTGCAGCATCACCTTTCCATTCATCGCCAGGATACCAAGCAGCTGTATTTGCACCACTTAATCCGTTAAAAGTATCTGTAGAAAAGTCTGAATTACCAGAACCTCTACCGTATTTTCGATTATTTCTAGTTGAATTACGTGTTCTATCTGCGGCTCTTAAATGATGTGCATCTGTTGCGGGACCAGGAACATCTGTATCTAAAACAGGGTTAGCTAAAGATTTAGGAAAAACGTGTTCTCTATTCCAAACTTCTGAAATTGCAGCGTTACCAGTATCTTGTAAGTTTTTATTACGAGAATAGTCGTTTGTAATATCTTGATCTCTGCCTTCTTCCCATCCATAATACAAAATAACATTATCTGTATTATTTGGGTTTTCATCGGTAGCTTTAGTAGCATCCCAAACATCTGGACCTCCACTTGTATACTCTAAGAATCTAGTGTGGGTTGATATTATTTTTGCAGCCAATTCTTCTTTTAACTGAATGCCTGTTAAAGTTAAATCTACATTATAGTAATATTGTTCTTGAGAAAAAGCAATAGAAGTTAATGTGAAAATAAATAGAAATAGTATTTTTTTTGTCATTAAGGTATTCTTTAAATTAGAAAATAAACATTTTCTTTTTCAGCAATTATATTTCCTTTTTTTCTAATAGCGCCATATAGAATCCGTCGAATCCAGATTTATGAGCCAACACTTTTTTATCTTTTACAAATGTAAAATCTTTTCCGGCTTCTGATGTTAAGAAAGTATTAACTTGATTTTGATTTTCTGAGGGTAAAATTGAACAAGTTGCATACACCATTTTTCCACCAGGTTTCACCATTTTAGAATATTGTTGTAAAACGTCTTGTTGTACTTTTTTAATATTATCAATAAATTCAGGTTGTAATTTCCATTTAGAATCTGGATTTCTACGGATAACACCTAAACCAGAACAAGGAGCATCAATTAAAACTCTATCTGCCTTTCCGTGAAGTTTTTTAATCGGTTTAGTAGAATCGATAACACGTAACTCAATATTATGAGCTTTGTTTCTTTTTGCTCTTACTTTTAATTTTCTTAATTTACTTTCGTAAATATCCATAGCAATTATTTGTCCTTTGTTTTCCATTAAAGCAGATAAATGCAAAGTTTTACCACCTGCACCTGCGCAAGTATCTACAACTTTCATACCTGGTTTAACATCACAATACGCAGCAACAAGTTGCGATGAAGCATCTTGAACTTCGAAAAAACCATTATGAAAAGCTTCTGTTCTAAATACATTCGCTCTTTCTGGTAATACTAACGCATCTGGATGGTTTGGTACAATCTCTGTGATTACGTTTTCGGTTCTTAATTTCTTTTGAAGAATTTCTCGAGAAATATTTAAAGTATTGGTTCTAAGAATAACCTTTGCTTGTTCGTTTAAGGCAGCAATTTCTTTAGTCCAAACATCTTCACCCAATTCAGAGGCACAAAGCTCGTCCATCCAATCTGGTATCGATTCTCTAAATTTTCTAGTTTTAGACAATTCTGCAAAACGACCTTTAATTCTTCTTTCGGGTACATCTCCAATTTGATTCCAATCTGGTAAAGCAATACCTCTTAGAATACACCAAACAGAAAATAATCGCCAAATATTATCTCTATCGTAAGGTACTTTTACTTCTGCAATTTCTGCATATAATCTATTCCAGCGAACAATATCGTATATGGTTTCTGCCACAAACTTACGATCTCTTGCTCCCCAACGTTTATCTCTTTTTAGTGCTTTTTCTACAGCTTTGTCTGCATAAACACCTTCGTTAAATATATCTCTAATGCTGTCAATAACAGCAAATGTTAAGTTTCTATGTAATCTCATTTTCTATCAGCTAATGGGCTGCAAATATACATCAAAATATAGGTATTACTATTTTCTTTTTAAAGATAAATACATGATAATGTATTTGTTGTTTACTGCAGTTTTAAAGAATTAAATTTATATCTGAGTCATATAAACACTAAGGTTACTTTATTTATTTAAGTAAAAGAACTTTTTCCAGTAAATACTTAATCTAAATTAATTTGTTTTTCACCTATAGATAAATGCAACTCCTCTTATTCTTGTTTTTTTTAAAACCTATACAAATATATTTGATAACAATTGGTGTTTAAAATATTCACGAAATGAGATTTTTAACTCTAATTATTCTATTAAATACAAGCAATTAGCAGATATTTTAATATAAATAATAACCTATAAAAATCTTATAATGAAGACAAAATTACTATCATTTATTTTCTTTACTTTTATTTTTTCTAGTTATTCTTTTTCGCAAAAAAAATATAATTTTGCGTTAACTTCAGGTAATTTAGAGTTTCACAAAAAACAATCAAAATCTAAAAGTATTGCAAACAAAAGTAAAATAGCATCTTTTGTTAATGAATCTAATACTTCTAAATTAAACGATGCAAATCTTTGGTATATAGAGAGTGCTCTTTTGACATCAGACACTAAAACGAATTCAAAACAAAGTAAAACTTTTAATTACATAAATGGAGCAAGTCCAACAGAACCAGCTCTAGGTTTTAATGTTTTTGTAGAAAACAATGCTACTTTAATTACAAATGAATCTGAAGGAGGAGTTGCTATAGGAGGAAATCTTATTATTAAAGGTTATTACCAAGTAAATATTCATGATGTTGGAAATTATGCTGTTAGAGGTAATAAAATAGGACTTTTGGTTGGGGGTAATATAGATTATAACTCGAGTACAAATGGAGAAATTAAAGTTAATTCTAATCGTTATGTAAAGATAGGTGATGGTACAGGGTCTAAAGTTTGGTACCAAGACCAAAATGGAGCTTATTCTAATATTAGAATTACAGAAGATAACAATTATAACTCATCTGCAAAAATTCAAATTCAAGATAATGCCCTAAGCTTTGGTGTAAGTGCAAGTAATAATCCAGTAATAGAAAGTGGATTAATTGATTTTACTGCTGCTTTTCAAACTATGAGAGCTTCTTCTGTAAGTATTTCTCAAAATGCAACCAATGCTATCTTAACAAAACCTGATTATCCTTTTGATGCAGTTACTACAAATTTACCTAGTAGAGTAAGGATTGAGTTACAAAATGGAATTAACTATTTAAATATTGATAGTACAGATTTAACTAATCTAAACGAATTAACATTTATTAATAAACCTGATGCGAACAAAATATTAGTTATTAATGTAAATGCTCCTGGGACTGTAAATTGGAATGTTTGGAATCACGCAGGAATTGGTGATGCTGAAGGTGCTTTTATCTTTTATAATTTTCACAACACAACAGAATTAAATATTGATGGAGCTACTATAAAGGGTACTGTATTTGCTCCTTTTGCAGATATAAATAAAATTGGCTGGTCTAACATAGATGGTCAAGTAATTGGAAAATCTTTAATACATAATGGTGGTGAAATGCATTATCAGCGTTTTGATCAATCAATTTCTCCAGTTTGTGATGTAGTTGCTGATAACAATACTTCTACTGCTTCAATTACGGAAGACGAAACTAAAACACTCTCAGGTGCGCCTGCTGATGGTACTTGGTCAATTGTTTCAGGAGGCGGAACGATTAATGGTTCTACATATACGCCAGCAGATATCAATACAGATACAGATGTAACAATTCGTTATACAATTGCTGCGGATGGTGACTGTGCTGCTACAACTGATGATGTTACTTTTACAGTAACTCCTGTATGTGATGTAGTTGCTGATAATACAACGTCTACGGCTTCTATCACTGAAGATGAAACAAAAACTTTAACTGGTGCTCCAAATGGTGGTACTTGGTCTATCGTTTCTGGTGGTGGTACTATTTCTGGAACAACTTATACGCCTGATGATATCAATACGGATACTACTGTAGTGATTCGTTATACAATTGCTGCGGATGGTGACTGTGCTGCTACAACTGATGATGTTACTTTTACAGTGACTCCTGTTTGTAATGTAGTTGCTGATAATACAACATCAACAGCTTCTATAACAGAAGACGAAACTAAAACACTTTCAGGTGCGCCTGCTGGTGGTACTTGGTCAATCGTGTCTGGTGGTGGAACTATCAACGGAACAACTTATACTCCAGATAATATCAACACAAATACAACTATTGTAATTCGTTATACTATTGCTGCGGATGGTGACTGTGCTGCGACTTCTGATGATGTTACGTTTACAGTAACTCCAGTGTGTGATGTAGTTGCTGATAATACAACATCAACAGCTTCTATAACAGAAGACGAAACTAAAACACTTTCAGGTGCGCCTGCTGGTGGTACTTGGTCAATCGTGTCTGGTGGTGGAACTATCAACGGAACAACTTATACTCCAGATAATATCAACACAAATACAACTATTGTAATTCGTTATACTATTGCTGCGGATGGTGATTGTGCTGCGACTTCTGATGATGTGACTTTTACGGTTACTCCTGTTTGTAATGTAGTTGCTGATAACACTACTTCTACTGCTTCAATTACAGAAGACGAAACTAAAACACTTTCAGGTGCGCCTGCTGGTGGAACTTGGTCAATCGTGTCTGGTGGTGGTTCTATTTCAGGTTCAACTTATACTCCAGATGATATCAACACGGATACAACTGTTGTAATTCGTTATACAATTGCTGCGGATGGTGACTGTGCTGCTACAACTGATGATGTTACTTTTACGGTTACTCCGGTTTGTGATGTAGTTGCGGATAACAATACGTCTACTGCTTCTATTACGGAAGACGAAACTAAAACACTTTCAGGTGCGCCTGCTGGTGGTACTTGGTCAATCGTGTCTGGTGGTGGAACTATCAACGGAACAACTTATACTCCAGATAATATCAACACAAATACAACTATTGTAATTCGTTATACTATTGCTGCGGATGGTGACTGTGCTGCTACTTCTGATGATGTTACTTTTACAGTAACTCCAGTTTGTGATGTAGTTGCTGATAATACAACATCAACAGCTTCTATAACAGAAGACGAAACTAAAACACTTTCAGGTGCGCCTGTTGGTGGAACTTGGTCAATCGTGTCTGGTGGTGGAACTATTAACGGTTCAACATATACTCCAGATGATATCAACACTGATGCTACTGTGGTAATTCGTTATACAATTGCTGCTGATGGGGACTGTGCTGCAACTTCTGATGATGTAACGTTTACGGTTTCTCCAGTTTGTAACAACCCAGTAAATACAGTGCCAGGAACTCAAACAATATCTGAAAATACTGTAAGACATAGTATTAGCGGTATAAGTGTTACAGACCCTGATTCTGATATCGCTAAAGTAAGGTTAACAGTATCTAATGGAACTTTAGGAGTTATTGTAAGAGTTAGCAATAACAGTCCTGTTACATTTAATGGCCCTGGAGATATTACAATTACAGGTACAGAAAGAGTAATAAATTCTTACTTAAGAACCTTAGTTTATAGTCCAAATTCAGGTTTTTATGGTACAGACATTTTAACTATGACATCTATGGATAATTGTATTACTTCTTTAAGTGATATTGATACAATTGATATTATAGTTACACAAGTTTGTGAAACTGCTGATAATACAACATCAACAGCTTCTATAACAGAAGATGAAACTAAAACGCTTTCAGGTTCGCCTGCTGGTGGTACTTGGTCTATCGTGTCTGGTGGTGGTTCTATTACTGGAACAACATATACTCCAGATGATATCAATAATGATACTACTGTTGTAATTCGTTATACAATTGCTGAAAATGGTTCTTGTGCTGCAACCACTGATGATGTTACTTTTACAGTAACTCCAGTGTGTGATGTAGTTGCGGATAACACAACTTCTACTGCTTCAATTACAGAAGACGAAACTAAAACACTTTCAGGTGCTCCTACTGGTGGTACTTGGTCTATCGTATCTGGTGGTGGTTCTATTTCTGGAACAACATATACTCCAGATGATATCAATACTGATACAACTGTTGTAATTCGTTATACAATTGCTGCGGATGGTGATTGTGCTGCTACTTCTGATGATGTAACTTTTACGGTTACTCCATTATTAGGAAGTATTGGTGATACTGTTTGGTATGATGCAAATAGTGATGGTTCTTTACTTGGTGAAAATGGTTTACAAGGAGCAACTGTAACTTTAGACCCAGGAACTCCTGGAGATGCAAGTGATGATGTAACCACTACAACAGATGTAAATGGTAACTATTTATTTGATGATTTGGATGCAGGAGATTACACAGTAACTGTAGATGTAAGCACAGTAACTGGTGGTTTACCTACAGGAGTAACAATTGCAGATTTAGTACAAACTTATGATAATGACGGAACAGGTTCTGCCAATACAAGTGATGTAACTTTAGCTTCTGGAGAAAATAACTTAGACCAAGACTTTGGTTATGTTGGTGATAATGGTTTAGGTTCTATAGGAGATACAGTTTGGTATGATACAGATGGAGATGGAATTAAAGATGCAAGCGAAGCTGGTTTAGGTGGTGCAACTGTAACTTTAGATCCAGGAACTCCTGGTGATGCTAGTGATGATGTAACTACAATTACAGATGCAAATGGTAATTATTTATTCGATAATTTACCAGCTGGAACTTACACTGTTTCTGTTGATGTTAGTACTGTAACTTCTGGTATCCCTGCAGGTAAAACTCCAGCTGATTTAGTACAAACTTATGATGATGATAGTGTTGGTACTCCAAACAATAGTACCATTAACTTAGCACAAGGTGAAGATAACTTAGATCAAGATTTTGCATATATCGTGCCAACAGGTGGAACTTCTGGAGGAAACTCTGGTGGTGTTGAATCTGAATCTTTAGGTGATGCAATCTCTAAAATCTACGTAGGTAGAAAAAAGAATTCTGTACCAACTCAATTTGTAAAATCAAGTGAAAACTTATTTAACAAAGCAAAATTAAAATCAAAACAACCTTACCAAGGTAAAGGACAAACAATGTTAGATATGTTCCCAGCGCAATTATATGCTGGTAATGTAGCAAACGTTACTTCGCCTACAGATATCTTAGATTACACAATTGCTGATGAAGTATTGTCTGTAGATTTCTCTTTAAATGGTGAAACAAAAGGTGTTGTTTTAGGAATTAAAACTTCTGATAAAATTTACAATCACACTAAAGCGTCTTGTGATCGTTTAAGAGGTGCTGAGATTTTAAACATTCAGAAAGTACAAATTCAAGGGTATAATTTCTTAATGCAAGGTATCAAACAAAGAAGTGGTGAGATAGAATATGCAATCTCTTTTGCAACTGCTAAGAATAATAACGATGCAAATTATACCATTCAAACGAACTGGTATGTTAACAATTATACTAAGTTTAATGATGTGTATAACTTCCAAGTATGGTCTACAAGACCAGCTGATACTCAGAAGTTAGTTGCTGATATTTTAAACAACTTAAAAACTTATATTCCTGTTGCACAAACAGAAGTACAGAAGTTTCCAGAAACGTATGCTTCTAAAATTTACAGAGATAAAGGAGAATTAGTTGTAGCATTAAGAAGTACAGAAGAAGGTAATACTGCAGATATTTCTATGGTTGAATTGTATTCTGAAACTGCAAATAACATCAAACACAGATATAATACTGTAAGTACAGAAATTCAACAGAGTTTAAGAGTTGATATTGCAGATGGTTATGAGTATGATGCTTTAATTAAAGTTGAAGATGAAGTTGAAGATGCATTCTATCACGCAGATGGTAACTGGGGATTAGATTATGATTCTAGATACACAGAAATCAAGAACTACTTTGTTTGGAATGATTTTGATAGAGAATATCAAGATGATGAATATACAATCAACAGAAGTGTAGAGTTACAAGCAACAAGTGATTATGATTACTTAACAGTATACAAATCATTATTACCTGGTACTTTATCAGCAGATTATTCTGAGTACAATTATGTAGCTTTTACAGCTAAAGGGTCTGGATTAATGGAATTAGGTTTACTAAAATCATCAATCGAAGATTGGACAGCTCAATATAAAGTAATGGTAGATTTATCTGAAGAAGAGCAAACATACTATGTTCCTTTTGATGTATTTACTTCAAGTGCTTCTCAAGAAGAGTTAACTGCTGAAGATTTAACAATGTTAACGTTCACATTCTTGCCAGTTGAAGCAAACACTACTGAGCTAGATTTAGAAATCTCTGATGTAAAGTTTACAAAAGTTGCTGAAGAAGGTCAAGTTATCGAAAAAATTGATACCTTTGAAAACGAATTTATGGCTTATCCTAACCCATCAAAAGGAAATGTAAATTTATTATTGTTCAGTGAAATAGATACAGAAGCTACTGTAACTTTAACAGACATTACTGGTAAAGTAATTTATAGTGTTCAAAAAGAATTAAATGCTGGTAAAAACGAGTTAGAGTATACTTTTAAAGTAAAGCCAGGCGTTATGTTATTACAAGTAACATCACCTAAAGTTGATTATGGAACATCTAAAATTATTTTTAGATAGATAATTATAAAATAGTCAATAGTTTGAATAATTTTTAGGGGTATTAATTAACACTATTGATTCCAAGAGAGCTGATTTATCAGCTCTCTTTTTTTGTTTAAAATTAAGGATTTATTAAAATATGTAATGAATTACGTATTTTCGTTATTCATTTATTTATCAACTTGAATTTAGATTACCCAATTACATATATAAAAGGAGTTAGTGTACAAAGAGCAACTTTGTTTTATACAGAGCTGGGTATAAAAACGTGTAACGATTTACTTAATTTTTTTCCTTTTAGATATATAGATAAAACAGCTTTTTACGCAATAAAAGATTTACAACCTAACTCATCTGAAGTACAAATAGTTGGTAAAATTACAAATGTAAAATCTGTAGCACAAAAAAGGGGAAGTAGGTTAGTAGCTACTTTTCAAGATACTTCTGGTACTATGGAATTGGTTTGGTTTAAAGGTCAAAAATGGATAAAAGATTCTTTAAAAATTGGAGTTCCTTATGTAGTTTATGGTAAACTGAATCATTATAATGGAAATTTTAGTATTCCTCATCCTGAAATGGAATTGGTAACAGAATACAAAAAAAAGTTGCAAACTAAAATGCAACCTGTTTACCCATCCACAGAAAAATTAACCAATTCTGGAGTTTCAAATAAATTGATACGCAACTACATTCAGAGTTTATTACAACAATTTTACGATGGAATTCAAGAAAGTTTATCCGAAGAAATCATCAATGATTTTAAGTTGATGCAAAAACGAGATGCCTTATTAAATTTACATTTCCCTAAAAATCAAGAGAATTTAGCCAAAGCACAATATCGATTAAAATTCGAAGAATTATTTTTTATTCAATTACAGTTAGTAAGAAAAAAACTGGTAAATAAAACTAAAATAAAAGGCTTTGTATTTGAAAACGTGAGCGACTATTTTAATGGTTTTTACAAGAATAATTTACCTTTCGATTTAACAAACGCTCAAAAAAGAGTGTTAAAAGAAATTCGAAAAGATGTAGCTTCTGGTGCACATATGAATCGACTTTTACAAGGTGATGTTGGTTCAGGGAAAACGATTGTAGCATTATTAACTATGTTATTGGCTTTAGATAACGGATTTCAAGCTACAATTATGGCACCGACAGAAATTTTGGCAAATCAACATTATATGGCAGTTTCTGAGTTATTAGAAGGAATGGACATTAACGTTGATATTTTAACAGGGTCTGTAAAAACAAAAAAGCGAAGAGAAATTCATCAAAATTTAGAAGACGGAACTTTACATATTTTAATAGGTACACACGCTTTATTAGAAGATAAAGTAAAATTCAAAAATTTAGGAATTGCTATAATTGATGAACAGCACAGATTTGGAGTAAAACAAAGAGCAAAATTGTGGACTAAAAATGAATTGCCTCCACACATTTTGGTAATGACTGCAACTCCAATTCCTAGAACTTTAGCAATGTCTGTTTATGGTGATTTAGATATTTCTGTGATTGATGAATTACCACCAGGAAGAAAAGAAGTTAAAACAGTTCATAGATATGATAGTAATAGATTATCTGTTTTTAAATTTATGAAAGATGAAATTGCAAAAGGAAGACAAGTATATATCGTTTATCCACTAATTCAGGAATCTGAAGCAATGGATTATAAAGATTTAATGGATGGTTATGAGAGTGTTTCTCGAGAATTTCCATTACCAAAATATCAAATAAGTATTGTGCATGGTAAAATGAAACCTGCAGATAAAGATTATGAAATGCAACGTTTTGTAAATGGTGAAACACAAATTATGGTTGCCACAACTGTAATAGAAGTAGGTGTAAATGTGCCCAATGCAAGTGTAATGATTATTGAGAGCTCAGAACGTTTTGGGTTAAGCCAATTGCACCAATTAAGAGGTAGAGTTGGTAGAGGAGCAGACCAAAGTTATTGTATTTTATTATCGAGTTTTAAACTATCTGTAGAAGCAAAAACACGTTTAAAAACAATGGTAGAAACTTCTGACGGATTTAAAATTGCAGAAGTAGATTTAAAATTACGTGGACCAGGAAATATAATGGGCACTCAACAAAGTGGAGTTTTAAATTTAAAAATTGCTGATGTTGTAAAAGATTCTCAAATTTTAGTTTCCGCAAGAAATACTGCTATTGATGTTTTACAAGAAGATCCAAATTTATCTAAAAAAGAAAATTTACCGATTAGAAATACATTTTTTAAAATGAGTAAAACTTCGAAAGTTTGGTCTAATATTAGTTAAGTATAAGCAAAAAATTACTCCATAAAAATGGAATACCATTTTTATGGAGTAATTTTAAATTTAACAAATGTTATTAATTATTTAATTTGTCGTTATTTCTGTTTCCATTTTTGTCTGAATACCAATCTAATCCAGGATTTAAAATTACAAAATCATCAAAATTAGGATACGCTTCTAAAATTGAAACCCCTTCCTTAGCCCAAGGTAAATCAATTGGTAAGTCGTTAAGTACCCAAGGAAATTTATTTGAATTCACAAAAAGATTATTACCAGAAGAATTATCGCTACAATTTAAGAAATTACTAGAATCATTATACATTGATGGTTTATTTAAAGCTGGATAATTGCTGTGAAACGAATTATAAATAGGGTGTATTTCTTGTCCTATTTCTCCATTTTTAAGTATAAATTCATCGTAAGCACCATTAATTTTAGTAACTGTTCCAGAAATTACGGGTATGTTATCATAATCTATTTTAACTGTATTTATAATTGCCCCTTTGTTATCTGTATAAATTGTTTTAAGATTGTTAAAAGTAAATAATGTTGTGTTGTTTTGAGTGTCATGTATTCTTGTTATTTCACTACTAGAATATGCATCAGAATTATTTAAATTTAAAACAGCATTATCATCTTCATCAACTACTCTAAGTACAAAACTATTGTTAAAATTAGCACCCATTGCAGGGAATTTAAAGTCGAATGCAATTTCTGTGATTGTACCATTTTTATTTACACCTTCTTGGTAACTGTAATTATGTACTAAATCATTTAAATCATAATCTCCCATACAAGGATATAAATCTTCGTATAAAGATGTAAAATAAGTATCTTTTCCTTGTGGGTAATTGTATGAAGATACATTTGGATTTGAATCATCAACATCTACTCCTTCAACTACACCATCATTATCATTATCTGTAACAGCGTTATAACCAGGAGAGCAAGTACCAGCAGATATAAATGTTGAGCAGGTATTTAAAACATCATTGTCACCCATTTTATCTGTATAATAATCAGAACAAATATCTAAATTTCCTTCAAATTTATTGTTTCCGTTAAAAGTGATGCTTCCAGTTTCTATTACAGAATATCCTCTATTTCCTTCTATTTTATCATTAGACATAATGCTTTTACATTTTAAAATAGAGCCCTCACGTAATTTAAAATCAGTATTAGAGTTATTTGTTAAAGAACCACTAATAACAGTGTAAGATGCATTTCTAAAATTTACATCATTATTGTTGATGAAATTTCCTGAAATAATTGTTTGACATTCGTTTTTGAAATCTCCTCTGCTATTTACTGTAAAATTACCAGCTACATTTAAAGAAGAATTTTCTTCGTTATCAAAATTTCCAGAAATGGTAAGATGACCGCCAATATTTACTTGTCCACCATCATTTTCAAATTTCCCATCACTATTTAAATTTAAAGATCCAGAAACATTAAAAACACCAGCATAAACATTTAAATCTTCACTATTGGTATTTAAATTTCCTGTAATATTTGTAGTTCCCCAGCTTTCAAATGAACTATTTTTGTTCATTCCAAGGTTAACACCATTAAAGGTTCCTTCATTATAAATGGTTGAGTTAACAGTTCCAGAAAGTTTTAAAGTACCTCCTTGTGCAACATAAATTGTAAGATTATTGTTGTTGTCATTCAAGTAAGATGGGCTCCATGAACCACCATCACAGATATAAATAGTTGTATTTTGGTTTACATTTATACCTTGAGTAGATGTATTTGTTATACTGTAACTTCCATCATCATTACCGTTAAATGAGTCATAATCATTACAATTCCAGGTTGGAGGATCATTATTTATTCTAGCACTTAATTTAGTAACTGTAGCTGTTTTACTTTCTTCATCATCAATTATTTCTTCATCTTCTATAACTACATTTTGTAATTCACTTGGAGTAACAATCCACTCTCTTGTTCCAGTTGCTAAATCTGCTTGTACTGCTATTAATTCAACATGATTTGGTATTTTAGTAATACTACTTATAGATTTTTCTTTATCAATAAAACCCTCGTACAATAATATATTTGTATCATTTTCTACTTTATACATTTTAATATTAACCATATCTGCACGAGATTCTTCAGATAAATTAATACTTGTGTTTTGCAATGCCAATGGTCTTAAGTCATGACCATCTGGTACAACCAGTGTAGTAATATCATCTTGAATGTATTCTACTGTTTCTTCTGGTGTTTTTTCAAATTCAGGTGTACAGTTTTGTAATAAAATTACTAATAAAAGTAAAGCAATAGATTTAGTTTTCATAATTGGGGGTTTTTTAGATTTATTTTTACCCACTGCAAAATTAATTATTAATTTAAATTTTTTTTGCTTTTGTGGTTGTATTGATATTTTGTATCGATTAATTACGTTTTATCAGAGATTAATGATTTATTTTAACCATTTTTACTGTCTTTTATCTATTAAATCATAAAAGTTTTTAATAATTTTAACTCAAAAAAAGGTTACTTTTCACTAATTAATTATACTTGTCTTAAATATAAATATACAAAACTATTTTTATTTTATACAATTAAAATGTTAATTTAACTTAAACTTTTTTATTCTCACTCTTATAATTTTTTTAAAAGGATTTATTTGTTATCATTAAGCAATAACAAAAATTGTATCATAAAGTAAGGGTTTTGTTTATTTCGTAATGATACTTACATTTGTGTATATATAAAGATTAATTTTTTGAAAAATTATATTAAACAGATATCAATTGCATTCTTAATTATAGTTACAGCTTCTTTTTTTGCCTTTAATAATTTTGAATTAAAAGAAGAGAAAGCAATTCATCAAGAAGCTATTCTTGATAATAAAGAAGATAAATTTTTTGTTTCGGTTGAATACTACCCTGAAGAAATTACAAAAAAAGTAAACCATAAATTAGATTCTTTATTAAAAAGAATTAATAAAAGACATGATTTTCATGGAGCTGTTTTAGTAGCAAAAAACAATAAAATCGTTTATAAAAATCAAGTAGGTTATACCGATTTTAGAAAGAAAAAATATTTAAAAGAAGATGCAGTTTTTCAACTAGCCTCTGTAAGTAAACAGTTTACAGCTGCAGCTATAATGCTTTTAAAAGAACAAAATAAATTAAAACTTTCTGATACTGTAAATACTTTTTTTCCTAATTTTCCATATAAAAATATTACCATAAAAAATTTATTAAATCATACTTCTGGTTTGCCGAAATATTTTTGGGTGGCAGAACATGAATGGACACAAAACAGACCACCAACAAATACAGAGTTGATGCAACTATTACCATCTTCTAAGGCACAACGATTTTTTAAACCTGGTCGTAATTTCGATTATTCTAATACTGGTTATTTTGTTTTGGCCTCAATAGTAGAAAAAGTTTCTGGTATTTCTTTTAACAATTTTCTTGAAAAAAATATTTTTGATCCTTTAGAAATGAACAATACATATGTGTATCGTTTTAAGAATGATGTAGTTAGGGAAAATCAACTAATAGGCTATCGTTTGTACAAAGGTTGGAGGCATCTAAAAATTGGTAATACTGTAAATGATGCCATTGTTGGTGATAAAAATGTGTATTCTACTCCAGAAGATTTGTTTAAATGGACATATGGCTTAAACTCTGGGCAGCTACTTTCTAAAGAATCTTTAAGCTTAATGTACTCAAAAGGTGAAACTATTTACGGTAGAAAAATACCTTATGGTTTTGGTTTTAGAATGGATAGAAGTAATGAAAATAACATTTATCATTATGGTAAATGGAATGGTTTTAGTACTGCTTTAACCAATTATTTAGAAGATAATTTAGTGGTTATTGTGTTAGAGCATACAAGTTATAATGCGATGAAATCTTTAAATGAAAAAATAAAGAAAATAGTATCTCAAAATCTGGAAGTTTAACTCATTTAAAATTTGAATTATCTTTTTATTTAATATCTAGTATTTTGATTTTTTGCATCAAGTTTCAAAATAAAAAGCATTTAAAGTTACATATTTAGTAAGCGTTTAGCAGCATTAAAAGGAGTTGTTTTTCCTATTTCTAAATTTTCTATTTCTTCAGAAAGTGCTTTTTTAACAACAGGATTATTATAAAAATTGTCTTTTAATTGTTGCTCAATGGTAGCTAAAAGCCAATACTTATTCTGAGTTTTTCTTTTTAGATTAAAATAATTGTTTTCTTTGGTAAGAGAAATATAACTGTTAATCATTTCATCAACTTTATCAATATTAATTTTGTTTAAAGCGCTTGCAGTTAAAACTTTAGGTTGCCAGTTATTTTCTTTTAAAGGATATAAATGTAAAGCTCTGTTAAACTCAACTTTAGCAATTTTTGCATTTTTTTCATTGTCACCATCTGCTTTGTTGATGACAATTGCATCCGCCATTTCTATAATTCCACGTTTAATGCCTTGTAATTCATTACCTGCACCAGATAATTTTAAAAGTAAAAAGAAATCTACCATAGAATGTACCAAAGTTTCAGATTGCCCAACACCAACAGTTTCTATTAAAATAGTATCAAAACCAGCAGCTTCGCATAAAATAATAGTTTCTCTTGTTTTTTGTGCAACTCCACCTAAAGAAGAACCAGAAGCAGAAGGTCTTATAAAAGCATTTTTATCTGTCACTAATTGTTCCATTCTAGTTTTATCACCTAAAATAGCACCTTTATTTACAGAACTACTTGGGTCTACAGCCAAAACAGCAACTTTTTTCCCTTGATTGGTTAAAAACTTTCCATAAGCTTCTATAAATGTACTTTTTCCAACTCCAGGCACACCAGTAATTCCTATTCTAACAGAATTATTTGCGTAAGGCAAACAGCGTTCAAGAATTTCATTTGCTTTTTTTTGATGTTTAGTATTTGTACTTTCTACTAAAGTAATTGCCCTACTTAAAAAAGGAATATCGCCTTCTAAAATTTTTGAAACAAATTCATTAACTGAGTTTTGCTTGGCTCTATTCAGTTTTATTTTTTCTGCACTCATAGAATTGGTAGTTTCTGGTTGAGAAACTCCTTTTTTTTCTTGCAAAGCAGATTGTTTTTTATCCATTGTAAAACATAATATGTAAATTTAAAGAAAATAAGAGGAAAGAAGCTAAGTTTTTTACCAAGTGAACAAAGAATTACTAACAAAATCTGAGTGAGTTTCATTGAAAATTTTATTTTTTTGTGTTTATTCTTAATTTTTGCAACACTACAAAAAAAGTATCGTCTATAAGGCAAGAAAGTATTAATGAGATCAACCAAACAAGTACATCAAACTATTATTGATCAATGCAAAGACAATAATGCAAAAGCGCAAATGCAATTGTATAATTTGTATTGTAAGGCAATGTTTATTATATCTTACAGATATGTAAATGATAAATGTGTGGCAGAAGATGTAATGCAAGAAGCCTTTATAAAGGCGTTTAAAAATATAAATAGTTATAAGAATGAAGTCCCTTTTGGAGCTTGGTTAAAAAGAATTGTAATTAATCAAAGTATCGATTATTTAAAGAAAAAGAAATTAGAATTAGTATCTATAAATGAAGAAGTTACCACTAAAGTGGATGAAGATGATTGGAAAGTTGAATGCAATATTTCTATTGATGCTATTGTAGAAAAAATAAACAATTTAAAGGATAAATACAGATTGGTTTTAACATTATACTTGTTAGAAGGTTATGATCATCAAGAGATTTCGCAAGTATTAAATATTACAGAAAATACGTCTAGAACTCATTTATTAAGAGGGAAAAAGTTATTGAAAGAACAATTAAAAAACACGAGTTATGCAGCAGGATATTAGAGAAAAATTAAAAGATTACAAAGATGATAATATCGAATTATCAAAAAAACATAGCAATAAGTTTGAAGCTTTATTGCAGCAAGAATTACATCAAACAAAACCTAAAAACAAACCTTTTTTATGGTTATCAATAGCAGCTTCAATATTATTGTTGGTTAGTTTAGGTATTCAGTTTTATCCATCAGAAAATGTTGAAGAAATTCCGACAAAAAATAAAACGAAAGAGATAACTTTAGGTAATATATCACCAGAATTTAATACCATAGAAACCTATTATGTAAATAGTATTAATCTAGAAATTAGTCAATTAGATTTGTCCGAAGAAAATAAGGATATCGTAGATGGCTATTTATTAAAGATTGCAGAATTAACACAAGAATACAAATCATTAACCAAAGAGCTCAATACAAATGGGGTTAATGACGCAACTATAGATGCATTAGTTCGTAATTTACAATTACGCTTACAGCTTTTACAACGTTTAAAAAAGCAATTAAAACAACTCAAAAATTTAAACACTACACAAAATGAAACACAGATTATATAAACCTATTATTACTTTTATTGCCATTGGTTTTTTAGGAACCTCATTTGCACAAAAGTTTGATAAAAAGTTTACCGAAAATTTTAAAACCAATAAAGATGTAGAAGTTGCTATAAATGCATCAAATACAGATATTAATGTAACAATTTGGAACAAAAATGAAGTACAAGTAGAAGCTTTTATAGAAATTGAAGGAATATCTAAAGAAGAAGCTGAAAAATATTTTAAAGATTGGCAGTTTGAAGCTTTAGGAAATTCTAAAAAAGTAAAAATAACCTCTAAAGGTAGTAATGCTTTTAATTTTAAAAACGATTTTGTTTTTTTTGATAATATGAATTTCGATTTTGAAATGCCAGAAATCAACTTACCAGAATTTGAAACAATTGTAATACCAGATATGGATTTTGATTTTGACTTCGATTTAGACCTAGATTTTGATAATATTTTTGATGATTTAGATAAAAATATGGGTAAAGATGGCAAATACGAATTTAGATGGAAAGATGATGATCATAACATAGAAATTAACTCAAAAGAAGAATGGGAAGCTTTTAAGAAAACCAAAGAATACGAAAAGCTTAAAAAGAAACTTACTTTAGATAAAGAAAAAATGCGCAAAGAATTAGCAGAGTCTAAAGCCAAGATGAGAGTTGAATTGAAGAAGGTTAAAGAAGAATTTCAAAAAGTTGACAAGGAGGAAATTCGTCAACAATTAGAAAAAGCCAAAAAAGAACTTAAAAAAATGAATTTCCATTTTAACTCAGAAGATGAAGATGTAATTATTAATGGTAAGAAAATAAATATTAAAAAAAGATTAGAAATTAAAGTTCCAAAAGATGCCACTTTTAATTTAAATACACGTCATTGTAAAGTAAAATTACCAAATACAGTTGCTTGTGGTAATGTAAAATATGGTTCTTTTTTTGCAAATAATTTAAAAGGGGGAGAATTAACTATAGATTATTCTCAAGTAATTATTAATGGTTTGTTTTCTAGTGATTTATCTTTAAATAACGTTGTAGATGCAAAAATAGCCTTTATTCAAAATTCAATTTTGAATAATAATTCTTCAAATGTAGAAATTCAAGTCATAGATAGAAATACCGATATTTCTGATAAATTTGGTGAGTTACTTATCAATGAATTAGATTTAAATTTTGGTGAACTTATTTTAAATACAAGTCATTCTAATGTAATTATTAATCTTAATAAAGTAAAAACTTCACTTGCTTATGATTTGATTAAAAGTAGATTAGATGATATGTCAAATAATTTTAATAAGTTGATTTTTTCTTCTGATACTTTTATTACTAAGTCAGGTATTATTAACAGTATGCAAAAAAATTCTTTAGAAGTAAACTCTGAATATAGTACTATATTAATTAAGTAATTTGATTTAATATTTTTACCAAACTTCTAACAATTTCCATTTCGTTATTCTTCTTAAAGTGTCTATATTTGAACCCTATAAATAGTCACTTTTTTAATGGAACTCTACAAAGAAAATCAGCTTAAAGTTTACAATTCGTTATCAAAATCTAAAGAAGATTTTAACCCCATAACAGAAGGTTATGTAGGTATGTATGTTTGTGGACCAACAGTGTATAGCAACGCACATTTAGGTAATGTAAGAACCTTTATGTTCTTTGATGTTGTATACAGATATTTATTACATTTAGGTTATAAAGTACGTTATGTACGTAATATTACAGATGCAGGTCATTTAGAAAATGATGCTGATGAAGGCGAAGATAAAATTGCTAGAAAAGCACGTTTAGAGCAAATAGAACCTATGGAAGTTGTGCAGCGTTACACCGTAGATTTTCATGATGTTTTAAAAAATTACAATTTTTTACCACCTAGTATAGAACCAACTGCAACAGGTCATATTGTTGAGCAAATAGAAATGATTAAAGAAATCATAGAAAAAGGCTTTGCTTACGAGATTAATGGTTCTGTTTATTTTGATGTACATGAGTACAATAAAAAAGAAAACTACGGAATTCTTTCTGGTAGAAAAGTAGAAGACTTATTAAATAATACTAGAACTTTAGACGGGCAATCTGATAAGAAAAATCCACAAGATTTTGCACTTTGGAAAAAAGCCGATGAAAAACATATCATGCGTTGGCCTTCTCCTTGGAGTGATGGATTTCCTGGTTGGCATTTAGAGTGTTCTGTAATGAGTACAAAATATTTAGGCGAAAGTTTTGATATTCATGGAGGTGGAATGGATTTAAAATTCCCACATCATGAATGTGAAATTGCTCAATCGCAAACTTGTTCTGGTGTAAAACCAGTAAATTATTGGATGCATACAAATATGCTTTCTTTAAACGGACAAAGAATGTCTAAATCTACGGGGAATTTTATTTTACCAAATGAAATTTTAACAGGAGAAAATGATGTTTTACCAAAAGCATTTTCGGCTTCTGTAGTGCGTTTCTTTAATATGCAAGCCAATTATAGAAGTATTCTAGATTTTTCTGGTGATGCTTTAGAAGCTTCTGAAAAAGGACACGCTAAATTAATGGAAGCTGTTTCTTATTTAGACAAAATAGAAGCTGGTAAATCATCTACTTTTGATGTACAGCAATGGAAAAGAGATTGTTATGCAGCAATGAACGATGATTTTAATACACCTATTTTAATATCAAATTTATTTGAAGGCGTAAAAGCAATCAATCAAATAAAAGAAAAGAAAGCAACTTTAACTGCAGATGATTTAGCAGAATTTAAATCAACATTAAACGCTTTTGTTTTTGATGTTTTAGGTTTAATGAACGAATCTAGTAAAGATAATTCTGAGAAAGTTAAAGGAGTCGTGGAGTTGTTAATAAAACTAAGAAAAGAAGCCAGAGAAAACAAAAACTGGGCTTTATCAGACCAAATTAGAGACGAGTTAATTGAACTTGGTATTCAATTAAAAGATGGTAAAGAAGGCACAACTTTTTCGGTAAACTAATAGCCCATCCCAACCTTCCCAAAGGGAAGGAGTTCTAAGGTTGATAAAAAATTGAACTTAAAAATATAGGATATTTTAAATTAATGAAGAATAAAGTAAAAAAAGAAACAACTCGTAAATTCCCCCATTGGGGGTTAGGGGGCTTCTTCATTTTATTAGTTCGTTTTTATCAAGCAGCAATATCACCTTACACACCAGCAACTTGTAGGTATTCTCCAACATGTTCACATTATACCATAGAAGCTTTGCAAAAACACGGTTTATTTTATGGAGGTTGGTTATCTTTGAAGCGAATTTTTAGTTGTCATCCTTGGGGAGGAAGTGGTTATGATCCTGTACCCGAAAAAAGAGAAAAGTAATTTTACTTGAATCTTAAAATTTAAATATTGAATTATAGTTTATGAATTTTTTAGCAATAGAGTGGGATCCATCATTAGGTATAGACCTAGGTTTTTTTACTGTTAGATGGTACAGTTTAATGTTTGTTGCCGCTTTTTTATTGGGTTTATATCTAATGAAAAAAATATTTGTAAAAGATGAAATTCCGGCAGAAAAATTAGACACACTTTTTATGTACGTATTTGTATCAATGTTGGTTGGTATGCGTTTGGGTGATGTTTTCTTTTATAGTTGGGATTATTATCAGCATCATTTATTAGAAATTATTTTACCAATGAAAAAAATAAATGGGAGTTGGGAATTTACTGGCTATACAGGTTTTGCGAGCCATGGAGCTGCTATTGGTATTCCTATTGCATTATATTTTTATTCTAAAAAACATTTACAAAAACCTTGGTTATTTATTTTAGATAGATTAGCAATAATGGTGGCTTTAGCAGGTTTTTTTATTAGACTAGGTAATTTCTTTAACTCAGAAATTTACGGAAAAGAAACAGGTTCTGACTTTGGTGTAATTTTTAAAGGAGCAGGAGAAACTGCAGCAAGACATCCAACTCAATTATATGAGGCATTTAGTTATTTAGCTTTATTTTTTGTGATGTGGTTTATCTATTGGAAAACCGATAAAAAACAAAAATTAGGTTATTTATTTGGCTTATTTATGATTGTTTTATGGTCTTTACGTTTTTTTATAGAATTCTTAAAAGAAGCACAAGTAGATGGACGAGAAGATTGGGTTTTCAATTCTTTAAATACAGGACAAGTGTTAAGTATTCCTTTAGTTTTAATAGGAGTTTATTTAATGTTTAGAAAAACAAAAACAGTTAAAGAAACAGTGTAATGGATAAATTAAAAGAAAGATGGGGTATAGAAAATAATTGGGCTATTTTCTTTATTTTTTGTGCTTTTGCTGTAAATGGTTCTTTTGCAGCTTGGGTTGCAAAACCCGTTACTAGTTTTATTGGGTTAACTCCAGAAACTCTAAATCCTTGGTTGTATTGGCCACTTAGAATTTTACTAATTTTTCCTATTTATCAATTAACATTACCAATTGTGGGTTGGTTATTTGGTCAGTTTAAATTCTTTTGGGCTTTCGAAAAAAAGTTTTTAGGCAGATTAGGTTTAGGCTTTTTATTTAAAGAAAATAGTTAAACGTCTATTGTAGTTATTTCTTGTTCTTCATTTTCATCATCACCTTTTTTAATGATGTAAGTGTAAATCCACATTAATGTAAATGTTGGTATAATATCAGAAAAAGGAAAAATTTCTTCGAAGAAACTAATAATACCACCTATTTTACCTTTGGTACCTTTGTACATTCTTGTCATTACATAACTAGAAATAGGAGCCCAAGCAAAATCTAAAAAAGGAACAGGTATTAAACCAACAGCATCTAAAGCTATGCTATAGATTAATTTTTTATATTTTATATTCATATTTAATATCAATTCAAAATTCTTGCCAAAAAACAATTTTCTGAAATAGAATGCTATAAGTTTGCTAAAAGTAATTAATCAAAATGAATTTTAAAGATTTTACTGATAAAATTGACGAGATAAAGTCAACAAAATTAGGAGGTTTAGAGGCTCAGTTTATTATGGCGCCAAAACTTCGATTAAAATTTGATAAAGAAAAGATTGTCGCCAGTAATCCTAGAAAAGCTGCAGTTTTGGCATTATTTTATCCAAATGATAAAAACCAAACGAATTTACTTTTAACACAAAGAGCAAGTTATAAAGGCACACATTCAGCTCAAATTAGTTTTCCAGGTGGTAAAATTGAAGAAAATGATATAAACTTAGAAGCAACTGCTTTACGAGAAACTTGGGAAGAAGTTGGAGTTCGATCATCATCTGTAGAAATAATAAGAGAACTGACAGATGTTTATATACCACCAAGTAATTTTTTAGCAACGCCATTTATTGGTTATGTAACTAAAAGACCAAAGTTTATCTTAAATCACGAAGTAGCAAATACTATTGAGATTTTAATCACAGATTTATTGAACGACAAGCATTTAACTACTGTAAACTTATCAACCTCATATATGAAAAACATAGATGTGCCTTGTTTTAAAATTAATAATCATATTATTTGGGGGGCTACAGGTATGATGCTTTCAGAAATTAAAGAACTACTAAAATAGCTAATTGTTAAATTGTTTTGTAGTTTTGCCTATAAACCAAGTAAAAAAACTATAAATGCCTTTATTTAAAAGGAATCCTTTTGGACATTATTTATTCATAAAAAAGTTTATTATCCGACTTTTTGGAGTAGTTTCTCATGGACGCTACAGAAAGTTTAACAATCTTAATATAGAAGGTTCTGAAATTTTAAGAAATCTACCAGATAAAAATGTTTTATTCATTTCTAATCATCAAACTTATTTTGCTGATGTTGCTGCGATGTTTCATGTTTTTAACGCATCTTTAAGTGGTAGAGAAGATTCTATCAAAAATATAGGTTACATCTGGAATCCTAAATTAAACGTTTATTTTGTGGCTGCTGGCGAAACTATGAAAGCAGGTTTATTGCCAAAAATATTTGCGTATGCAGGTTCTGTTTCTATTGATAGAACTTGGAGAAGTGCTGGTAAAAATGTAAACAGACAAGTTAAAAATTCTGATATTTCTAATATTGGTAAAGCTATAAAAGATGGTTGGGTTATTACCTTTCCTCAAGGAACTACAACTCCTTTTAAGCCAATTAGAAGAGGTACAGCGCATATTATTAAAACTTTTAAGCCTGTTGTTGTGCCAATTGTAATTGATGGCTTTAGACGTTCTTTTGATAAAAAAGGATTAAGCATAAAAAGAAAAAACGTGCTGCAATCTATGGTAATAAAAGAGCCATTAGAAATTGATTACGATAACGAAGAAATTGCAGAAATTGTAACTAAAATAGAATATGCTATAGAACAGCATCCTTCATTTTTAAAGGTATTATCTCCTAAAGAAGCAGAAGAATATTTAAAAGAAGAAGAAGAGTTAAATAAGCAACGCACTTTTTGGTAAGTGTATTTATTAATTAACTTTAAGGAGATTTTAAATTAATTATAATAATTATAAATCTGATAAATAAACAAGGCAATACCAATAAAGATCAAGTACCAGTTAATTGCTTTGTAAAATGCAGGAAATTGTTTTTTATTTCTAAAAAGTGTAATTATACCTATAATTGGTATTAATGCCAAAACTTGTCCTAATTCTACACCTAGATTAAAACACAAAATTTTTGCTAAAAATTGATCGTTTCCAATATCAAAAGACTGTAATCTTGTTGATAATCCGAAACCGTGTATCAAACCAAAAAGACCAACCATCAATAATAAATTGGGTGCTTTAATTTTTAGTTTTTTAAATCCGTTTAAATTTTCAAACCCTTTATAAAATACACTCAAGGCAATAACTGCATCTACAATATGTTCATTTGCAGTTATACCAGTATAAGTAGCACCAATTAAAGTAATACAATGGCCAATAGTAAAAAAGGTTATAAACTTTAAAATATCTTTAAAGCTTTTTAAGTAAAATACTACACCAGCTAAAAAAAGTAAATGATCGTAACCAGTTAGCATATGTGTTGCACCAACTTGAATGTAAGCCCACAAGCCTCCAGTGCGCAATAATTCTTGATCTGAACTTGTTACATCATGAGCAAAACTTAAAAAAGGAACAAATAATAGCAATAGAGGTAAATATCTCTTTAAGTTAAATTTCATTATTTATCCTTGTTTCTAAAGAATAAAAATAAAACACCAACAGCTAATATACTTCCTAGAATAAATACCCAAGTTGGTATTTCATTTTTATGATCATCATCATGTGCATGTGCGTTATTATGAGAGTGACCAACTTCAAAAGTAAGTGTAGCCCATTTAGATTGATGTGTTAACTCATCAGAATCTGTAACATTAATCATACTTATGGTACGCATAAAATAAATGCCTTCTTCTTTTAGATTTACAGTAACTATACCTTTACTGTTTGTATGTAATTGTTGCCCATTTGTATGTGTATGATCTTCGGTATCGTCATGCGAATGCATTTCTCCATCGTGAGTATGTTCATCATTTTCATTATGATGAGAGTGAGCATTAGCACTTTTAATATTATCAGCAAAAACCAATTGATTAGCTATTGGTTTACCATCTAACAATAATAAAATATCGATGCTGTCTCCACTATATTTTTGGTACGGATTAGCTTGAGGAACAAATTCAATAGGATAGCCTAAAACAGTTTTCCAATCATCGGTTTTTACATCACCAACTTGATAGATTGCTTTTACGTGTTTCTGATAATTCTCAACAGCATCTTGTTCTAGTAAATTATTTTTTGTTCTATAATCTAGCATATCAAAAACACCATCGCTATTTAGATAAGCATTAAATTTATCTGCAGTAAGTGCTATATTTCTTGCTTTAGTAGATACACCTGCAACATAAGTTCCTGGATTACCAGTTTTAAATTTTAACTGAGTAATTGTGCTATCTTTATCTTGCCAATCATTGGTGTTTATGGCTTTTCTTTCTCCTTGCGAAACTACAGAAGCATCAATAATACGATCTCTTGTGATTATGTTTTCGCTGGTTTCAAAAGTTCCATTATACAGACTTAAAGTAGCTTCTTGATTTGCTTGTAAAAAATAGGTACCCATTTTTAAATATAAATCATGACTACAAAAAACAATGAAGGCAGCTATCAGAAAAAAATATTTAGAGAAATTAATAATACTGTTTTTGATTGTTGTTCTTGTGTTTGAATTCATATTTTATTCTTAAAGGTTGGTTAGCTTTTTTATTACAATTACTTGTTAATCTTAGGAATAACATTTAATTAATGATTGATAACTTACTGAATTTTTATAACTCTAAATATAAGAGTTATCTTTCTAGATGTTCGCTATTTTAAAATTTTATGAATTTATTAAGAAATCAAGGTTTCTTGTTTTTTGACTATTCCAAATTATTATGATGTTAAAAAGCCTCTAAATATTGATATATAGAGGCTTATGAGAAAAATTTTTGTTTTTATCTATACTCAGGATTTTCGAATCCCCAACGTTCTCCATCATCCCAGTTTTGGCGAGAGTTACCGTAATTCGGGTATCCGTTATTGTTTTTTAGCATTAAAGCTAAGTGTAGTAAATTGTAAGTCATAAAAGTGGTGTTTCTGTTCGTAAAATCGCTGTTAAAACCAACAGGGTTATCTAATTTTTCTCCTTTCCATTCTTTATCACCATAACTTGGTCCTGGGCCTACTTTTCCAATCCAACCACAATCTGCTTGAGGAGGAATTGAATAACCAATATGTTGCAACGAATATAAAATACCCATTGCACAATGTTTAATTCCGTCTTCATTACCAGTTATAATACAGCCACCAACTTTACCATAATAAATATATTGGCCTTTATCATTCGTTTGTCCACTTAATGCATATAATCTTTCTATTAATTTTTGAGCTTCAGAAGATTTTTCGCCTAACCAAATAGGTGTCCCAATAATTAAAATATCAGCATCTAAAATTCTTTTAGATATTTTAGGCCACTCGTCAGTATCCCATCCATATTCTGTCATATCAGGATAAACGCCACTTGCAACTTGATGATCTATCAATCTTAATTCGTCAATTTGAACATTTTCTTTGGTCATAATAGCTTTAGAAACGTTTATTAACGAAGCTGTATGACTTTCTTGTGGTGATTTTTTAAGTGTACAGTTTATGTAAATTACTTTTAAATTGCTAAAATCTATTTTTTCTTAATTTGATAATCTTTAATTTTTATTTGATTGATTTTAAGAAGTATAAATGTCTAATTTAACGAATAAAAACGAAATCGATTTTTAAGAAAAAGGAGGAAACTAAATCTAAGAATGTTTTGTTTGATCAATTTTTTTCTTAATAAAACAGTTTTTATTTAAAAATTTCTTGTTCATCTGTAAAACTTTTAAACTCTAAAGGATTATTACTAAAATCTAAAATAAACATCGTTTTTTGTGCTCCTTTTTTACCCATATATCTTTCTTGAGGTTTAAAAATGAAATCTAGATTATTTTTTTCTAATCTATCATAAACATCAGAAAATGTAGTGTTATCTATAATTGCACCAAAATGTGGTATAGGAACTTTAAGACTATCTACTTTTCCACAATAATCTAAATCAGGAATATTATTTGAAACGTGAGCAGATAATTGATGACCAAAAAAATCGAAATCAACCCAATCTTCTGTTTGCCTGCCTAAATTGCAACCTAATATATGATGATAAAATTGAATTGTGCTTTTAATATCTTTTACTTTAAATGCAAGGTGAAATTTGTAATCCATAGTTTAATATCCTTTTTTTAATGATACAACATTTAGCAAGTGCTCATTATTTAGAAAGCGTTTGTAATTTTCTATAATTTGATTTGTGGCTGTTTTTACATTTGTTAAACTTGCTATATGGGGTGAAATTTGAATTTTAGAATGTTGCCAAAAAGGATGTTCTTTAGGTAAAGGTTCTTTATTAAAAACATCTAAAAAAGCTCCAGAAAGAGTGTCATTATTTAGTTGATGTATTAAATCTTTTGTTATTAAATGCTCGCCTCTGCCCACATTAATGATAAAAGCATTTTTGGGTAATTGCTGAAATGTTTTTGTATTTAAAATCCCTTTCGTTTTTGGGGTTAAGGGCAATAAATTGATTAGGAAATCAGAATTATTTAAACATAAATTGAATTCATTTTCACCAGAAAAACTTGTAACATTTTCAATTTGTTTAGCAGAATTGCTCCAACCTTTTACATTAAAACCAATTTGGGCAAATTTTTGAGCTACATAACTACCTATCTTGCCTAAACCTAAAATAGAAACTGTTGTATTATTTATTGATCGATAAGCAAGTTGTTGCCATAATTTTTGATTTTGTTGTGCAGCATATCTGTTCATATTCTTTAATTCTGATAATACAATTGTGAGTAAAAATTCCCACATATCATCAGATAATTTTTCATCAACAATGCGTGTAATTATTTGATCTTTTTTTACAGTTTGTGAATTTATAATATGGTCAATAGAAGCACCAACAGAATGAATTACTTTTATATTTGGGATTTTTTTTAAAATATGTTTCTTAGGTTTCCAACAAATAACAAATTCAACATTTTTATTATTTTTTACATTTGGGTAAACTTCAATGGTTTCATTGGGTAATTTTGTCTCCAATTCTTTTTTCCAAGGATTAACGTCTTTGTTTTCAAAGATTAATAAAATACTCATATTCTATTTTTTTAACAAAGATAGATTTCATTTTATACAATTTAAAATAGATTATTGTGATATTTGTTATATTCACAATGGAAATAATGTAATTATGTTCAATTTAAAGTTGATTCAATGGTAGATGAAATAGATAGAAAATTACTTGATGTTTTAAAAGAGAATTCTAGATTATCTTTTGCTGATTTAGGAAGAAAAATAAATTTATCTCCTTCTGCAGTTAGAGAGCGAGTTCAGAAGTTAGAAGAATTTGGAGTTATTCAGAAATATGGAATTCAGTTAGATCAAAAAAAACTGGGTAATGATATTGAAGCCTTTATTTTATTAAAAGTTTTTCCGGGTCAATTAGTACATGTTCTTGAAAAAATAAAAACTTTTGATGAAATTATGGAGACTTATCGGATTACAGGTAGTCAGAATATTCATTTAAAAGTTGCTGTTAAGAATCAGTTGTGTTTGCAAAAATTATTAGATGAACTAATGATTTTTAGTGATACAAGTACTTTTTTAATTTTATCTGAAGTATAGTTTTAGGTTTTTTATAATTTGGAATCTAAACATAGGTACTATTATTAATAAAACAAGAGCAACAAACACAGCTAATATTCTCTCTAGTATTCAAGGAAATAGGATTGAAAACGGCATTATTTTTAATCGTAATTACAGATGGATTTAAAAAGTTTGAAATGACTCAATAGGTGTCACTATAATAATAAAATCGTCTAGAAGTAGTGTAAGAGGTAAAAGTAGAATAAGTAAAGTAGTCAATAGGAAGTTACGAAACCTCTTGTTTCTCTTTGCTTATACAGCTTACAAGCAAAATAAATGATGTCGTGAGATTTATGAGTGAATTGTAGACAATGGAAAGAGTAAGAAATTGGCTTTAATAGCAGTTTCAAATAAACTGATAAAACAGAGTTTTGCTATTGTAAAATCAGGTTTACAACATAACGAAACGTACGTTTCTGTTTTATCAAAATAAGTAGTAATTACATAAAAAATAAAAGCTCAAAATACTAATTCATAGCATTATGAGCCTAGAGTAATAGTGTGTAAATTTAATGAAGAAAAGAGTTGTTTTTTATCTCAGTTCTTTGTTGTGCCCAGTTATTTTAATCGATAGATTGTTTTATTTTTTTCTCCTATTTTTTCAAATAAATCCAATTCTGCTCCTTTTTTTAAATCTCTACTTGCTGTTGAAGAAGAAATATCCTTAAAAATATTCATATAATCTTTTCTTGTAAATTCAGTTTTATTTAAGGAAACATAATATTCTAATCGGTCTTTTTCACTTATGTATTATCCTGATATAGGTTGACCTTTTTTTAGATTAATTTATATCGTTCAAAAGATTTTTTTTAGCCGTTTAGAAGGCAAAAAATAATTTAAACTATTTTTGTTCTTAAATTTTAAGTTCAGTCAAATTTACATTATTTTTTCTGTATGATTTGTATTTGATATTCGGATTTAAATGTACTTCAGCAGGTTTTCTTAAGTCTAGGCTAAAATGTGTTCTTAAATTATTGTAAATAAAAACGGCTTGTTTTGCAGTTTCTTGAGCAATAGATGTATTTTTCATCAGATTTCTTAGCCCATATTCATATTTTAAAGTTCTATTAATTCTTTCCGCAATTGCATTTTCGTATGGATCATATTGTTCTGTCATACTCATAATTATTCCATTTTCTTCAGCAAATGCAGTGTATTTAGGATTACAATATTGAAACCCTCTATCAGAATGATGAATCAGTTTTTCATTCGGGTATTTTCTATTTTTAATAGCCATAGCAAGTGCATCTTTACAAAGTGATGTCCTCATATGATTATCGAGTTTATATCCCATAATTTGTTTAGAATATGCATCTGTTACAATGGCTAAGTAATTGTGTCCATTTTCCGTTTTAATGTAGGTTATGTCGCTAACCCACAGTTGTTCAGGTCTAGAAGGTACTTGGTTTAGAATTCGGTTTTTATACTTTCTAAATTGATGGTTTGAGTTTGTAGTTGTTACATAGTTTTTAAGTTTAGGAACCAGTAGGTTGTGTAGTCTTAACACATCATAAAACTTGTCTCGACCTATTTTGATGTTTTGGTTAATAAAGTCTTGTTTTAGTTCTGTATAGAGCTTAATACCACCAGTTCTCATACCCACTAATTTACGATAATCCTGTACCATTACAATAATTTTCTGATGGTTTATTTGCTTGTTTTCTTGTGTTTTAAGTCTTTTGTAATAGGCTTGTTTACTGATCCCAAAATATTCATAGAACCACTTGACTTTAAAAGGTTTTTCTTTTTTAGTGCTATCTCTTTTGCTAATATTTTGGGTAACGACTTTTTTGCCAAATCGACTCCAGTAATGATTTCCATATCAGCAATAATATCTTGTTGAAATTCCTTTACAAACTCCAATTCCTCAATACGTTCCTTTAGTTTTTTAATTTCGTCTAATTTACTCATACCAGTATTTTGTTGGACTAAAGTACTATATTTTTTAATCCAATAGGCAATTGTAGTTCTAGGAACATTATATTTTTTGGAAGCAAAGTTTGAAGAAATCTGACCATTCTGAATTTGGTCAACGACGAATAATTTGAGTTCTAAAGTAGCTTTTTCGTACGCTTTTTTTCGCCAGGGTTGTTTTTGTGTTTTCATAAGTGACTATAATTAAGTGCTTAATTTTTAGTCAACCTATTTCAGGAAAGTAATTTTCTTTAATGTTTGCCAACGGTCTAATATAAGAATAGTAGCGGAATTTTACGCACTTACTTTTCGGTTAAACATTGACCTTTTTTATATTTACTTACTTTATTTTTAGCGATTAAGCCGCTATTATTTTTATACATTGTTGTGTTTTCGTACTTTTTTTCCGCAAACTTGCTAGCGTTGGTAAAGACATACTCTTTTGCAATTTTTGGCTTGTGTGGTGGCTTTAGCGAATTGCAAATGTGTACGGCTTTCAGCGTTGGCTTATCCGTTCACAAATATGTGATTCGTAAACAAAGTATGTGGTGCACTCACTAAATTAATATCAAATTTCAATGAAGGCTCAACTCGCGAACTTGCATTATGAATTCTAAAAGATATTTGCCAACCTTCGTTTAAGGAAACCAATAATGTTGTTGTCGAGTTTTCTTGATAAACAATTTCGATTAATCTTGTCGGCAATTTTAGTTTAGGAATTTTTGCTTTTGGTTTTATTTTCTCAAATGGCAGATTCAAAGTTCCGTGTAAATTGTAAGCCTGAATTTCAACTTTCTTTTTACCTTTAATTACTTTGTAAAAATCTTGATTTCCGATTAGATATTGAACTAAATTTTCTGCAACAATACTTGGGTTTTCTTTGTCTAAACGAAGTAATTCTTTTCTAAAAGCATCTAAAATTGGGATATATACAACTTGGTGCATATTTTCGATTGAAGTCCATTTCGTTGATTTATCTTTTGTTCTCAAATCAGCGAGCATATCAAATATTGGATTGATTTCTTTAAAATAGTTATCCGAACAAGAAACGCCTAACCACTTTTCTCCAAAGTTGATTTTGTTAGATAATCTTGAATGCTTAACTGCTCTGTGATTATTTTTTGCAGAAATCCCAATCTCCCATTTTTGTAAAGAGCGAATCATTAAAACGTCTCGTACATCTCCAGTTTGCCCAGCTTGGTCGCTTACTAATTCTAAAACCAAAATATCATCTTCGCTAATTCCATTTGATAACCTAGGTTCAATGTCAATGAGGAAATTAATTGATGCACTTGCTGTTATTCTAAAAGTGTCTTGTTCAGATTCGCAGAAACTATCAAAAAAGCCTTTAGCTGTTTTGTAAGGTTCATTTTCTGTTATCGAAACGCTTGTAATTGTTTTTAAACGTTCGTAAAATTCAAAGAGTAAAGCATACTCGAAAGCTTTACCATTAATAGTTTGACTAGCCATAAATTATGAAAGTGTATTTTCTAGTTCCAATTTTTTCTTCGTAACTCGTTTTGGTTTCTTTTCTGCACTCTCAATTTGAGATTTAATACTTATGGCAATATGTTTAGCCAGATTTACAGGAACAGCATTTCCTATCATTTTATATCCAGCAGCAATATGTTTGTAATGAAAGATAAAATTGTTTGGAAAAGTTTGAATTCTTGCACATTCTCGAACACTTAATCTACGATATAAATCTTCTTGTCCTGGAACAAAAACACGAATGTTTTGTTCAATGAATTTCATTTTTGGTGCTTGAGGATGAAGTGGTGCGTGTCGTCCACCTGCTTGTATTGTAAAAGATTGTTCGTCCCAACTTCTTACTCTATTTCTTGACATAAACATTGAAGAAAAACCACCAATCATATATTCGTGATTTGGTACTTTACAATTTTCTTTGTTTGTTTTGTTACCTTCTTTTGCAGGAACAACGGAATCTTTTAAATCCGCTATCTTTTGCTCAAGTGTAACTTTCTTTTTTAATGGTTGAGGAAATTGAAATTCAAAATCTAGGTCTTCTCGAATGCCAACAAAAAATACTCTTTTTCTATCTTGAGGTACATCAAAGTCAGATGCATTTAATAATTTAAAAGACAATCTGTAGCCAGCATTTTTAAACATTTCTTTAATATTTTTTAAAGCTTCGCTATGTCTTTCCAATAACATTCCGCTCACATTTTCGGCAAGAAAGAACTTTGGCTGTTTAGCTTCTAATATTCGGATAAAGTCATAAAATAATTGTCCCCTTTTATCATTTATTCCACGTAATGAACCAGCTTCACTCCAACTTTGACAAGGTGGTCCGCCAATAATTCCATCACATTCTGGAACTTCGTCAGATTCTATATCTACGATACTTCGTCTGTCAAGTATTGTACTTTTATGATTCTTTTCGTAAGTTTCCCAAATATCTTTGTCATATTCGTTTGCCCAAACAACATTAAATCCTGCTTTTTCAAATCCTAAATCTAATCCGCCAGCTCCTGCGAAAAATGATACTACATTCATATGTTATTGTGTTTGAAGTGATTTATTAAGTGTTCTTCTGTATTCTGCTTTTTCCTCGGCAACTTGCAAAAGTTGTTTTGTACAATTTGTTTCGTAAATATGTTTTCCAATTTGGTCAGTCACATATTCATTTCGCAATTCCGTAAGATTGAGTTTGAAGATTTTGGCAAGTTTTGGTAAGCGTTTTTCATCGAACTCTCGTTTTCCGTTCTCGATTTTGCTCAAGTTTGCAGAGTCCAAATTCAGTTTGGCCGCAAGTTGAGTTAAAGTCAATTCGTTTTCGTTTCGTAAAAGTCGGATGTATTCTCCAAATGTGGTTTTCATAAGACTTGTCATTTTTTGACAAATTTAAATGATTTAATTTGAATATTCAATTCGAGCGTTGGGAAATTTTAGCTCTTTTGGTTTTTCGAGCATTGGAACTTGAGCGTTGGCAAAAACCGAAAATGCTAAAATATGCGGTTGGCTCAGTATGAAACACAACGGTTTAGCATATGGTTTGTTGCGTTTCAAGTAACTAATTTAGCAAATAAAAACCGAATAGAATATTCCGCAGGAATATTCGTAAGCAAGCCAGAACCTAGCAATAAAATATATGCATTGTTGTGCCCAGTTATTTTAAACGATAGATTGTCTTATTTTTTTCTCCTATTTTTTCAAATAAATTTAATTCTGCTCCTTTCTTTAAATCTCTACTTGCAGTCGCTGAAGAAATATCTTTAAAAATATCCATATAATCTTTTCTTGTAAATTCAGTTTTATTTAATGAAACATAATATTCTAATCTATTTTTTTCATTTAATGTTCGATTATTAAAATCTAATAACTGGCTTATTGAAATGTCAATTACGTTAAGCATATATTCAATAAACTTAGTTGACTTTCCAGATTTATCACTTTCAGCTAAAGCTTTGTAATATTTTTCTTGGTCGTTGCTTATTAAAGTTTCAAAAGGCAAAAACTCAAAGATTGGATATTTTTCCATTAAAATTAAAGTTTGCCATAATCTTCCCATTCTTCCATTACCATCCAAAAAAGGATGTATAAATTCCATTTCGTAATGGAAAACACAACTTTTAATTAATTCAATTTCATCAGACTTTTTCAAATATTCAAAAAGGTCTTTCATTAAGTATGGCACATTTCCAAAAGGTGGTGCTAAATGCTCAACTTTTGAGCCTTTTACAATTCCGACACTTTGATTTCTATATTTTCCAGAGTTTTCTATTAAACCTTCCATTAAGTTTTGATGTGCTTTTAAAAAGGATTTTTCATTTGAAGGATTGTAATCTTCTAAATTTTCATAGATTTTGATTGCATTTAAAACTTCAAGCACATCTTTTTTAGGACCAATTACTCTTTTGTTTTCAAGAAGTGCTGTTATTTGTTCTTCTGTAAGTGTGTTTCCTTCTATTTTTAAAGAAGAATGAATAGTTTTTATTCTATTCTGTTTTCTTAATTTAGGTGAAGGTCTGTTTAATAAATTAGCATTTACTTCTCCTATTTTTTCTGAAATAGAAGTTATTAATTTTAAAATAGATGATGTTATTTCGTAAGGTGGTTTCATTCGTGATACTATCATTTGATACTATCAAAGATACAATCATTTAATCTGAATTATCTTATGAAACGTGATTTTTTAATTGGGCACAACGTTTTAGTATATGAACATTAATTTTTAGATATTCTATACTAATAAGGGTTTAATATTAACTAAATAGGTTTGCAATGAGTAAAGGTAAAGAAAAAAGTAATTATTGTTTATATACTGTGTTAGCAACCGTTTTTTATTCTTTTTTTAATTTATTTCAGGGTAAACTGAATAAGCAACTAAACTCAAAACAGAACAAATTAAAGTTAAAAAGAAACAGATTCTTAAAATATCGAAAATGGTTCTTCTCTCGACAAATGTTGCGTGTAATCCATTTGGCACGTCCACGGCATATTCTTTTTCTACGACCTTCTTTACCAGACGATGTTCAGTGTCAGAATCAGCAAATAACAAGATTAATCCACAAAGGATACAAAGTCCGAAGAGTATAATTGTACTAATAAACAATTTAGATTCAATTTCTGAATGATTTTCAGATTTATCTTTTAATGAAATTAAAATACCTAATAAAATAGATATGACTGAAACAACGTTTTTAACCCAAGCATATTCTTTGTCGCTTGCTGAAACTCTTATTTTTAAAAGTCTTTCTGTATCTTCTCTGTTCATATTTTAAATTTTTATTGTGTTAAAGAGTCTATTTGTTTTTCTAAAGAGTCAATATATTTGGTTTTGTTCTGTTGAACTTTGGTTAAAGTGGTATCTTGTATTATATATATCGATGTTTCTTTCTTGTCTTGTGATGTTTTATTTCCAGAATTGCACGAATTAATAAAAGCTAAAAAAGAAACAAAAACACCTCCGAAAGCTAACCAATAAGGTAGATAAGGGTATTTAGATTGTGCTTTTGTTATTTTTAATTCAAATTCTTCCTTGTCTTCTTTTCTTTGTTCTATTTTATCTTTTATTTTTAAATATTCTAACCAACCCCCTTTTCTTAACACCCTTCTCCCTTTTGATGTTAAACTATATAAAGCAAATTCAGCTTTAACGTTTTCAACTCTTTTTATTAGCTTTAATTCATCTTCTAAATATTGAAAATTTACATTTTCTGTTATTTTTTCAGCTAATTTAATTGGGTCGTCATAATCAATATCATTTTCAAGAACTGGGTATAAAGGATATTCTTGATTATTTAACTTTTCTAATATTTTATTTACTTCTTCATCTCTCATTCCTTATCCATAATATTGTATTATCCTGATATAGGTTGACCTTTTTTTAGATTAATTTATATCGTTCAAAAGATTTTTTTTAGCCGTTTAGAAGGCAAAAAATAATTTAAACTATTTTTGTTCTTAAATTTTAAGTTCAGTCAAATTTACATTATTTTTTCTGTATGATTTGTATTTGATATTCGGATTTAAATGTACTTCAGCAGGTTTTCTTAAGTCTAGGCTAAAATGTGTTCTTAAATTATTGTAAATAAAAACGGCTTGTTTTGCAGTTTCTTGAGCAATAGATGTATTTTTCATCAGATTTCTTAGCCCATATTCATATTTTAAAGTTCTATTAATTCTTTCCGCAATTGCATTTTCGTATGGATCATATTGTTCTGTCATACTCATAATTATTCCATTTTCTTCAGCAAATGCAGTGTATTTAGGATTACAATATTGAAACCCTCTATCAGAATGATGAATCAGTTTTTCATTCGGGTATTTTCTATTTTTAATAGCCATAGCAAGTGCATCTTTACAAAGTGATGTCCTCATATGATTATCGAGTTTATATCCCATAATTTGTTTAGAATATGCATCTGTTACAATGGCTAAGTAATTGTGTCCATTTTCCGTTTTAATGTAGGTTATGTCGCTAACCCACAGTTGTTCAGGTCTAGAAGGTACTTGGTTTAGAATTCGGTTTTTATACTTTCTAAATTGATGGTTTGAGTTTGTAGTTGTTACATAGTTTTTAAGTTTAGGAACCAGTAGGTTGTGTAGTCTTAACACATCATAAAACTTGTCTCGACCTATTTTGATGTTTTGGTTAATAAAGTCTTGTTTTAGTTCTGTATAGAGCTTAATACCACCAGTTCTCATACCCACTAATTTACGATAATCCTGTACCATTACAATAATTTTCTGATGGTTTATTTGCTTGTTTTCTTGTGTTTTAAGTCTTTTGTAATAGGCTTGTTTACTGATCCCAAAATATTCATAGAACCACTTGACTTTAAAAGGTTTTTCTTTTTTAGTGCTATCTCTTTTGCTAATATTTTGGGTAACGACTTTTTTGCCAAATCGACTCCAGTAATGATTTCCATATCAGCAATAATATCTTGTTGAAATTCCTTTACAAACTCCAATTCCTCAATACGTTCCTTTAGTTTTTTAATTTCGTCTAATTTACTCATACCAGTATTTTGTTGGACTAAAGTACTATATTTTTTAATCCAATAGGCAATTGTAGTTCTAGGAACATTATATTTTTTGGAAGCAAAGTTTGAAGAAATCTGACCATTCTGAATTTGGTCAACGACGAATAATTTGAGTTCTAAAGTAGCTTTTTCGTACGCTTTTTTTCGCCAGGGTTGTTTTTGTGTTTTCATAAGTGACTATAATTAAGTGCTTAATTTTTAGTCAACCTATTTCAGGAAAGTAATTTCATCTAATTGTAGCTAACGTGTTTGTGTATGATTAGTGGCGTGTTCAAGCACCTAATTTAGCAAATAAAAACCGAATAGAAAATCCGCAAGGATTTTCGTAAGTAGGCGAGGACTAGCCATTAATTATACACGGTGTTAGCACCAGTACTTTCTATTCTTCGTTTAATAATAACCATTTAAAAAATTCTTTTCCTTTTTCAGATACTCTAACATATCCAGTGTTTTTCGGATTGTCCTCTGCTAAACCTAAAGTCATTGCTTCTGGTAGATTTCTTATACTTTCTCTATTTATCCAACCTCCACGAAGTAAGCTTTCTTTGTTTTGTATCAATTCATTAATCTTTCCGGAATTTAAAAACGTTTCAAACTCATCTATTTGATTAAGATTTGAATTTTTAGATTTTAAATCTGTTAAGTCAGTTTTTAGTTTTTGAATTTCCTTTTCTTTTTTAAATATCTCTTTTTCTTTAGAAAGTAATTGTCGTTGAACTTCTACATCTCCTCCTTGTAGAGAAAGATATTTACTCCAAATAGCAGAAATTAATTGACCTAATTGAATTTTCGTATATTTAGTTGGCATTAAGTGCATCAAGTCGTCAGTTAATTCAGGATATCTTAATGAAATTTCGTCATAGGTTTCTTTAGAATCAAAAATTGAAATAATTTTGTTTAAGTCAAAATCATTCCCTTTTTTACTTTCCTCTCTTAATACGTGTTTAATTTCTTTATCAACCCAAGATGATTTTAGTGATTTTTCGGTAAAGAAAATAAGAGCTACATCTGCTTTATCTAATCCGTCTCTAAATATCGATTTTCTTAAGTTGTCTCCAGGCATTATTTTTCGTTTGTCTAACCAAACATTGATGTAGCAATTCTCCAAATCAGCAACGATTGGTTCAATTAGTGATATTTTATCATCAGATGAATGACTTATGAAAGTAAGTATAGATTGTCCCATATTTTTCGGTGTGTTTTTTTTGTATTGGTGCTAACGTGTTTATATATGGTTTGTTGCGTGGTTTAAGCAACTAATTTAGTAAATAATTACAGACAAAGAAAATCCGCGAGGATTTTCGTAAGTAGGCAAGAAGCCAGCAATAAATTATATATGGTGTTGGCTGTAGTTTTTAATTCTTAAGGTTTCCATATTTCAGTTTTTCAAAATTCTTTCTCAAATTATTTTTGTCATATTTTTTGTAAAGATGTTCAGGAATCCATAATTTTTCAAGGTTTTTCAATTCTAAAATAGGTTCAATTTTTTTATATTTCAAACTCACATCTAATTTTAAAACTTTTAAATTATTGAGTTTACTCAAGAAGTTAAGATTTTCAAATTTTATTCTTGGACCATCAATTGATGCAACAATACTCAAACTTTGTAAATTATTTAGTTTTTCTAATTTATTCAGGTTTTTACAATTCTTAAAGTTTTCTAATTCAAGAGTAATAAGTTTATTTAAATTTAAAATTCCTTCAATAGATTCAATTCTTGGATTACTTCCAAAATAAAGGTGTTTCAGATTATTCAAATTAGCAATGTTTTCTAAAGACTCAACTTTTCCCCACTTTATATATATTCCTTCTAAATTTTTCATTTTACAAATTGCCTCAAAAAAATCTTGGTCAATTTGATGTGTTGTCATTAGGTATTTTACATTTTCTAATTTGGGTAAAGTTTCAGCCCAAACTCTTTTTAATTCTCTTTTTTTTGAAGCTGATAGATTTCTGTAATCTTGGTTAAATGTTGAAAGATTAATAATTAATTTTTCTGTTTCATAAATTTCAGTGTTTTCAATTGTCAAAGGTTCTGACCAAAAACCATCATTAAATCTCCAAAATCCTATTTCAATATCCTTTTTTGTCATTTTTGAGTAATTACAGCCAACGTGTTTGTGTATGGTTTGTTGCGTGTTTCAAGCAACTATTTAGTAAATAATTACCGACCAAGAAAGTCCGCGAGGACTTTCGTAAGTAGGCGAGAAGCCAGCAATAAATTATATACGGTGTTGTACTTAGTGCTTTTTCAATATTTCTATCAGTTTTGTATTTACGTAAACACTTTCTCTTCCAATTTTTTGAGAAGTTAATATTCCAATATCTTCCAATTTTTTTAAATATCGTGAAGCCGCTTTTCTTTCTACGTTTAATTTTTCTACAACAAATTCTATTTTAGAATAAGGTTGTTCAAAGAGTAATTCAATTAATTCTTTTCTATAGATTTTAGGTGCCTTTTCTTGAGCAAATATTATAGTTTTATCCAATAATACTTTAATTGAATTTATTTTTTCAATAGTTCTATTTGATGTTATCTCAACAGCTTTTAGCATATAAATTATATATTCAGACCATTCGTCTTTATTGTTAACTGTATTTAGTAAACGGTAATAATCTGCTTTATTTTCGTTGATATATGAGCTTAAATATAAAATAGGAATATCTAAAAGGTCATTTAGAATTAGATATAAAATATTTAGTATTCTTCCTGCTCTTCCATTTCCGTCATAAAAAGGATGAATACTTTCAAACTGATAATGTAAAATAGCTAAATTAATTAATGGATTTAAATCGTTTTGTTTAACATTAAAATGTTCTAAGAAATTACTTAATAAATCTAAGATTTCGTCTTTTTCTTGTGGTGGTGTATAGACAATTTCTCCAGTTTTATCGTTTTTTAGCACAGTTCCAGCCATTGAGCGAATTCCAGCATTATTTTCGATAATGGTTTTTTGAATAGTTTCGATATCTTTTAGCTTTAAAAATCCTTGTTTCTGAATTAATTCAAAACCAGAAAAAATAGCACTTCTGTAATTTATAACTTCTTTAACTTGAGTTGGTTGTTTTGTGTTTGTAGCTAAAGCTTTATATAATTCATCTTGTGTTGTAATAATATTTTCTATTTCCGAACTATCTTTAGCTTCTTGTAAGACAACAGCATTTATCAACATTTCTTGATTAGGAATAGTTTTAGCAATTCCTTTTAATTCTCCTAATGAATTTGAGGATTTACTCAATTGACGAAGAATTTCAATAGTTTCTACTTTTTCTCTTTTTGGAGGAAGTTTTGCAAGTTTATTGATTTGGGACATTTTATCTCTTGTAAATTATATATGTACCAAAAATACAAAAAATAGTTCAATTAAATTTAATATGCGACTTTTTGTCCCGCATTAAGTACAACGTTGTTGTATATGGTTTGTTGCGTGGTTTAAGCACTAAATTTAGCAAATAAAAACCGAATAGAAAATCCGCGAGGATTTTCGTAAGTAGGCTAGAACTAGCAATAAATTATATACGGTGTTGTAGCACGTTTTTATTCTGATTTTTTATAAGTCAAGATTATATCTTTATCGTCAGGTTGTATATGTTTTATTGTTGGATAATTATTTGCCTTTACTAAACTATCCCAATTTGTTTTAAAATCTTCTGAATTTTCAGGTTCAAGATATGATTCAGTTCCGTTTTTATATGATTCTTTAATCGATTTCGATTCGTAAAGCAATGTTCTAGTTAAATATTCTAATTGTCCAACAAGTTTTCCGTCTTGATAAAGTTTTATAAAACCATCGCACGTTGTTCCTCCACAATCTCCAGTAGGCAACACATAAATTCCGTTTTTATTCTTTTCTAAAATTGATTTATCATCAATCAATTCAAGAGTTTTATTTGCATAGTTAACATTCACAAGTAACCAATTTCCTTTGTTAAAATTTCGATTTTCTAAAATGTTGTCGGATTTTGAACAACTTGATAGTAAAATAAAAATGGTTGCTATTTTAATTGTTAATTTCATTGATTTTCTAAAATAAATTCATCGAACAGTATTTGTTCATTTTGCTTTTCAGTCGTCATTTCTGATAGTTTTAAATCACTCATTCCTCTTGGCGAATAGAAAAACGTTTTCCAAATTGGTCTATGTTTAATGAAAATATTTTTTCCTCCAAATTCATCGTGAGTATAGATTCCAACCCAGAATTTAGAGACGATTAAAATTCCGATTATTAATATTAAAATCCCTGTCTTTCTTTTCAATTCGTGAGTTTTCTCAAATGTGCTACAACGTGTTTGTGTATGATTAGTGGCGTGTTTAAGCACCTAATTTAGCAAATAAAAACTAGATAGAAAATCCGCGAGGATTTTCGTAAGTAGGGAAGAACCTAGCAATTAATTATACACGGTGTTGTACGCTGGTTTTTTAATAATTTTCAGTTACGAATTCCATTTTACCTGAATTCATTAAATAGTTATATGTTCCATCTTTCAATTCCACTTTGTTCATATTAAAGTCATTTTTTTTTATTCTAAAGACTCTTACTCGTGTTCCGTTTCCTTTTTCAGCCCAATCATAAAGGTCTTGTTTAATTGTATTTTGATTGTCCCATACATAAACACTTCCCCAAGATCTATCAATTATTCCGTATTCATTAAATTCAGTTGTTTGTCCTAATTCTCCGGAATATTTACACCGAAAAATAATATCGCCATCTTCTACTTTTTGATTAAAGTAGACTAAATCTCCATATCTGTCTTCATCTTCCATAAGATAAAGTCCAAACATTATTAGTCCAAATATTGCAATTATCGCTGTTCCTAAAACTCCAAGTATAATTTTTAGCGTTTTACTCATTCCAATCTATTATTTATAATCAATGAATCCATTTCCGCCTGATAATTTTCCCGCCAGTCTTTCCCATTTCTTCTATTCAGATACTTTTCAATTTCAGCGTTATAAGAATCAATTCCACGTAATTGAGGTCCAGTTACAGTGCATCCAACATTCGATTCGTGAAATCCGTATTTTTCTTTTAATCCAATGCAAGGAACTCCACAAGGCAATGGTTTACCAACCGTCACGATTCTTGCTGAATTCCGCCAACTGTCAATCTTTCCAGTTAAATAATTGAATCGGTTAAAAAGTCCGAATTGCCAAAATAAAATTCCGACAAAAAAGACTCCAATTCGGATTATTATTTTCTTTTTGCGTTTCATTGGTCAACTTGCGTACAACGGTCTCGTATAACCGTCAGTTACGGGTTAAATTAGCGATTATTTTCGGTTTAGCACAGACGTTAGCAATTCCGAGTGGATTCGGACGTAGTCGAATCCGCCGTAATTGCGGTTATACATTGTTGTACACCGTATTTTTTCATTCCGTTCTTGCTTTTTTAGCACGTTCAATTGTCGGTTCATAATTAAAAGTTGAACACGAACCTTCACTTAAAACTCTCTTTCCTGTCCGTTCTATTTTACTCTCGTCATTTTCCCAATCAAATACGTAAATAGTTGCTCTAAAAACTTCGTTCAGTTTTTCGTAATTCAATTCTCCATTTTCGTGACCAAAGTTTTCCTCCGTTTCTATTATTTTAATTGGTATTCCATTATTCAGGTAAATAACCGTCGTTATTCGACCGTAAGAAAGTCCGATTTTCTCAACTATTTTACAAATCTGTTTTTCATTCCGCCATACTTTTAAAATTCCGCCACCATCTGTAGTGATTCCAGTCAGTTCCACCCAATCAAATTTCTTTTCCACAAGAGTCGAGTCCGATTCTATAGATTTCACTTCGTTATCAATTCGGTCAAGTTTTTTTTCTTGTCCAAATGCGAAAAATCCAATAAAGGTTAATATGATTACGAATGCGTTTTTCATATGGTGTACAACGTTTATGTATAAGAATAGTTGCGGGTTTGTAAGCGAGGATTTTCCGCAGGAAAATCAGATGTTACAAACACGCAACGACCTTTGATTAAGCACTAAACCGCAATTATTTTTATACGGTGTTGTGCCTAGTACTTTTTCATATTTTCGAGAACCATTCCGCATTTACAGAAACTTCCTCAATAAGTTCAGTTTTTACTCCGAGATTAAATTCCTTTAATTTATCACATAATAATTCTCCATCAATTAAGTCAATTGGTGGTGCTCCATCTCTTGTTGCTTCTTTAATAGCTTCTCTAGTGAAATTACCTGTTGTGATAAAAAGTCCTTTATCCGCTCTACCTTGCATTGCTCCTCTAAAATCTCTAATGTCGCCAGACCCAACAGAACCTTTATATCTTTTAGACTGAAAAAAAACGTGGAAACTTAAAAATCCGTTTAATCTTACTATTCCTTTTCCGTCAATTCCTCCGTCTCCAGATTTCCCTGTAACTTCAACTTGGACAAATCCACTTTCTCTTAAAATCCGTTGACAAAGTCTTTCAAAAGCTGAAGGTTCAATTTTTAGAATAACAGAAATTAGATTTTCTTTCCAGTCAATTTGGTCTTCTATTTCTTCTTCAATTTCGGAGTCAAGCTCTTTTTGGGTTTGTTTTTTGTCAGTTTTAGGTTTTCTAGTTAATTCGCGAACCGTTTTTAATATTTGGTCAGCGTCAAGTTTAGAAGTGTCAATTTCATTGTCAATTAAAGCCCAAACTCCGCGAGAAGAGTTGTCAATTAGTCCGTATTTTTTCAAATAAGTTCTCGCCCAAGCTAGTCTATATTCCACTTTGGTTTGAACTCCGTTTTCATCGTGAGGTATTTCTAAAACTTCCTCGTCATATCCAGCTACTTCGTAAACTTTTTCATTGATTTCATCTATTGAACCCGAACCTCCCAATAATTTCAGAGCTTCCAATGTTGGAATCATCATTTTATCGTGAGTTGGTACTTTATCGTGTATTTTTTTTCTTCCCATTCGGTTTTTCAGGTATTAGGCACAACGTGTTTGTATATGGTTTGTTGCGTGGTTTAAGCACTAAAGTTAGCAAATAAAAACCGAATAGAAAATCCGCGAGGATTTTCGTAAGTAGGCTAGAACTAGCAATAAATTATATACGGTGTTGTGCGTTCGTTTTTATTCAATTAAATCTTTTAAATACTTGTGTAGGGATTTTAAAAATTCAATACCTGCATAATTTGGTGCTTCTTTTTCAAAGAAATATCTCCAGTTGACAAAAATCAAGTCATTTTCATTTAGTTTATTATAAAATTCACTTTCGGAAATTTTCAAATCAGAAGTTACTTTTAATACGATAGAGTCTTTAATTTCACTTGGTAATTTCTTAAATAGTTTATTCAGTTCGTGTATTTTAAACTCTTTATTTAATTTTTGTTTTATAATTAATTTGAATGTCAATTCAATTGATAATCCTAAAAGAACAATAGCTGGAATTCTTTGTGTTGCTAATAGTGTATTAATTCCTAAATCATCAGATTTTTTTATATGTTTAAGATGAATAACGTTATTTGGTTTTCGCAGTTTTGATAATTCTCTTAAACCATTGACAGAGATTTTTTCTAATTCATTACTTGCGTGTTCAAATATTCGGATTGAGTTTTTTAAATTTTCACTATTCATTTCTTTAATTCCTATTGAGTATGCTCAAATGACGCACAACGGTTACGTATAAGAATAGTGCGGTTTTGTGTGCGAGGATTTTCCGAAGGAAAATCAGACGTAGCAAAAATGCACGAACTCTTGATTAAGCACTAAACTACGCATTATTTTTATGCGATGTTGGCAATAGTTTTTAAATACTTTTTAAAATGTTGTTTTGCAAAATATTCAGAATTCTTTTTAGTTCAGTTGATTTTTTTTTCTCCAAGTTAAGTTTGTGAGGTTCAAGTTCAATTTTTGATATTGATATCAGTTCATTCGTTTTTTTTACAATTTCCGAACGAAGTACAGAATCGTTATCTATTAAGTCAGTATCAACTAATTTAATGTTATGTTTTTCTAATTCTTGAATTTGATTCTCATTTGGGTTTAACTTTATTATTTTTTTCTTTTTTTTAATCCAGTTGGCAACGCCTTTTCCTGAACCACCAGAAATTGATTTTGCATTATTAAGCTTTATTGTTGATTTGCTACCTCTTTTACTCATAATTAGTTAAGATAATCATTTAATGAACTAATTTGGTTTAATAACTCATTGTCATTCAATTCAGTTGTATTTTCTTTAAGTTCAAATTTGTTTAGCACATCGATGTAGTAAAATACAATCTCACCATTTAAATTTAACTTGTTAACTATTTCAGATACTGTAATTCTGAAATGTTCAAATTCTTTAGTCTTCTTTTCACTTTTTAATAGTGGTTCAAATGATAATTTGATTGATATATTTTTATTTAGGTTTCTTTGAGCAAATTATTGCCAACGGTCTAGTATAAGAATAGTAGCGGATTTTTACGCACTTACTTTTCGGTTAAATACAGACCTTTTTTATATTTACTTACTTTCGTTTTAGCGATTAAACCGCTATTATTTTTATACATTGTTAGGGATAGTTTTATTCCAAATTATTAATTCTATCGTTCAGTTTTTTTAATTTTTTTATTAGACTTTCAAATGAATCTGTTTCTCCATAGAACATACTTTCTTTCATCGCTTCATAATCTTTTTCGTACTCATCTATAATTTCTTTTGGCGGAATAAAATTTAAAGTACTATAGCTATGTTTATCATAATCTACCCAAGAGACTTTTGTCAATTTACTTCTATGTTCTATAATAGTATTATACAAATCTTTGTCAGAAATTACTTTTTCTAAATATTCTGTGTCCATAAGTCTTGAAATATCATAAAGATGTCTTGTCATTCGTTCACTTCTGATTTTTCTATCTTTTGGCTTTTGAAATTCTTCGTGTAATAAGAACATCTTTTCAATTAAAGTTCTAGTTGGAATCACAGTTGGGATATTTATTGGTTGGTCAATGAAATTTTCATTTGGATAAATTTCACTTATAATTGATGATAACTTTTTATTTTCATATGGTTCAATGAGTGACCTTGAACTAATTTCTATTAATATTCTCGGTTGTAAATATTCCTGTTGTTCAACTAATGATTTATATCTTATTTCTATTGCTAATGGGTCTGTGTCAGATTCTTCAAATTCAGTAACGCTTAATTCAAATTCTTTAACTCCATTTTTTAAAAGAGCATTTTCAAGAAGGATATGGAATTTTTTGGCTACATACTTGCAGGATGCTTTTCTAAGGTTCTTAACTTGAGATCTACTTAATTCTCCTTTAAAACCAAAAAATGACCTATCAATAGCTAAATCAATGTCTTCTGAAAATCTTTCTATAATTCCCCAAGCTTTACTTAGGGATGTTCCTCCTTTAAAAACTAAATGTTCAGCGACTTCTGTTGAAAATATGGCTTGCAAAGCTATCATAACCCATAAATCTTTTTCCACAGCTACAGGAAGTAATCCACTATTTGCGCTTGCTTGATTTATTACAATTCTTCTATCGTCTTCGCTAAGTTTAAACCACTCATCCATTTTTATTGCTCAATTAATTTTTTGATTATTTCGGTTATCCATTGAGGTGCAAGTTTTATATCGTGTGTTAGGACATCTTTATCAACGGTTAATAATATTTGCTTTATTCTTTCTTTGACTTTTGAATTTATATTTTCCTGTCCTAATTCTTTTAAAGCTTGTATTATAAGTATGATTTTATCACTTTTTACAGAAAGTAGCTTTGGCGAAGCTTTTTTGAATTTGATACTTCCTTTATTGATTTTTATTGACCTCGAAGAACCATCTGTTAAATAGACCACGTTCATAGGAACTTGTGTAGATAAACCTAATTTATTTAGAGCGTGTATCCCTGTAGGAATTATTCTGGCTTTATCTCTTTTAGCGATAGCTATAGCGATTTCTTCAATACTTGGGTGTAGAATTCCAAATTTTGGATGTCTTTTGGGATAAAGATAAATTCCGTGGGCTAGTCTTAAAAGAAATTCATCATCCTCTAATCTGTTTAAGGCTTGTCTTACTGCCGTAGAAGTTCCAAACTTAGAGAAGTTAGACGGGAAAAATATTTTTCCCGTTCTATAATTGGTAATTGCTTTTTTTACTTTATTTTCAACAGATACAGCCATTTTTAAATATATAATCTGTCACAAATATAGTAAATAATTGTGACAAAAATACTGTATGAAAAGAGTAGTGTTTATATTAGGAAAAGTCTAAACCTTAGTAACGGAAAGAGAGGAAGCATAGCTTCCTCTCTTTCCGTTACTTTGTTTTTACCATACTTAAGTTCTTTACTTAGTACTTTTTCCTTAAAAAATCTAAGTTTGAATTAGTACTAAGTAAAGAACTTAAGTATGGCGAAGGTACAGTTTTATTTTTAGAAAGTCAAGTTGTTTTTGCGCTTACTTATTCACAAATTATCCCTAACGTGTTTGTATATGGTTTGTTGCGTGTTTCAAGCAACTAATTTAGTAAATAATTACGGACAAAGAAAGTCCGCGAGGACTTTCGTAAGTAGGCAATAAGCCAGCAATAAATTATATACGGTGTTACCACACGTTTTTATTCTACTTTTGTTAATTTAACTATTCGTTCTGCAACTTCTATTAAATCTTTAAAATTAGTGTCTTTTGTTTCTGTTTGTTTTGTTTTCTCTCTTTTTCTTAAAGGGTCTTTGTGTATTTCAATAAGAGCAGTTTTAATGTAATGAACATATTCCTCATTACCATCTGTTCCATTTTTCTTTAATTGTTCTGAAAATCCAACTATTGCTTTAGAAAGAACCATTTTATATGCATAATCTTCAATTATATTCTTTTGTTTAGTGTATTGATTTGCACAAAATATAGCACCTATTATTGGTAATGGTAAAAGTGATATTCTACCAATTAGAATTCCAATATTGTCATCTTTTGTTTTTAAAATCCAAATACCTAAAGCGATTGTTCCTAAAAGGCAAATTACAGCGCCGAAAATCCAACTACCGAAAATTTTCCAATTATTAGAATTATTATACTGTTCTTGGAATGAAGCACTTATTCCTTCTGCGGTTGTATAGTTTAAAGCTTTTTTAGAGGATTCTATAAGCTCATTTGCTTGTTTTAGAATTGTTTCTCTTTCTTTAATATATTCTGAAAGTTTCTCATTATTTGAATTAGTATTTTGTTCTAATTCATCTAATTTTTTTTCTCTGTCTTGTACTTTATTAGCAAATGAAGTAATTAGCTTTTCATTACCTTTACTTTCAGTTAGAGAAGTTGTAATTTCTTCTAAATTATCAGAAGCACTTTCTTTAATAGAATTAAGTTTATCATTAATAGTTTCAAGAGTTTCTGATTGTTCAATTAATTCATCTTTTCGTTCTGTAATTTTCTCTAATTCAGATTCTATTTCAGTAAGTTTTTCGGTACTCGTTTCTAATTTTTTCTCAATAGAATCATTTTTTTCGTCAATACTTTCATTTAATTCTTTAGATTCTACTAAAATTTGTTGAAGTTCAATTTTGATTTTTCTGACTTCCTCAATTTCTTTTTCAAATTCTAATTGCCTTTCAGAAATATTTCTAACATTATAAGCTCGTATTTGAACTTTTAAAGCTTCAAATTGTGATATGTAATTATTTGGTGTTTGTAAATAAGTGTCTATTCTGTTTAAATTTGAATAAATACCATTTCTTTCGTTATAAGTTGAGATTTTGACAAATTTGTTTTGATATTGTGTTAGAGTAGAAATATCTGTTAATAAAGCATCAATTCCAGCAATTAATCCTTTAAAAGTATATTCATTTTCATTACCATAAGTTGTTGACCCGAAACTTTTCAAATTAAGAGATTTAATTTGTTCACGAATACTGTCTCTTTTTTCTCTTATTTGATTTATTGTTGTTATTTCCATTGTTTCTTGTCAAATGTGTGGTAACGTTCTCGGCTATGAGTAGTTGCGTGGTTTAGCAGTTAACTTAGCAAGTACACAGCAAACTGAAAATCCGCGAGGGTTTTCAGAAGTAGGCGAGAACAAGCAATTACTTATAGCCATTGTTGTGCACTGGCTTTTATTTTTTCATTTATTCGGTCAAATTTCTTTTCACCGAGTTCAGTTTTAATTAGTTCAGAATTCCGTTCCACCAAGTTTTTAAAAGCCCGAAATTCCGTTTTCTTTTTATTCCAAAATTCAGTCGGCAAACCCGATATCGCTACAAGTAAATCACCTTCGTAAAAGTCGCCTTCAGTCAATATATTCCGTTCGAGTTTCTCGAGTGCAATTCCAATTATGTGTTCAGTTCCGATATGTTGAGAAATCATAAGTCTTAATTGCTCATTGGTCAATTCTTCAATATTTATTTTCCGATAATGATAGCATTTTTCGACTAAACTTGTCGGAAACTCAGAAGGTTCATTCCAATAATCGTTTTCTAATTGTTCAATTGATTTCAAATGGCCCAAAATTTACTTGACATTCGTTTCTATTTTCCGCTAGTTCTAAATAAACTCCAAATTGGTAGTCAAGTTGACTTAAATATTCGTTGATTTTTATTAAATCAAATTCCTTTTTTGAGTTTTTCCACTGCATCTTCATTTCTATTTCTAACAAATTGTCTGTTGTATTTCTTTTATGAACTATTACATCAGGATATACTGCACTAGCTTCTTTTCCATACTTCTCAAAATCCAGTCTTTTTCCAATTTCATTGCCGATTATGTCTTCTCCATAATCATTTAGCATTCTGTTATATTCAACATCTACAACATAATCTTGGTCTGCAAAATGTTTTTCTAAATACAGAGCAAATCTGTGAGTAATAGACCTTTCGTGTAAATTGTAAGTTTCGAAAATAATTTCTGAATCCTTTTCATACAATTCGTCAATTGTAAGTTCAATTTTTTCTTCTATTTGTTCTCTTGAGTAGCTCATTTTTTAGCTTGTGCACAACGTGTTTATATATGATTTGTTGCGTGTTTTAAGCACTAAAGTTAGCAAATAAAAACTGAATAGAAAGTCCGCGAGGACTTTCGTAAGTAGGCTAGAACTAGCAATAAATTATATATGTTGTTGTGGTGTCGTTTTTTTTATTCAATTCGTTTTCCAGTTTTGTCTATTTCAAACCAACTTTCACTTTCAGAACGTAAATGTTCATCCAAGTTATAATACAAATAACAATCGTAAGTTACTGATGCAATTCCATTCTCAAAATTTGAAGCACATTCAAATTGAGGTTTGATTATTATTTCTCCTTTTTCATTCGCAAAACCAATTTTTCCGTTTTTCTTAATTCTGAATAAACCTTCAGAAATATAATCAGGTCCATTGTCATACATATATACTTCAAAAATTCTTTCTCCTTTCCGATTTATTCCAATTAAATCATAAGTTTCTTTTTCAAGTACAATTCCGAATGTTGTAATAGTATCTTTAAATGTGAAGTATATTTTTTCAGATGAAATTATAGTATCTCCTTTTCGATTCACAAAAGCAAAATCATCTCCCATTTCATAAAACTCATTTTTTGAAATTCTGAATAAAGTGTCTTTTGTATTTAATTCAGTTAATTCAAAATATTCATTCTCATTTGTAACTGGTTTGAATCTTTTCGAACAAGAAAAAAGAGATAGAATAAAAATTATAATTATTAAATTTTTCATTTTGTTGATTCGAGTGAGAAATGCACCACAACGTGTTTGTATATGGTTTGTTGCGTGGATTAAGCACTAAAGTTAGCAAATAAAAACCGAATAGAAAATCCGCGAGGATTTTCGTAAGTAGGCTAGAACTAGCAATAAATTATATACGGTGTTGGCAGTAGTGTTTTTATTCTTCGGTTCAGAGTTCATTATTTCCTAATGTTTTTGCTAAGTCCAATGCAGTTAAGCCGTCAATATTTTTCTTCGTTGTATCAATTCCTTTGCTTACTAAAAATTCAAAAGCTCTCTTGTCATTGTTCTTTGCTGCAAAATGAAGTGCTGTCCATCCATTGATTGGATATGCAAAATTCAATGTCATAAAATCCATTGAACTATTTTTTAGTGCTTGTTCCATTTGAGATATATCTCCTTTTTCTGCCGCTTTCATAAATGAAAGATTAATCTCTCTGAGTACGTTTAGTTTTTCTCTTGCATCACAATACTCGTCATAGTCCTGTTGTCTTTGTGCTTTGGTTCGACCGTTATTTTTGTTCAGTATTTTCTTTATTTCGTCCGAAGTTGTAAAGTCAATTGCTTCAAGGTTATCTTGGTCGTAGAAGGATACAAATGCTCCATTGTCTATGAAAAAATTTACAAGCTGAACGTCATTTAAAGCAGCAGCAACAAGCAAGCCTGTTCTTTCCCCAAAATCTTGTTCGTCAATTTCGTGTCCTTGATTTAGAAGGATTTTTATTTGGTCAAGTTGCTGAAATGCTGTTGCCTGTGGAATGTTTAAACCTGTCAATCCTTGATTTTTACAAATCTCAATTAGTTTTAATAGGTCTGTGAAATTGCCATAGGGTAGAACAAGTTCTTCTATTCCGTTTTCTGCTATCTGATATTGAAAACGTTTCCACGCAAGGTCGTATGGCTCAATTTGTCCAATAAGACTTTTGTCCTTCGAAATTTCTTCAAGAACTCTGTCCCATTGTTCGTTAAATATTATGTCGTCAAAGTCGTTCATTACATTACTGCCAACGTTTATGTGTATTAAAAGTTGCGTGTTACAGCACTAAGTTAACAAATAAAACACAGATAGAAAATCCGCGAGGATTTTCGTATGTAAGCTAAAATTAGCAATTTTTTTTACACGGTGTTATCTTTAGTGCTTTTTTATCACACAATATTTATTTTTCGTTTCTGAATTTATGTTTTATCTCAATTTATTTCTAAATAATTTTTGATTTTATTTTATTCAAATTATTTAAAAAACTAAAATTTATATTTATTTCTAGATTTTAATGAAACTGTCAGAATTAAATTTTATTCCATTTTTTAATACACACAGTTATTAATTTCCATTTTTTTTTTTTTTTTTGAAATTGTTAGTTCAAAATTATCTTAGCTTATTTCTATATTTTGTTGAACTTAACTTTAAACTTTTAAAAATCTAAAAATTATCCGATTTTCTGGAGTTTTCAAACAATCAGAAAGTGTTTTTTAAAATTTAAAACTTAATTATATTTCATTTTAATTCTGAATTTATCTAATATATTGAAAACATAATTAATATAAAATTTTCTTTATTTTTTACTTCTATTTTTCATTCCAATTTTTAAGAATATTTTTATTTTTTTATTCTTTGATTTCTGTAAAATTCGATGAATAACTTAATTTTCAAAACTGGCTATTTCATTAAAGATAACGGTTTTGTGTATGGTTAGTTGCGTGGTTAAGCAACTAATTTAGCAAATAAATCACAGATAGAATATTCCGCAGGAATGTTCGTAAGTCGGCAGTGACCTAGCAATTAATTATACACGGTGTTAGCCACTGGTTTTTTTATTCAATATAATCATTCACGTCATCTTCTGGAATCCATTCTTTCATTTCTGGTAAAACTCTTTTTTGCATAAACTCAAAAAAATCCGCGTGTTCAGATTCGATGATATTCCAACCTTTAACATTTGTCCCGAACGAGGGATGAAAAACAATTACATTTTCGGTTACTTTTCCTTCCACAATTTCAAATCCAACAAATGTGTCCATATCTTGTCTGCGTCCAAAAGTCAGAACTCCTCGATTTTGTTCACACTCAATTTTAAATCGTTCATTGATTGATGAATTCGGATTAATTTCTGTATCAAAATTCCAAGGAATGAATTGAGTCAAATTCAGTTTTGCAAACCAATTATATGAGTTGGGTATTTCGTAGTTCATTCTTAGGTTTTATTCCGTTTTCTTATTATTCCTCTTATTATATTAATCGGAAATATAATTTGTCCAAAAATCACAATAGCAGAAATCAAATAAATTACCATTGTCAAGTTTTCATTAAAATCGTATTCCATAATTGACTTTCTAAAAAATTCGTTTAAAATCAGAATCAGAAAAATTCCGCCAAAAGTCAGCGTAACGTGAATCAAATTCAGACGTTTAGAGAGGTTTCCATTCACTTTTTTCACAATCCAATAAATCAGTCCGATTATTCCGAAAAGAATTGAAATCAGTGTTGCGAAATGATAATTACTAATCACGTAATATGTGTCGTGAATATTTATATCCATTCCTCCGTTTGCATTAAATCCGAGTATAAAAGTGATTACAGAAAATACAAGAAAAATAATGTGTGGTCTTTTAGTTAATAGGTTCATTCAACTTGTGGCTAACGTTGTTGTATAAGCTTTGTTGCGTTGTTTAACGCAGTGAATTTACTAAATAAAACACGAACGGCGAAATTCCGAAGGAATTTCCCAAGTGAGCTATAAATAGCAATAAAGTTTATACGGTGTTAGCACCAGTTATTTATTCGTTCTTGTAATTCACTATTTTATCTACTGAAATTCCTTTTCCGTATTTTTCTATAGTTGTAAAAAACTCAATTGAATTAAAAATAGGCTTTATCTTTTCCTCATTTTTTGGGTGAACAATTTTATAATCTTTTTCGTTTTCAAAATATTTTCCTAATTTTTCAATTATTGTTTCATATTTTACTAAACCACTTTCTTCTTTTGTTCTAAATAATTTTTTTATTCTTTTTTGAATTAAAACAAAATCTACTTTTGGTAAAACAAACGGAATATGTTCAGGCCAAACACATAAAGTTTCCACCTTTTCAGTTCCATTTTTATTCACGTAAAATATATTTGGAACAAAATATTCTTCTGTTAATTTTTCTTGAAGTTCGTTTTTATTGTAGCAGAATTTCCAACAATAATTTGATTTTTCTAATTCTAAATAGTTTAGTTCCCATTCTTTAAAATAGGATTTACTTATTTTTTTATTTGATTTTAACCAACTTTTTAATAATTCTCCTTTTTTATACTTTATTGGTTCTCCTTCTGCTTGTGGATCAAGAACATAAAGTTCAAATTTTTCTATTAATTTATCTACTATTTCAAAACTTTCAATTCCGAAAAAGTCTGGTCTGACATAATTTATATTAAAACACAAATTAGTGTCTTCTAATTCTCCAAAGTCATTTTCTTCTTCATCTTCACTTTCATAAGTTTCAAATAAGCAAAAAACTCCTGTAGTTTCGTTTTCATAAACTATTTGGTCTTCTGTTTTACTTTCCAACATTGGAATAGTATTTAAGAATTCAACCATTTCAGAAATGCTTATTTTATTGCTCTCTTTTTTGTAAAAGTTTAAGTCAAAACTCATTCAGTTCGTATTTTTTTTTAATTGGTGCTAACGGTCTCGTATAACCGTCAGTTACGGATTAATATGCGTTAATTTTCGGTTAAGCACTGGCGTTAGCAATTCCGAGTGGATTCGGACGTAGTCGAATCCGCCGTAATTGCGGTTATACATTGTTGTGTGCAGTTTTTTATTCATCCGATTTTTGTAAAAGTCCGATTGTATCAGCTTTATAAAGGGCAAAATCTACTTCAGTTCCAGTTTTAGCTAAAAAGTCAACAGCTCTTTTATTCAGTCCGAAATAAGGTGTCGAAGATTCTGGATTTATGTCGATGTCAACTACAAATTGTATTCTAGTTGTTAAATCATATTTGCTTTTCAGTCCGTTTATGATTTCCACTTTAGGTTCAAAAATGTCAATTAGTTGTTGAAGATAACTTTCCAAATCAATTTTGTTTCCAGCATCAATTCGGTATTCCCACGCAGTTGATTTTGGAACAGGTTCTTTTTTTATCATTACGTAAGTCGGTTCAATATTCAATTCCGCTGTAATTTTTTCGGTATCGAAATATTCCGCATCAAAAGAGAAATACAAATAGTTATTGCATTCTGTTCCGCTATATGTTAGTTTCTCGTGACTCATTTCTCAAATTGCACACAACGTGTTTATATATGGTTTGTTGCGTGTTTATGCAACCAAGTTAATAAATAATTACTGACATAGAAAATCCGCGAGGATTTTCGTAAGTAAGCAAAAAGCCAGCAATAAATTATATATGTTGTTGGCTGTAGTTTTTTAATATGTTCTTATAACTTCGTCATATGTTCTACACCAATTTATAATTTTTCCTTTGTCATTAAATTCAATATGATAAGTCTCGTATAAATATTTATTCGTTATATGAATATTCACAAAAATGCGTTCAGTTCCGTTTATTTCTTTGTGTGGTGCTGTTATCTGTAATTTTGGATAAGTTCCGTTTCCATTCCTTTTGATTTTGAATTTCTTTTTGTCCAAATTCGAGAAATCAAGTTCAAATCTATCGGAATCAATATTTAATTGAGTTTCTAAATAAGATTCCAATTCTTTAAATTGAGTTTTACTTTTCCAACTTATTCCTAAACAGATTGGATTGTAAAATCCCGTTCTTGGTGGATGAAAATCCATAACATATGGATAAACTTTTATTTTCTTTTTTGAAGGAAAAGAATCAATTATTGTTGATTGATAAAAGTCAAACGCAATTTGTTCATAAAATGGAAATTCGGTTTGCGAGATTCCAATTCCGCAATTGAGTAAGAAAGTCAGAAGTATTGCTTTTTTCAAATCACTTTATTTAGTATTCAATTCCAATTTAATTCAGTTTGCTTTTATAGAAAAGTCTTAATTAGTAAACACTATATTTCGTTTAGTTAACGGACTTTTAAATTACAGCCAACGTGTTTGTATATGGTTTGTTGCGTGGTTTAGCACGTAATTTAGCAAATAAAAACCGAATAGAAAATCCACGAGGATTTTCGTAAGTAGGCTAGAACTAGCAATAAATTATATACGGTGTTGGCAAATCGTTTTTTATTCCTTCCTCTCATAATGATGAAAATTACCTCTTGGTAAATATATTAGAGTCATATTTTTTTCAGAGATATAATCAATTCCGTATTTGAGTGTGTCAGATTTGTTCGTTAAAATTAAACTACCATCAATTATTTCATTATGTTTATCTAAAACACTTTTAGTAATCAAATATTCATAATGGTCATCTAAATCCGTTTTTTCGTTTACATATTTAAAAGTCCAATTATTTCCATTAATCTCAACAGATGATAATGAATCTTTTGTACTAATCCATATACCATTATTAATTGAATTTTTGACCTGTTTTTCGGAAGTCAACAAAGTTGGGTTTGAGATTTGTTCTTCTGTTTTATTCTCCTTTTTGAATTGATATGAGAGAGCGATAATTGATAAAACAACACTTAATAATGAAATTATATAAGGCAAGTATTTAGTCCGAACTTGAAAATCAGATATTTTTAAGTCAAGATTTTCCTTTTTTACTTTTCGGTCTAATAGTTCTTTTTGATGATTAATATATTCAGACCAACTTTCAAATTGCGAAACAATATATCCATATTCGGTAATGATGTAAATATCTTTGGTACTTGAAATAAAACCTTGGTCAAGCAAATACCTTAATTGCCTATATTTCTCACTACGTTCTATTTCTTTATCTCGATTAGTAGTTCTTGATTTGTCCTCATAATCAAAGTATTTGTTTTTACTAATTTCGACTAAAAGGTCAAATACTGGTTTCTCCATAGTTTTTTTAAATGTTTGCCAACGTGTTTGTATATGGTTTGTTGCGTGGTTAAGCACGTAATTTAGCAAATAAAAACCGAATAGAAAATCCGTGAGGATTTTCGTAAGTAGGCTAGAACCAAGCAATAAATTATATACGGTGTTAGGCAAAGTTATTTATTCTTTATTCGATTCATATAATGCAACAAAATCAGATTCTTTTAATATTCGTAAATTTTGTCCTTTTATTTTCAATTCTTCAGCTTTCAAATGTTTAGAACTTTTATTTTTTCCCGAAAGTTTGCTAATGTCTTGGTCTCCAACAACTAAAAGTGTTGTATTTTTCGTTACGCTGTTCACAACATTGCAACCAATTTCAGATGCAAGCACAGAAGCTTCTCTTCTCGGAATTTGTAATGAACCTGTAAAAACTAAAACTTCTCCGAACAAATTTCCATCAGGATTTCCCTCTTTTGAAACAGATTTGCTATAAGTTTTTGCATTAGCTAAAATAGGATTGTTAACTCTTATTATCCATTCGTCAATTGTGTTATCTTCTTCTTTAATTGCAGAAATTAAAATATGAGCTGAAGCCTTTGCATCTTCCAAAGCATCGTGATGATTGAATGAATAGCCTAATTTTTTACAAACATTAGCAAGTCCGTAACCTTTATATGCAAATTCATTCCAACATCTTCGAGCAACTTTTGCTGTATCTATCCAATTATTTTGGATTGCAGGAAGTCCATATTTTTCACAAGTTCTATTTATTGAAACTCTGTCAAAATGAGTATGACAAACACAAACATAATTTTCTAAATTTTGTTTAAGAACCTCATATATTTCTGGAAATTTCGGGCTCTCAATTACATCATCTTCGGTAATGTTGTGTATTGACTCATTCCAAAAGTCAAAATAATCTTCTGGATTGATTAAACTTGACCATTCTTTCTTTATTTGACCGTTTTCATAAACCACAAATCCAATTTGACAAATTGATGCCATATCAGAGTTAGCAGTTTCAACGTCAATAGCTAAAAAGTCCATTAGTTAGCATTTTTTAATTTTTCTAAATCCATTGTAAATGTTACTATCATTTTTGTTTTTGTACAAATCAAAACCATTTCCTCATTCATATCAATGTTCAAATCTTCTCCTCGAAGTGCTTGCCATTTAGCGATGTAATTCAATGCTCCAATTTTTTCCTTTTTCTTTAAAGCTTTATCAACTCCGCCTTTATATCCAAGAACTGGTAATTCTCCTCTTTTTGCTTTTTCTGCTAATTCAGGTTCTTTTATTGCTAATGCTCTACCAACTTCATAATTTTTTATCAAGCCTTTGTCTTCTTGTTTCCAAGTTTCTTCCCAAGTCAGGTTTTCTCTATCAGGTTCTGAAAAACTTCTGTAAATTCTTGTCATTGTCGTTGGTTTTTAATTTTGCCTAACGTAATTGTGTATGGTTAGTTGCGTGATTTATGGAACTAAGTTAGCAAATAAATCACAGATAGAATATTCCGCAGGAATGTTCGTAAGTAGGCTTAAAACAAGCAATTAATTATACACGGTGTTGTAGCCAGTTTTTTTATTCAGTTGTTCAATCATCCTCATTATATTCCATAACGAGAATAAGTCACTTCCTTTTTTCGTAAGGAAAATAGTTTGCTTTCCATTAAATTCCGTAATTAACAATTCAGATTCATTTCGTTTTTTGATTTTCTTGAGTTTTGTTTCGCCAGCTTCAGCTTTTTCGAAATATTCTTTCCGATTTTTAGAATCAACATCTTTTATAGAATTCAATTCGATAGAGTTAAATTCAGTTCCGTCAAAACCAATGATTTTTTTTGTTCCGATTGCTGTCCAGTGCTTTTTTGAATCAGTAAAGAGTAAAATTATTTTTCCACAATAATTCTCATTGAATTGAGTTAAATATTCCGCTTTTTTATCAGCCGTTAAATTCTCAAACAAATGAACATTTTTATTCGGCAAATCGTGTTTTGAAGCTCGCCATTTAATTCTATTTTCAATAAACTCTTCTGTTTTCTGCATTTCGGTTAAATTGGCTACAACGTGTTTGTATAAGATTAGTTGCGTGTTTTAAGCACTAAAATTAGCAAATAAATCACAGATAGAAAGTCCGCGAGGACTTTCGTAAGTAGGCTATAACTAGCAATTAATTTTATACGGTGTTGGCAATAGTTTTTATTTAATTTCAGATATGTCTTTTAGTCTAATTCCGAAGTTCAACCTTTGCATTTCCTTAACTGTTTGAACGATTGAATACTTAGCAATATTAGATTTACTCTTATTTATTTTATCAATTATGGTATCAGACTTTCTATAGTTGTTCTTAAAAGCCATAACGTAGACAATCTCATATTCCTTTTCTAAAATTTTTCTAGCTAATTCTTTGACGTCTAGTCCCTTTTTTTTGTTTATCTTTTTATAGGCTTGTAAAGTCTTTTTTAAGTAACTACTAGACTTATTATTTTTAATATCAGTTGAAAGTCTTTTAGCAGAGAGCATTACCTGTACATATAAATCTCTCATTTTTGTGTTGAAACCATTTTTAACGTGCACAAAATAAGCTATATCATCTTTTATTATCAAAAGGTCACAAAGTTCAATATTGCTGTCAATTACTTTGTCTAAAACGTAGTAATTATCATTTTTATGACTTAAGTTGTAGGTGTCTTCATCATCTCCATCTTCCCATTTATTTAAAATATTTTCTTTTAGTTCATATTTTCTATAAAAGTCGATTGCATCAGAATTCATTAGTTCAAGAAATTCATCTTTTAGAAAATACCAGTTCCCATCTATCCGAAAATATTTTTGACTTAAGTATTCAATTTCTGCAATTATATGAGCATAAAAATTGGCATAAGTCAATTCTTTATCATTAACACGACCTACAATGCCAAGCGTGAAAAGTTTTTTTCCAATTTCAAAACGATTTGTTAGGTCGTCTGAATTGTTATTAATATGCTCAATTGATTTTATATAAAGCTCTTGTCTATCGTTAACTTCAATATCGTGTTTACCACGAGAATATTTAGCTTTGATTATGTAATTATTACATTCATAAAACCTTTCTAATTTAGAGGGATGAACGACTTCAAGTATATCTTTTTGAATTGTGTTTCGAGAAGATGTACTTAATTTTATTACATCATCTATTATTCTATTTTGTAGAACTTTATCAAGTTCATTAACTAAGTTTTCATCGTCTATTTTTCGGAAAAGTGTTAATTGGGTGAAGTTGTCATCGTTAAGGATTTTATCTAAATCAATGATTAATTGTTTTAGTTCCTCAAAATTTATTCTTTTTCTTAAATAAAAATATGACCCGACTTCAAGAAGAGTTCTATCTGTACCAAGTTTGTATTTTTTGAAAATAGAATCTTTTAATTCTTTGCGAAGAACAAGTTTTATTTTTGTTGGAATTTCTGAATATTCTAGAGTTTCTGATATAGTTTGGTTTAAATTATAAGTATGTCTTTTCTGAGAAATATTACTTGCTATTCCACGAGCATTTAATTCAATCAAAATATCCTCAGTTGGTTTTGCAAAATGTTGATAGAGGTTAATCCCAAAATCTGGGTCAATATACTTTCTAATAACACTCATTCCACTTCCGCCAATAACACAATATATATTTGATTTGTATTTTATGAATAGGACAAAAGAAAATTCTATTATTTCAAAGTTTTGTCCTTCGCTTAGTTTCTCAGGCAGGAAAAGTTTCCAATAAAACTGGTCTTTCGGTTGATTGTAACAATAACTCCAAATTTCAAAACCATCTTCTTCAGTTGAATGTGTTATTACAGGTCTTAGTTTATGGTGCTCATCCAAATCATATTTAAGGCGTAATTTTTTAAGATGGTTGTCTTCGATTAATTTAATTCTTTCAATTGTAGATTTGTCTTTAAACTCATAAAATGTATTGTTGAGTTTAAAAATTTTTAAATCTATTTTTTTAGAATCGAATTTCATTTTTCAAATTATTGCCAACGGTCTCGGCTATGAGTAGTTGCGTGGGGTAGCATTCAACTTTGCAAGTACACACCAAGCTGAAAATCCGCTAGGATTTTCAGAAGTAGGCGAGAACCAGCAATTACTTATAGCCATTGTTGTGCGTTCGTTATTTTTTAGTTCCTTCAAGTGTTTGCTGTAATTCAGAGTCGATTTTTTTATCCACAATATCTGTCAATTTTTCACTCTCAAAGTCATATCTTTTTATCAATGTCGGCTCATTATGTTCTTCATATTGTCCATCATCATTTTTGTCAACGCCAAATCGTACTGTCAAATCTTTTCCATTGTCTATAAACTTATAGCTTACAACATCCATTCCATCAATTCCAATGCTTTTTAATACCTTTTTTTCAAATGAGTAGATATATAGTTTTTTAAAGTCCAAAAGATTTATTACTCCATCTTTATATGTGTCTTTTTCGGAAACTTTCATTAATAGAAGAATATCATCTTCAAAGTACTCTGCTTTTATTTGATTGAAATTCACTCTTTTGTCAAATAAACTTTTGTTTGCTCTATTTTTTGAATCGTAGACAATCAAATTGTTGAATGCTCCATAATGATAAGAAGAATAACGAGAATCACTTTTTTCATAACTGTCGGCAGAAGAAAATGCGTTAAGTGTTTTGCCAATGTCTTCTATTTCATTCAAAGTTTTATGTGAAACAGGGATGATATAAACAGAATTAAGTGTGTCAATCAATCGTGGGTTCTCATATGAAATTACCTGTTCACGTTTATTTTCTTTTTGTAATTCTTCAATTTTTTCATCAGATAAAATTCCAGTTTCAATGTCGTCATCATATCTTCTGTGTTCCATAATGGTTATTGATATAAATGCTATTAAAGCAACTATCAGAAAAATCACTCCTATTGTACCCAAAATGGCGAGAAGTCTTTGATTATATTTCTCAATTTTCATTTAATTATCGGTTTTTTATAATGACGCACAACGTGTTTGTATATGGTTTGTTGCGTGTTTAAGCACTAAAGTTAGCAAATAAAAACCGAATAGAAAATCCGCGAGGGTTTTCGTAAGAAGGCTAGAACTAGCAATAAATTATATACGGTGTTGTGCAACGTTATTTTCCGAAACCTTTAAACGCTTTCTTTAAATCGTTTTCAACTTCTTTTTTAATTTCTGACGACATTTTATTGGTCAGCTTTGTTCTAAATTCTTCGCAGCAACAAGATATATCTATAGAATCTCTTTTAGGTGTTGCTTTTGGTTTTTCGTTATGTTTTGAGCATCTTTCTCTTTCAAGGTTTCGTGCAATTTTTCTTAAATCCATCTCTGTTGATTTTAATTTTGTTAAATATTTTGATTTACAATTTCTTGAAATTGCTCCTTTGTCACAATTAAAAAATTGGTAGTATCATAAGCATTTTTCTCAACTCTTTTAAGAAATCCCATATAATTTAGCATTCTAATAAAAGTTCTTAATACGCTATCGTTATAGGCAATTCCAATTCCAACTCTTCCCAATGAAGCTGCATTAATCATACTTCCCATAATATGTTTTCGAGTGCTACTGTTTTCAATTTCTATGGACATTAAACACCTTGCATTTTTATTCTTTCTTATTAAAATATCAAAATCTGGAATATTAATTTCATTTAACCATTCTTCTCCAATATTCTCGATATGAGCATCATAAATGTTACGTAGAAAACTTTCTATTAAAGGTCTTTGGATTATTTCATTATATTCCGCAGTTCTATTTGGTCCAGGCGCAACACTAAATGGTCCAACAGCAATATCAACTCTCGGTGAATATTGATAATTCATTCCTGTAAAAGCTCTCCATTCACTAACCACTTCTAAATTCTCAAATTTTTCAGTCATTATTGGCGTTAATAAATTTTGATATTCAGTCGCTGTCATTGAATTTTAGTCGTTAGTTTGTTTTATTTTCGATGTTTTTTTTTAATGTTGCACAACGTGTTTGTATATGGTTTGTTGCGTGGTTAAGCACGTAATTTAGCAAATAAAAACCGAATAGAAAATCCGCGAGGATTTTCGTAAGTAGGCTAGAACCAGCAATAAATTATATACGGTGTTGGCAGTAGTTATTTTATTTTTTCAATTATGGCTTTTGAATTAAATCCTATTACTTCGTCAGCAGATTTTTCTAAATATTTCGGAATACTGTTGGTGTTCCAAGGTCTTACTGCAATTACTTTTTTTCCAAGAGATTTTGCGATTTCCACTTCTTTTTTTATCCAAAACTTATTTGAATAACTCCCTCCTAAAACTAATAAGCATCTACTGTATAATAATTGGTTTTTGATTTTATTTTCGATTTCTTTTTCATTTTTCAAATCCTCTGCTTTGTCTATTGAAATACTGTGATTGTAATAATCGAAACCTTGTTTTTCAAACCCTTTAATTAGATTATTATAATCTTTATTATGTTTCCAAGAATGGCTTACAAATATTCTAGGTTTTCTTTTTTTTCTTTTTTCTAGATAGTCATCTTCTTCGCTAAATTCATTACCAATTAAATAATCAATTAATTTAGAAATAAGATGAGCAAAAAGTAAAATACCACCAATTGAGATTATTAGCGGTAACCAAGAGGAATTATTATTGTTATTATTCATTAATTTATTTTTGTTTTTGAGCTTGCCATAATGTATGTTCACGAGAAATAGCATTTTCAGAATCAAGTACAAATTCAGCCAATTCAGTATCTGTGTTAATATTACCAAATGAGGCTTGAATAAAATTTAATTCTTGTGCGGCAGTCGTATATGCTTGTTTTAATTCTTGATGTTGTTTCAACTGAAGCCAACTAATAGCAGAAGCAGAAATTGTGGTAAATAAACCTACAAAATTCCAATTTGAATTAGGATATTTTATTAAGAATCCAACACTTATAATAGCGATTAATTGTGAAGCAATTATTACATAAAACCAATTATTGTATTTGGTTTTATTAAACTCAGCTTTAGTCGCATACCAATCTTTTTGTTCGTTGATTCTTTTCTCTATATAATACTGTTTTCGTTCTAATGTATTTAAATTTCTAATTTCCCACATTTTATCTGTAATAATAGGAAGGACTACGATTTTTGCATTTAAAGACTCATTTAAGTCTTTAAATTCGCTGCTTAATTCTTTTACTCTAGTTATAAAATAGTCTTCTACTTCTTGTTTTGTTAAATTGCTTTCAAAACTTTTTGCACAAGTTATAAATCTCCAAGAGAGGGTTTTGCAAGATTCAGCAAGTGCTCTTCCTTGATACCAAATATCTTCAAATTTTTTTGTTCTAATGATTAATGTTAAAGTAAAACTGATTAGTAAAAATATTCCTGAAATGACATACACGAAGAGTTTTGGTTCTACTTGTTTGTAATTATAGATAGCAAGTCCTGACGCAACAATCATCATTATTAAGTCATATGCTATAATGTTTTTGTAATTCTTTTGAGCGGATAAGGACGCTGTATCTGATGCCTGATATAAGCCTGGGAAATCTTTGAATTCCATTATGGTCTAACTTTAGTTTTACTTGAAATATCGCTTGTTCTTTTGTCAAAAGCTTTGTCTATGTAATTATTTGGGTTTTTTTCAAAATCTTCCCATTTAACTAATACACAATATCTATCATCTTCAGACCAAGCACATTTGTTATTTGGAATGTAGTAATTATAACTGAACTCTTTAACTATCGTTGAATCTTTTATGTTAACATATATATGTGATTTTCCACAAGTATCGCAATTTCCAGAACCTGTATAAATAGTATCATACATCGAAGGTAAAACAATACCTAAAATTCCACTTTTAGAATTATTTTGACCATTATAAAGAGATGCTTGTAGTTCTCGTTTTATAAATCTTTGTTCATTCCAACCTAAATTTTCGTTACTATTGGCTCCAATTAAACAAATAGTAACTGTTGAGTCAGAAAGATAATCTTCTCTGATTTTTCTCATTATATAATCTTCATTATCTGAATCTATAGGTTCGTTTAAAGATTTATCAATCATATCAACTTGCATTTCATCTCTTATGTATTCTTTATAAGCGATATCCTCTGTTTTGAATGTTATAAAACATTTATGTGCCATAGTTTTGGTTTAATTACTGCCAACGGACTTGTGTATGAAACGTAGCGTGCAAAAAGACACTAACTTTTCGGATTAACACAGAGCCGAATTTTTATATTTTGTTTTTTAATTTTTCTTTTTTAAAAGCCAAATTAAAAATTTGGCGGACTTTCTAAATATACACAAACCTTTCGATTTAGCACTTATTAGCTATGTTTTATACACCGTGTTGTGCAACGTACTTTCTTAACATATTGTTTCTTCAATTTCGTCTTTGTCAGTTTCCTTATGTCTTGTCGAGCACTTGTTTATTTGCTCTTCGCTCGGTTCAAGCTTAAATTCAAATCCGAGTTGTGGTTCAGCGTAAATCTTATTTTTATTGAACTGGCTTATCCAACTTTCAAAATCAGTCAGTATGTTTAAGTCCTCAATTCTCAAGTGTCCTTGATTTTTCTTTATAATCCGCCTAAGGTTTTCGGGAATTACTCTTGGTTCCTCTCCGAAATAATAAAATTCAGTTGATAATAAAGCATTATTACCGCTTAAATCTCTCTTTACATTTAATTCATTATGAACTCCTTTTCTTAAAGTTGGCTCGTCCGATTTAGAATAATCGTAAATACAATCTCCCATTCTTTTCCGCCAATCTTTACTAAACCAAGATGGGATTTTTTCGGTTAGTTTCTCAAAGCAAAATTTGTTATATTCAGAAAGAGTTAACTTATCAGTAATTCGCATTGCATAAACTAAGCTATCTGATAAATCATATTTTTTTCCGTCTTTAAGTTTTGAGTTTTTTGAACCTGTTCCGATAACCCAATCACCAACTCGAGCTGTTCGTCTTATTGCAGGTTTACAAATTGTCAAAGTGCAGATTTTCCAAAATGGATTTGGCGCAGCACCGTCATCAAATCTAAGTACGTAAGAGTATATTCTTGTCAAATTTTAGTTCGGTTTTTGGGTATGTTGCACAACGGTCTTGTGTATGAAACGTAGCGTATAAATAGACACTAACTTTTCAGATTTAGCACGAGCCGAATTTTTTATTTTTATGTTTAATTTTCTTTTATAAATATAACCAAATAAAAAATTTGGCGTACTTTGTAAATATGTAAAAACCTCTCGGAAAGCTTATAATAGCTATGTTTTATACACGTTGTTGTGCATAGTGCTTTTCACGTTCTGCTTGGTTTTCCGATGTTTCTTGTTTAGTTCGGAATTGAGCGTTGGCAAGACATACTCTTTTGCAATTTTTGGCGTAGCGTTGGCTGATGCGAATTGCGAATGTGTATGGCTTTGAGTGTTGGCTTATTTATAGTAATTCAGTCATTACTTCAAACTCGTCCATAATAGATTTAACTATAGTGTCTTCAATATGTTTCGCTAAAATTAATTCATTTTCCATATTCACATAACATTTACCATTTAAGGATTTAAAATTGTCCGTTACAATAGATTTATATTTTTCTTCTGTTTTAGATTTACATTTATAGAACTCAAACTCACAGCTTTTAGAATTATTAAAAAAGTCAATAAAATGTTTTCTAAAGCCTCTTTTTACTTCCTTTCTGAACTCTTGAGTATTTGTTGAATTAAAACTAGTGTATGCTTTTAAAACGTACAAAAAATTAATTTTATACTGATGAACAAAAAGCGTGTCTCTATCAAATAACCGATCTTTAAAATGATAAGATTTGATTGGTAATTCTGTCTTTTTTTCAATCAAGTGTTCATCAAAATTATCTTCATCTTCTATATAACCATAAATGAAAAAGTTAGGTGTAATATTATAACCTTCTGTTATTTCGTCTCTATATTTAATACCCTTTTTATAAGGCTTATCCTTATCTTCATTCAATAAATCTATATTGAACTGAATAACATTTTTCGCATACGTGAATTGCTTATATTTAGATAATTTCCCTGCTTCACTATTTGATTTGTAATATTTTGAATCTCCAATATAAAAAATATTGCTAGTGTCTATAATGGACTGATAGTCATAAATATGGTCAATTATCTTCCCATCGTCATTTTTTTTCAAATCTTTAAGTGATACATTGTTTACTTCAGTATCATTTAACTCGTCAGAGAATAATTTATCTACCATATCTTCAAATACGATATTATAATTATTTACCGATAAAAAATCCTCCCTTTTTCTTTTTGAGCTACTCTTATCTGTTTGAGAAAAATATATTTCACATAAGGCATACATTCTCTTTAAAGTGTCATTAAAATATCGATACTTGATTTTTCGTAGTTTAGAAAGACCATTTGATTGAAGATTTTTAAATGACTTACCCTTTATTATTGAAAATGATTTATCAATTCTTAAATTAAGTTTATGTTCGTGGTTGAAGTTGTTTAGAATAGAAAAAAAGTATGTCAATAATTCTTCTTCTTTATTTACAGTTTTTCTTTTATTTTTTATTGAAACGTAGATAGGTATATTATTTGAATTTAGAATGGGTAATGATTTTCTTATCGTTTTTTCCCATTTTGGTTTTATTGCTTGGTTTGAATTGTACTCAATATGTTTATATAAAATATGGTTTTTATTCTTTTTGTAAAAATTTACGAAAGACAGTAATAGGTCTAGATAAGAATATTCTTTAAGGTTTAAATTTGTGTTTAATTCAAAAGTTTCGATATTATGAATTATAGATGTATCATCGTATCTCTTTCTGAACTCAATTAGACTTTTATAAAAATGTACGGATAATTGGCGAACCCAATTATATTGTGTTTTATGTTTTATGGATTCATCTAAAATTAAATCTACTAATTCTTTTTTTGAACAACCAAAAACAGTTTTATCTTCTTCCTTCATAAAAACTTTTGGTAACATAAACACCAAACTATTTTTCTCGAAAGAATGGTAATATCCTACAGAAGTAATTGTCCCATCTAAACCATTTTGTTTATAAAATTTTGGGTCAGCGAATAATTCTTGAAGTAATTCAATCGGATATATTTCGTTTTCAATTAGAATTTTCATTATTTAAGAATCAATTCCTTCGTTATCTTCTGCTACTTGCCTAAGTTGGGTATCATCTTCTGTAATTTCCAAGCTTTGGATTGGTTTCAATTCAATTCTGTCGAACAATTCTTTGATTTTAGTTTTACCATTTGTATTCATAGGAAAGAAATCTTCGTAGGTAGTATTTTCTTCAAACACCTTATTTTCTTCATCCTTGAAAACATCATTCCATAAATAGAAAATCACTTTATTTATAAATGGATTTAACGATATTGTTTTATCTGTATCCGGTTTTATAAAATAATTACCAATACATTTATCCATACCTAACGACTGATTGTTTTTAATATGATTTAAGTTTATTTTTTCAATAAATTTAATCCAGCTATACTCATTGCCATCTTTTATATCAATTTTGAAATCGAATGACTCATTTTTCTTTTTAAAATCGTCAATTGGCGTATAACAGATAGGAATGTATTCCCAATCCCACCTTCTTTTGAAAGCACTATCCATAGGGAATAAAGATTGATCAGAAGTATTCATAGTCGCTAAAATACTCAAGTTTGATGGCAACTTCATTTTACCATTTGTAAATCCATTATGGCCTTTTTTAGTTAACTCTTTTGTTAAATGTGATGCTAATTCATTTGAAGGTGTAATTTCATAACCTTCATCTAATAGTTGAAATATATCTCCAAAAATTTCAGCACAGTTCCCTCTGTTAATTTCTTCAATTACTAAGAAATAATCTTGAAACTGATTTTGCCAAGCATCAATATAAATATTTGTAAATATTTGTGGAACAAACTTGTATTTGATTTCATCTAATCCAGAAACTGGATCTTTTTCAGATATTGGTTTGAAACCTCCGATAAAAGAAGCGTAATCATATTCTGGATGAAATGTTACTCTTTCTGTTCTAGCTTCTTTTCCTTTTAAAATTTCTTTAACTTTATGTGATTTACCAGTTCCTGGTGCACCATAATATATTCTTTGAAATACACTAATACTTGGTTTTATATCAGTTAATATATTATTTAAAACATCTAATTCAGGACTGGTTATTCCAATTTCAGTTAATATAGTTTCTCTTTCTGATTGATTGCTGTTAAATAATTCCATAGCAATACACATACTTGAACGACCTTCTCTAGATAAATAACCGTTTATTGTTGATTCGTATTTATCTACAGCAGTATTGACAGTTGCATCACTATAATGGGTTTTAATTGATGACCAATCTACAGTTGAAGCAAAATCTGTTTCAGATAAGTTTAAAGATTTAATAAATTGAAATGGATTAAAACCAATAGCATCTTTGTCTAAATAAGAAAATAGATATAAATAAACTTTATTGGTAATTAGGAAATTGAAACTAAAGATTTTTCTTAATTCTAACCATCTAGAATAATAATCTTTATAAACAGAACTTGATTCATTAAATGAAGCTGAAATAATTAATAAACACCTATGGATTTCATAGTTGGAATTTCCCGCTGGAATTGAATATTCTACCCATTTATCATAAACTAATTTACCAAAATCTGAGAAATTTTCATCAGACTTTAATAATTCAGCAGATGCTAAATCTGAAATAGCTTGACTTTTTCTTCCTGTTGGTGTAAAAACACCAGTATTAGCAAGAACTTCTAACCAGCTATGAGCATTATTAAATTTACGCAATGAAGAACCAAAAGGGTCTAATCTAAAATCTCCTTGAGGTAGTGTTGATGAACTACCAGTATTTATTAGCCATTCTTTAAAGGCTTCATTATTAATTAATTTTAACCAGTTCATATATTATTCTTTTTTACGATAAATAGTATTTCATTAACTTTTTGGGCATTATGACCACCATAACTTTGATAATTTGTTCTTTCAATATTTTTAACTTGTAACGAGCCTTCTTCAAATAAGTCTGAATTAAAAAAGGTGTCTAAATCATCTAATATTCCTTCCTTATCTCCATTGTTGCCAGATTTATGATTTCTACCGTTATAATAGCTCATAATTATCCATTCTGTTTTGGCATTACTAATTAATTCATTTAATGAAGAAATAAAAAGTGCATTTTTACAAAAGGTAGAAGAAAAATCTTTTTCCATATTCTGACCTCTAACAAATTTCGTCTTATTAAAATAATCTTGTAAATCATTTATTTTACAATAGTCAGAGATTAGGTTCAACATAAAATAATAAGAAGTGTATTGCCTAAAATTATATGGTGGGTCAATATATAAAACTTTATGTCTTGGGATTTCTTTTATATAATCAAGTGAATCTCTTTCCTTTCCAATTTGATGACCATTTAAATTTGATAATATAAAGTCAAACTTTGGGGGAAGTAGTTTAATCGTGTTTAATGCTCTTGAATCATAGGATTCTCTTATAAAGTCGTGATAAGTTCCTTGAGTATTACTAATTTTTTCAACCGAAATCAAAACCACACTTATTAATAGATAATATAGATTGTCATCAATTACTTGTTCTTGATACCATTCTCTTATTTTATTTAAAATATTATCTAGTTTAATACCATTTTCTGGTGAAAAATATCTTCTTTTTCCAGTTGAGCCTCTAGAACTTTTGAAATTACTTTCATTGCCTTTTTCAGTATAATAATTGAAAAAATAACTCTCTCTATAATTTTTAGATATTGACGACCTGTCTATAGATTCTAAATATTGAAGAATATTTATAAAATCTATAAAATTGCTTTTGAATGCTTTTTTCTTTAAAAATTTATATCCCTTTTCGTTTGAATCTAATGTGGCTACTATTTTTTTTGATTTTTTGATAAAATCATCAGGATTAATTTTAAGTGATTTAAAATTTATTGAGGGAATTTCGTTGTTCAATAAGTAGCTTTTTCCGAAAACGTAAGAAAAACTATTAATGTCGTTAGAAATAACATTGTAGCCATTTAGTTTTAAGTTAAGCGAAACAGACATTGTTCCAGAGAATATATCACAAACTGTATCTCCTTTATCACACAAATTGTCTACTTCTTCAATTATCGAATCTATAATAGATGCCTTATTTCCTAAATATCTTTGAATCATTGATTGATATTATTTTTAGAAAAAACAATTAAAACTTCTATGCTTTCTGTTTTTTGATTAATTGCATCTTGGTTATTAAGTTGCTTGTATTTTAAATCTAATTCAACAACTTGCATTTGATAATTTGGAATGATTTTTTCTTTCAGCTTTTCTAATTGCTCTATTGTAATCATTCTTTTGTTTCCATTATCTTCCGATAATGACTTTGAATAACTTAATAATAATGTTGACTTTGTTTTTTTTGTTAATTTAAGTAAATCAGAAAAAGCTTCAGGTGCTTTTATCATTGAACAAAACCTTGATTTGAATTTATCTGATGGATAAAGACCAGTTGTTACTTTATCTCTATGAATTTGTAATTCAGGTATTTTGTATTCAATTAAAATTTCAGGTATATGATAAAATCTTGAATATTGCTGAGCAGTATAAGGTGGGTCAGCATAAATTAAGTCAATATTTGGTAATTCATTTATATCGCTAATTACTGATTCCATTGTTTTACTAAGGACTATATTATTAGTGGGTAAAATATTATTTTTAATGAGAGCAATATTGCTCGTAATATTTTCTAATAATGCTGTATCGATATCAATTAGTCTGTTTTTATACAATCTAGATTCTAATAAATCATTTTTTAGAATATTTTCAAATTTTATTGGTTGTGCAAAATGTTTACCTGCACTATTTACGATTTGTGAAATGACACTAATCAGAGAAGTAAGTATTAAATTGTATTGCCAAGAATTAATTTCATTATTATTTAGTAATTCTTCCAGCCTACTTCTATGATTGTCAATTTGGATTGATTGTTTTATTCCAAAATATGTTCCAGCATATATTGTTGTAAATAGAGGTGCAATATTAAATGCAGGTTTATTTAAATGAATTGTCATTTTTGAAAAAATGCTATTTATCTCATCCGAATTGTTTTTTTTACCATTCCATATTAGAGGAAAGTTTTTGTAAAGATTTAAAAGGCTCTTTGTGTCTCCTTTTTGTAAATAATTTTCTTCTTTTTTTATCCAGTCTTTATAAATTCCGAAATATTTATTGTCCGAATTTTTAAATAAAACATCAAGAGGAAAATTTAAAAAGCTAGGTTCAAAATCAATTTTCAAGAAGGTTTTTGATATAATTCCGCTAAATTTTTGCACATCATTAGAGATGACATTTTTACCAATATTACTATAAGCTTGTGATACAATTGAAGAACCACTAAATAAATCTAGAACATAACCTGTTTCAATATATTTTTCACTTTCACTAAGGATTAAATCAATAACTCGGTTTTTTGCACCAAGATATTGCATAGGTTTTGCTAGCGCACTTATTTGATTAATTTCTAATTGTTCCAAATTAATTTACTTTTTCTTTTAGTAAATCTTTTGGATTTACATTTAATATTTTCGCTATTTTATACAAGTCTTCAATACTTGGTTGTCTTCTGTTTTGAGCGTAAGAATTAACCATATTGTAACTTTTCCCTAACTGTTCGGATAGCCAGATTTGTTTTATTCCTTTTTCTTCTAAAACCTCTTTTATTCGGTTCATTTTTGAATTTTTTATTCAGTCCACTAATGTAAAGAACTATTTTCAATATCTCACTAAATGAGTATTAAAATCATCATACTAAAAAGTGAGTGGTGGGGAAAGGCAAGCTCTTTTTATTTTTTGAGGCACGAAAAAAATGAAATGTGCTTGACTATGCGGTTGGCTTTTCAGAACGAAAATTTACTGTTTTGCTCGATTTTCCGCATTATGCACAACGTCTCCGTATATGAAACGTAGCGTATAAATAGACGCTAACTTTTCGGATTAAACACTAGCCGAATTTTTATTTTTTATGTTTATCTTTCTATTTTCTAAATATACAAAAATAAAAATTTGGCGGACTTAATAAAGAAGTAAAAACCTCTCGGAAAGCCTATAATAGCTATGTTTTATATACATTGTTGTGCATAGTGCTTTTCACGTTCAGCTTGGTTTTCCGATGTTTGTTATTTAGTTCAAAAGTAAGCGTTGGCAAGACATACTCTTTTACAGTTTGGGTGAAGCGTGGATGATGCGACTGTGAATGTGTATGGCTTTTAGCGTTGGCTTTTCAATAATCGATTTTTAATGTTAGCACCAAATTTTTCCGCAACATTTCTCAATCCCACTTCATTTTCTGTAATCTTACAGCGTTTAAGATTGCTAATAAAGCCACACCAACATCGGCAAAAACTGCTTCCCACATTGTCGCCAATCCACCTGCTCCTAAAATCAATACAATCACTTTTACTCCAAAAGCTAAACCAATATTTTGCCAAACAATTTTTCGAGTGGAACGACCTATTTGTATTGCTTTTACAACTTTCGAAGGTTGGTCGGTTTGAATTATCACATCTGCGGTTTCTATTGCAACATCACTTCCTAAACCACCCATTGCAATTCCGACATCACTTGCGGCTAAAACTGGCGCATCGTTAATTCCATCTCCAATGAAGGCAATTTTGTTTTCGGGATTCTTCTTTAAAAGCTCAACCTCATTCAGTTTATCTTCTGGCAATAATCCGCCTTTGGCTTTTTCAATGTTTAATTCGGCAGCAACTTTTTGAGTTATGGAATCTTTGTCTCCCGAAAGCATCATAATATTTTTAATGCCTACTTTTTGTAAATTAATAATTGTGTCTTTTGCATCGTCTTTCAATTCATCCGCAATAACCACATAACCTGCAAATTTTACATCGATAGCGACTAAAACAATTGATTCAACAATGTTTTCCGTTTCCTTCGAAACTTCAACATTATTTGCTGTCATCAACGCTTTGTTTCCAACTAAAACGGTTTTGCCATTTACAATACCTTTCAAACCTTTTCCAGCGATTTCTGAAACTTCTGTAGCCTCAAAATCTGCTCCGTTTGCTTTATATTCTAAAATAGCTTTGGCGATTGGATGCGTAGATTGTTCTTCCATCGCCATCAAATATTTCATAAATTCGGTTTCTTCCCAATCAATTGCTTTAATTTCTTTAATCTTGAAAACACCTTTGGTTACAGTTCCTGTTTTATCCATAACCAACGTATTTATTTTTGTCATTGCATCTAGAAACGAAGCGCCTTTAAATAAAATTCCGTTTTTTGAAGCTGCTCCCAATCCGCCAAAGTAGCCTAACGGAATTGAAATTACCAACGCACAAGGACACGAAATCACGAGAAAAATTAAGGCACGATACAACCAATCTCTAAATACATAATCATCCACAAAAAAGTACGGTAAAAACGTAACTCCAATTGCTAAAAACACAACGATTGGCGTGTAAATTCTTGCAAATTGTCTAATGAATAATTCCGTTTTTGATTTACGAGCTGTCGCATTTTGAACCATATCCAAAATTCGAGCAATGGAACTATCCTTAAATTCTTTAGTTGTTTCAATTTCAATTACACTATCCATATTAATACTTCCAGCAAAGACTTTTTCGTTTTTCGCAATAGTGTCAGGTTTGCTTTCGCCTGTTAATGCTGCTGTATTGAAAGAGCCTTTTTCGGAAATCAAAATACCATCTAAAGGAACTTTTTCGCCCACACGCACTTGTACTTTTTCTCCAATTTCAACTGTTTCGGGATTAACCGAAATGTAATCGTTATTCCGATAAACCAAAGCCTCATTAGGTCTTACATCGAGCAATGCTTTGATATTAGATTTCGCTCTGTTGACTGCTGCATTTTGAAACAATTCGCCAACTGCATAAAATAACATTACTGCAACTCCTTCGGGATATTCGCCAATGATGAATGCACCAATTGTTGCTATTGACATTAAAAAGAACTCTGTAAATACATCGCCTTTTTTAATACTTTCCCAACCTTCTTTTAATACTGGGAATCCTACTGGTAAATAGGCAATGATATACCACACAATTCGAAGCCAATCTTTAAAAAATGCAACATCAAAATTATCTAAAGCAATACCAATAATGAGCATCGTAAAGCTAATTATAGCTGGTATATAGGCTTTAAAGTTATTGGGTTGACCACTATGATTATGACCATCATCGTGACTATGTTGCTCTTCCGAATTTGGTTTTAAATCTCTTAAATTGATTTTCTTTTTTTTCATCATTATTTAATTCTTTAGATAAGAAATATTTATATCCAACGTCTTACTTTTTTTGCATACTCTAAATAATCATTTTCGAATTCTCTTTTTAAAAACTCTTCTTCTAATCTAATTTGTGTGTTTATACTTATTGTTGATAACGAAATTATTAATAATGTAAAAGCGTTTGGTATCGCTAAAAACAATCCGATATTTGCTATCATAATACCAAGAAAAATTGGGTTTCTTGAAATTGAAAACATTCCATTTGTAACTAATTTAGTTTTGTTATTTTCATCAATCCCAATTCTCCAAGAATTCGCCATTTGACTTTGAGAAATCCATACTACAATTAACGATAGAAACAAAAGTGCCCAACCAATCTTGTGTAAAGTAGAGTTTTCTATATACCAAAATGGAAGCAAGTATTCATACCATTCACTTTTAAAAGCATAGATTCCAACAACTATTAATTCCAAAAACGAGATAAATGTAAATACCTTGCCATTAAAACCGTGAGCATCATCAGTTTTATTAAACGTTAATGGGTTTATACCTGTTTTTTTCCATAGTAATAAAGACCTTAATACAAAGACCAATAAAAAATATAATATCAGATAAGCAAATAATAACATAATTTCTAATTTGATACAAAAATGCTCTAAATATCAATGCAATGGAAGTGCAATTATTGACCACTACATTTATCACAAATTCCTTTTACAACCAAGTTTACATTTTCTGAAACAAAACCATCAGGCACTTTAATTTGAGGGATTTTATGCTCTGTTAAACAAACAGTTTCGTTACAGTTGTTGCAATGAAAATGCAAATGCAAATCGGTTTCAATTTCGCAATTACAACCTTTTTCACACAAAGCATATTTTGTAATTCCTGTACCATCGTCTATTTGATGCACTATCGCTTTTTCCTCAAATGTTTTTACTGTTCTATACAATGTCGTTCTATCTGCTTTATCAAAAGCACTTTCGATATCACTCAATGTAACAGCGACTTCTTTTTCTGCAAGAAACTTATAAATAAGTAAACGCATTGCCGTAACTCGTATATCTTTTGACTCTAATAATTTTTCTATTGTTTGCATAATTAATCGTGGTCTTCGTTTCCAAATGGTTTAATTATTATTCCTACGCTAAATATAAATCCATCTGTTGGTGCATATATTTCTGGAAATATAGGATTTTCGTGAGGTGGCAAAACCAAAGGTGAAAACCTACTTTGCCTTCTATCTGTGAAATTTTCAAAATTTACGAAAGCACTACCAAACTTAAAATTCCTCATTAAAAGTAAACCCATAGTTACAAAGTCTGTTGTTTCAGTTCCGTTTGACAAAAATTGCTTTCCTGTATAAAATGTTTCATAACCGATTCGCCATTTTTCAGATTCGTACATCAGTACGCTTCCTGCATTATGTTTTGCTGTTAATGGCTTTTGCGGATTTCCTGCCAAATAGTTCAATTTTGTATCTATTAGCGCATAATTTAAAAACCATCGAAAGTCTTTGTAGGTAAACTTTATGTTTGTTTCTGCTCCTTTACTTAAAATTTCGTCGGTTGCATTTTCAAATGCAAACAATCCATTATCTGTACTATTTAATAATAAACCGTTGTTTATTGCAGAAACGTAAAAAAGCTGATTAATAGAAAAACCTATACTCTCAAATAGACGAGTTTTATAATTAAAGTCAAGATTTAAACCGTAAGAACGTTCTGCTTTTAAGTTTGATTTATCTATACCAAGTACATTTTCAAAATTTATAAATTCTGCTTCTTCTGTAAAAATATCTGGTATTTTGTAGCCTAAACCACCACCAATTCTGCTTGAAAATCCATTGTCATTTTTATACAATAATGAAATTCTTGGAAGTGGAAAAAATCCAAAGTCTGTGTTGTAATCAGCTCTCAATCCAGTTTCTAAAATCCAATTATCTGAAAGGTCATAAATGTTGTTTGCGAACATTCCATACGTTATATCTGTTTGGTCACGTTGTAAAGTTGCATTATCATTTTCATCAAAATTTGAAGTGTATAAGTTTGCTCCAAAAATCCAATCAGCTTTTGAAGATGCTTTTTGATAAGTGATTTCTGTAAACGTGTTGATTTGTTTACCGTCAAAATTAAAATCTGGAATAGTAAGGTTTCTATCGAAAAAGGAAATACTATTTTTTATGTTCAAAGAACTTATTGAATCTATTTGCGTTTTATAAACTGCTTGACTGCTCAACCTCTTTGAGATATTTTCTTCTGTATATTGATGAATTCCGTTTTCTCCACTTTCAATTTTTGTTACATCTCCACCAATTCTGTCATCGTAAGTACCATTTAAACCAATCCAAAACGTTGTTTTTTCTGATGGATAATAAAAGAATTTTGGGTTGAATGAAATTGATGTTGTTTTTGGTAAATTACTAAATCCATCATTTTCTGGGTCATAAACTTTTTGGTAATGACCAGAACCGTAAAGTGAAACACCAAATTTCTCATTTCGCTTGCTGTAAAATACATTTGCTGTACTTCCTAATGCTTGGGTTTGCGTCAACATAATATCTAAAGCTGGTTCTTCGTCAGGTGTTTTTGAAACCATATTTATTAAACCTGCAATTGCTCCACCACCATATAGTGTTGAAGAACTTCCTTTAATAATTTCAAACTGTTGTAAGTCTAATGGTGGAATTTGCAATATGCTCAAACCACTTGAAAAACCTCCATAAAGAGGAAATCCATCTCTTAAAAGTTGCGTGTAGCGTCCATCAAGTCCTTGTATTCTAATATTTGTACTTCCGCTACTTAAAGAAGTTTGTTGCATTTGAATTCCTGTGCTTTCACGAAGTACCATTGAGATATTGGTGGGATTCATTATGGCTTTTTCTCCTAATTCTTCTGCACCAATATATTCTATTCTTGTTGGAATTTTTCTTACCGTTCTTGTACTTCTTGAAGATTGTAACACAACTTCATCCAATTCATTTCCTCCACTTTTTAACTTGAAAATTAAGTTTGAACCATTAGGGATTAGAATAGTAGTTTTTAAGGTTTCAAAACCTAAATATGAAATTATTAGAATAAGTTCTCCGTTTGGAATTTCTGTAAAAGTTGCAATTCCGTCAAAATCGGTTACTGCTCCTTTTTCTAATTCCTCAAAATATACTGTTGCTCCTAATAACGGTTCGTTTTCGGATTCTGAAAGGACTTTTATTAAGATATCAGAGGTTTGTGCTTTTACTGAAAAGCATATTATAATTGTGAGCATTGCGCTCAATATGTATTTATTCATTGAAAATGTAAAAATTAATTAACTAAAAATTCTTGACTTGTGGTCGATAAATTAGCTAATCAATTGAGGCGGTTGCCAGATGTTGGAATGAAAATTAAATCTGTAGATTGATTGATAAACAGATAGAATTTCTGTAGAAATCTGATTGTTAATACCTAATTCAAAAGTTTGAATTGGTTGATATGTAATTGCGATTCCACAACAATTACAAATACAAGTTATTGGACAAGTATCATCACTATCATTTTGATGATTGTGTTCAGCAGTTATTTCGTCTTGGTGCAGGTCTTCGGCATTATTTCCGTCAGAACAAGGTTTGATTGACAAAACAAGTATTAATAAGGATAATATGATAGTGATAAATTTCATTGTCACAAAGATAGAGAATTATTAATGCAATGGTATTGCAAAGTCATTTCTTAATTCTGTTTTGCGTTCCGTTTTTGAGCGTTGGCTAAAAACAGCTCTTTTATTTTTTTAAGCGTTGGCTTTAGGTGTCTGGAAAAAATAAATGTGCTGTTTGTGCGGTTGGCTTTTTTAGTTCAAATGTTGATGTTTAGCACGATTTTCGCATTATGCACAACGGTCTCGTATAAGAATAGTGCGGGTTTGCGTCCGAGGATTTTCCGCAGGAAAATCAGAGTGACCAAATGCGCACTAACCTTTTGATTTAGGATTAAATTTAAGCATTATTTTTATACAATGTTGTGCATAGTTTTTTATAATTCATTCAGTTTTTTAACAGCAATATCCCAATCAATTGGGAAAAAATTATTGAATAAAATTTTTGATTGAATTAGTTTATTTTCTTTAATATAATTAATCGTAAATCCTTTGAAATCTCTGTTGTTTGGGTTGAGAAGAGCAAATGTTTTACACGACTCAAAAGGTAAGTTAAATTCATCTGTTTCTTCTATCAAATATTCCATTCCATTCAGATTCGTTTTATTGTGTTCAGCAATTAATTTGTCAATAAGCACCAAATCAATGTTGTCAAAAATATAAGTATTTGATTCCATTTTTCCATAAATCTGATTTTGGTCAGAACTATAATCTAAAATGTAAGAGTATTTTATTAAGTTTTTATTTTCATTTTTAAATTCATAAAAATCGGCATTTCTGATTGGCATTAAAGTATCAATCCATTTCTGATTAAATATATCTTCCGCAACGAATAATTTTTCCATTCCATTTTCAGGTGAAATTTTTGTCTTATCATTTCCTTTTTCACAAGAATTGATCAGAAAAAATAGTGTTGAAAATAGTATTAATGTTAGTTTCATTTCGTTCAGTTCAAATTATGCACAACGTGTTTGTATATGGTTTGTTGCGTGGTTTAAGCAACTAATTTAGTAAATAAATACAGACCAAGAAAGTCCGCGAGGACTTTCGTAAGTAGGCGAGAAGCCAGCAATAAATTATATACGGTGTTGGGCGTTCGTACTTTTTAGTTCATCATCATCTTATAGTGTTCTTCTCCGATACTTTTAAATATTTTTTGGAAGGCAGAATAAAGTTTGTCAGGCTCCTCATTAACAATTCTTTGATAATATAAATCATCAAATGGTAGTGATTTGTGACTAACATCATTAATTTCAGATATTAAAGAAGAGCATATTGGGTAAATTGGGTCTGAAACGTCTAAGCTTTTAAGACTATCCCAAGGACTTTTGCCTAAACCTATAAAATTCACGTAGCTTTCAATAATTCTTCTCATACTATTTCCGATAGTAATATTGAATACTTTATTATTTGTTTCTTTTAATTCTTTTATACTTTTCCAAAGTAACATATAGTCATTGTGTACGAAAGTATCGACTCCTTTATGCTCAATATTTGAAATGCCGTTAAATTTTGAAACTGAAAAGTGTGCTTTATTTCTACAAATAGGTCTTTGTTTAAACGATACCTCTTTATAGAAATATAAATTATGAGATAATATAAATACTTGTTTTATAGTTGAATTTTTAAATTGATTTTTATCTGTTTCAGAATATTTTATTAGGGAATGAATTAGTGTTGATACAACGAATAACACCTGACTATCTAAACTTGAAACAGGATCATCAATTACAACTATTCTTTTCTTTAATTCTGAATCTTTATCATCTGTTCCTAATACTAATTGATAGAAGTAAAGAAAGGCTATAAAATTCTTTTCGCCTTCACTAAGCGTTTTAAATACATCTTGTTCAGAATTATTTTCACGTTTTAAAATATATCTTGAAATATTATTTGAGGTTTCTTTTTCTTCTATTTCAAAATTATCAAAACCAGAACTTTTTAGAATTCCATTTATAGCTTTAACAGCTTTATCTGTTGAAACTGTTTTTGATTTTAATTTTTCAACTTTGTCTTTGATTGTTTTTTTAGAGTTTTCAAAGTGAGATGAAAGAGTGTTCAGTTGAAGTAAAATCTTAGTTATTCTTGAGTTATAGTTATCGTATTCTTTTATCTCATTAACACTTTCTTTTGCTAAATAGTTCCAAATATCTTCTATTAATTGTTCTTTGTTTTTTTGAAAATCTTCAATTTTCTCATTATTATCTTCAATTTCATCATTAATAATATCTAATTCTAGGTCGAAATTATAAATATCAAAGAATTCAATAATTTCATTTGAATACTCAAGTTTTCTCTCAAGTTTTTTAATATTGTCAGCAAGTAAGTTACTACATTCAGTATGTAGGTCTGTAGTCTGATTATCCTTGTTGTAAACTTTAGACACTTGAATAATATTTTCTAACAATTGATTGAATGTTATTAAATATGCTTCTTTTAAAGATTTAATTTTGTTAATTTTTTCTTGATAGGTTTTATTAAAATACTCTTCAAAACTCTGTTTTAAATTGTCATCGTATGTTTCACTTTGACAAAAAGGACAAATGTTTTTTTTCTCATCAAGAACAAAATTACGTCCTTCTTCAACCCATTTCCTTATGCCTAATGCGTCTATTAATTCTGCGATATTTACTTCTTTGTTGGTAGTTATAACTTCTTCCATTAATGGAATTATATCATTTTCAAGTTTTCCAAGTTTTTTGAATAAATCTGAAGATATTTTAATGTCAATCTTCTCTCTTTTAATCTCAAATAAATCTTTATATCTAGCAGATAATGATTCTAACGATAGTTCTTCATCAGATTTATCTATAGGCAGGTAATTTCTAATATTTCTTAGATGGTTTTCTTTATTTCTCGAATATTCTAATTCAATTTCATAAAAAGTGTCAAACGAATTTCTTTCCCACCAACAATTTCTCTTTAATTCTTCGTGTTTGTCATTTAATGCTTTTTTTATTTTTCTCTCACGTTTAGAAAAGTTTTCTAAATAATTGTCTAGTTTGTTTAACTCCTTTTGATTTGTACGAATTTTGTCATCAATATCTTTGTTTTCCTCATTAAGGGTAAATAATCCAGATAATTCTTTGTTTGAAATAAAATTTCTTTCAACATACTTTTCATCAAAAACTAAAATTTCATCATTTTTAAGATTAAAGCCTGAAATTTTACATTGTTCAAATTTATTATCTTTTTCTACATCTGATAAGCTTTGGTTATACAATAACTTAGCAATAGTAGATTTTCCAGAACCATTACTCCCGAAAAAGAAATTAACTTTAGCTAGATTATTTACTTCGACTTTTTGAATATAGGTGTTTGTTTCTTTTAGTTCTATTTTATCAATCATCCTAATTTCTCTTATTTGCAGTAATTTTGTTGTATGACGCCCAACGTTGATGTATAAGCTTTGTTGCGATGGTTTAGCAGTAAAGTTACTAAATAATTACTGACCAAGAAAGTCCGCAAGGACTTTCGCAAGTAAGCAAAAAGCCAGCAATAAAGTTTATACGGTGTTCTACGCAGTTTTTTCTGTTTCTTCTTTATTTTCCGTTTTTGATTCTTCAATTACTTTTTGAACTACTTCCTCTTTTTCAGTACTTTCCTTTTTTGTTTCGCTTTTTCTGAAATTTTCACTTGGCCATATTTTGTCTAATTCTTTTTCTAAAATTTCGTTTAATTGTAAACACTGTTCATAAGACATTAAAAAATATTGAATATCTACAGGTAAAAATTCTCCATTCTTAACTCTTGCAACCACTCCAGATTTTATTAAATAAATTTCATTTGCAGTTCCTCCATTATGTATATGAATATCTCTTGTGGCTTTTAGTTCAATGTATTTATGAAAAACAGGATTTTCCAGTAGTTTCACACTCGTATATTTCTCAAATTCAGAAGCGTAATCTTTTGGAGATTTATATGCTATTTCATTTAAAATTCCATCTATAATTGTAATTTTAGCTTGTTCTAAAGAGGAAGCGTTTAAAACACAATCAATATCAACTTTTTTCTTTGAAGGTATTTTGCTTGGATATTCTATTAAAATTGTTCGTAAAATATCATTCATCAAAGTTTCCATAATAGTAACAAGCTGAAAAATTGCATCTATAGGTAATTTATTCATACCTAAATGAGCATATTTTTCAGTTAGTTCATCTTTTGTATAATTTCGAGGAGTACTCATTATAGCTGTATTGTCAGCCTTAAATCCTAAAGGATATGAAATTGGGATTGTTGCACCTTCTTCCAAATTATTAATCCATTTAATATTTTGTTCAAATGAAAGATAAGTTAGTTGAGCCATTTCTCCTTGTAAAAAAAGAAGACTTTTGTTAACTTGTATTAAATCATTTATCCTATTTCCGAATGTTTCCATTATGTTGATTTTAAATTGCGTAGAACGTTGTTGTATAAGCTTTGTTGCGTTGTTTAAGCAGTGAATTTAGTAAATAAACCACGAACGGCGAAATTCCGGAGGAATTTCCCAAGTGAGCTATAACTAGCAATAAAGTTTATACGGTGTTACCCAACGTTTTTTATTTCATTTCTATTTTCCAATTTTCAGTATTTAAAAAGCCATCTATTATTTCATAATTAGGTAGTTTCTCAAAGTTTATTTTCAATCTTTTTTCCTCATATTTTCCAAACACAATATTTTCAATCTCAAATTCAAGATTTAAATACTTTATTTTAAAATTTTCGTCAATTATTCCGATTTTGCCAAATTCCGAAACAATGAATTTATCTTTTGTTGGGATTTCAGCTAATTCTCCATATTCTACTTTTTGGTCAAAATATAGGATTTCTTTTTCCTCAATATCTAAAATATAAAGTCCGTCACTTGTTAGAATTCCTATTTGATTAATTTTTTCCGCAATTGCAATTCTTTTCTGTTCTCCACGAAACATTCCTACCCATTCAAATCCACTTTTTGTTACGAATTTTGTCCAACTCCAAATTTGACTTTTCCAAACTGTATTTAAGTCAAAAATTTTTTCCTCATATTGTCCAGATGTTGGTTGATTAATAAATTCAGCTTTCAATTTTTCTTTCAGTTTTGAGTTGAGTGGTTAATGTTGGGTAACGGTCTTGCGTATGATTTGTGGCGTGTTTAAGCAACTAAGTTAGCAAATAAATCACAGATAGAATATTCCGCAGGAATGTTCGTAAGCAGGCTAAAACTAGCCATTAATTATACGCGTTGTTGTAGCTAGTTTTTTAATCAATAGAGTTATATACTTGTATTTTAGATTCAATTATTTTTTTGATTTCATAATCTTTTAAATCTGAAGTTATTGTCAATTTATGTCCACGAACTAAATCATAGGTTTTAAATTTTTCTAAAGAAATTTTTCGGGAATGAATAAATCCAATTAGCATTTTGTCTCTAAACAGAAGTGTAATTCTGTCTCTTGGAGAGATGTCAACTAGTATACTTTGACTAATGTAGTACTGTTCGATATCCTCTAGTTTACCCAGTTCAGAGATTTCAAATCCAAAATTTTCAATAAAAGGATTGAAATCTGATAATGAAAATTCATTCTTTTTTATTATAGATTTAAGTTCATTCTCAGGAATAGTATTTGACTTGATATTGTTCTTATGAGAAAACCCATTGATAAAGGCATAATCTTCCGCACCAAAAAGAAAGTTTACAGTATCTTTAGTTATTCCAATTAATTTGTTTTTTGAATAAATTTTTGTGTTTGGTAAGATGTAGAAATTCTCAGCCTGTTCTATGGTTGGTTTTATAAATACTCCTACTTCAAGCCAGTTGTTTTTTATTTCTGTTGTTTCTATTAATGTTAAATCATTCAATTCGAATAGTAACTTTCCATTAATCGTATCTCTAATGTTTGCAGGACCATCTATTCTTTCCCCAAGAATTAATGAGGCTTTTAGAGTTTTGTTTTTCTCTAACTCATCTTTATTGTTTTTCTTTTTATTTGCGCAAGAAATTGAAAAAAAAAGTATTAATATTAAGAGGAAATTTTTCATTTTCTGTAATTAGCTACAACGTGTTTGTGTTATGGAAAGTTGCGTTTTTGTGTGCGAGGATTTTCCAACGGAAAATCAAAGTGCATAAAATTGCAACTGCTTTTGGTTAAGTACTAAAGTAGCAATTTTTTATACACGGTGTTACCTGTAGTTTTTTTATTCCTCCATTATTTCTGAATAATTAAAAGGGAAAATATCATTTAATTCATAAAATTGTTCATTTTCAGTTTTTTTGTCAGATATCATTAATTCAGCTAAAGTTTTTCCGTAATTCTTTGTTGCAAATTCATTTCTAATTTCATTTCGTGCAATATAAATTTTGTTCCTTATTTCACTATATTTCTTATAACTCAAATCTTTGTCAAATAATGCAGAAATTAATAAATTTTCATTTACTATTATTTTTCCAGCGTAAGTAAATTCCTTCTCAATAGTTTTTGGCATACTTTCATTTTCGGGATTTGGAATTAGATATTTTTTTAGTTCAGGAATAATTAAATTGGATTCAATTCTTTTTCCTTCTATTTCACAATTTCCATCTACATCTACATTAATTTCAAGAAAATTTCTTTCTTTTATTATTATTGGTTCAGATTCAGCATTTCTGATATTTTTCTCATAATTGTCATAACCATAATAAAATTCAATAATTTTAAAATCCGTTTCTAACAACTCATTCATTTCTTTAATTTCCTTTTTACAAGAAATAAAAATTGAAGAAGCAATTATTAAATAAAGAATGACTTTCGTTTTTTTCATAATTACAGGTAACGTGTTTGTGTATGGTTAGTTGCGTGGTTAAGTAACTAAGTTAGTAAACTTTTACGAACCCGAGAAAATTCCGCAGGAATTTTCGTAAGTAAGCTCTAAAAAGCAATTAATTATACACGGTGTTACCACACGTTTTTTTATTCCGATATTTTTAAATCAGACAATAATTGTTCATTCGAAAATCCAGAACAACTGTCGTCTTGAAAATTAATTTTTTCAATTCCATTGTTCAGGTTATAATTGATTCCAAAATTACAAGAGTTGTCGACGTTTTTCATTAAATTCAGTTTTCGCTCAAACAAAGCTATTTTGTCTATAACAAATTCTGTTATTTTTATTTTTCCACGTTTTATTCTTTTTCCGTTTTTGTAATATTTATATTTTAGAAATCCTTTTTTAGGTTTTAAAATTAATTTGTCAGATTCAAAAGTTTGATGTCCCCAAGTTGAGTTTAAAACCCAGCTTTGGTCGTTTTGGATTGATTCTTTTATTAGAGATTTCTTTTCGTAATCTTTGAATTTATTTACACAGATTTTTATTTCATTCAGTTCCTTTGCGTTTGTGAAAGTTGTGTCGATTATCTGTCCAAAAATATTCGTGTATTCTATTTTTAGAATGTCCGAATTATTGAGTAAAATCTTCTTTTGGCTATTCCAATATTTTTCTTCTTGTTCAAATTTTTGTTCAGTTAGAATTTTTGGTTTAGCTCTATCCAATAAAAACATTGTAAATCCATTTTCTTGACTACAATCATTCGTAACTAATTCAATTCTGTTTTGGGCAAACGAAAAGAATGAATTCAAAACTAAAATTGTCGATATGAAAAGCGTTTTTCTCAAATGTGTGGTAACGTTGTTGTATAAGCTTTGTTGCGTTGTTTAAGCACTGAATTTACTAAATAAAACACGAACGGCGAAATTCCGAAGGAATTTCCCAAGTGAGCTAAAACCAGCAATAAAGTTTATACGGTGTTACCTACAGTACTTTTCAGATTATTCTTTCCATAAATTTTTAAAAGTTCCTTTGCAATTTCTGCTGTTGTCGAATCTTTTAATTCAAGATTTTTATCATCTATTGATTCTAAAATTTGGATAGACATTCCGACTGCATTAATTCTTTCAAGTACTTCGACATATCCTTTTGCTTGATTCATTGTAGAACGATAAATTAATAATAAAGTTCCGCCAATAAAATTAACAATTACTCCTGTACAAGTAACTAAAATTGAAGGGTTTAATAATTCTGGATTTGAATAAACTTTATAAACTCCAAAAATTATTAATCCAAATCCAACTAACATTACTGTAGCAGAAAGATAAAAAATTGATGAAACTTGTTTTAAGTTTTTATTCAAATAACTTTCTAATTTTAATCGAGCAAGTTCCCAAGCTGTTTGACTTTCATCTGGTTTTTCTTTTATTTCTTTTTCAAGAGACTCTATTTTTTCAGCTCTTTTTTCGTTTTCTTTAGTGTCTTCATAAACCTTTATTCCAAAACCTAAAAATGCTCCAACTAACCCTAGAACTCCAGCAACAAGGTCAAAACTTTTTTTGTTAACATCGTCAGCTTTTAATTCTCCTACAAGAACTACAAGTATTGCTAAAATCACAAAAGCAATTGAGACTTTTACAATTAGTTTTAAATTCTTATTTGAAGAAGTAAAACCTTTAATAAGTCCTTCAATTATGTCGTTAAATAAACTCATAGTTCGTTTTTTTTGTATTGTAGGTAACTTGTATATACACTCAACTTTTATAAGCCTTTTGATCTTTTTTGGTGGGCTATGCTGAGTTTTTGTTGTTATTATAAATATTCATTTAGTTTAGTTAAAGATATCATTTTACTATAAATCATCAAACGGATTTTTAATGTTTTTTATGCTGGTTTCTGTTACGTGTGTGTAAATCATTGTGGTTTTTGGACTATTATGACCCAACAATTCCTGAATATATCTTATATCTGTTCCGTTTTCTAATAAATGGGTTGCAAAACTATGCCTTAATGTATGTAAGGTGACTCTTTTTTTTATTCCTGCTTTTTGAGTTGCAATTTTTAATACTGATTGTGCACTTGAGTTTGTATATTGTGCTCCTTTTTGTCCTTCAAATAAATAATCTTTTGGTTTGTAGGCTTTGTAATAATCTCTCAATAATTTTAAAAAGCTGGCAGATAATAATGTATATCTATCCTTTTTACCTTTTGCCTGATGAATATGGATTAACATTCTCTGTCCATCAACATCTTTCACTTTTAAATTTAGAGCTTCTCCAATCCTTAATCCTGCTGAATAAATTAATGATAATAGTGTTTTATGCTTTAAATTTTTTGTGTTGGCTAAGATGGATTTAATTTCTATTACACTTAAAACCGATGGTAATTTTCTTTCTTTTTTAGGTCTTTCTATGTACATGTTCTCAACCTGTAAACCTTTAAACTCAAAGTATTTCTTTATGCCATTTATGCATTGATTTTGATATGAAACAGATTTGTTTTGTTTAAAAATAAAATCGTAATTAAAGGCTTCAATAAGCTTTGTTGAATAATTATTTGAGTTTTTTAATACACTATATTTTAAGAAAGATGTAGTTACATCTGCATAGGTATTTACAGTATTTTCACTTAATCTTTTTTGTTGTAACCATCTTTTAAATTTATTAATATCAATTTTTAATGCTTCTGAAAGATTTGGTAAAAATAGGGGAGTTGCTTCTTTTTTCTTGGTTATAGATTTGTTTTTTAATTGAAGACTACTGTAATCTATAAACCATTTTTTAAGTCTTAAATGATCAAAAATTAAACCAACATTTTCTTTATTTAACTCAGCATAATAACATCTAAGTGTATTGCTCCAAAAAACAAAAGGTAGTTTTTTTAAGTGAGTTTTTATTTCCTTATCAAAAGGATACTCAATAGAAAAAACTTCTTTTTCTCGGTGTTTTTTTGGTTTTAAAGTTATTGTTTTCATAGCTATCAGTAAAGTTAACAATTTTAATGATACTTTCTTAATTCTGATTAAATTTTTTAAGAGTAGGTACATAACCCAAAAACTATCTTATTAAATAATCAAGCATAGTAACCTTTTTATAATCTTAAACGTATCTATTGAAATAAATAAGTATAAAATACATATTTTTATTATAGTTAATTAAGAATAAATTGTAAACAGATACTTAAGTATTTATATATTCTAACAATAGAAATTTTAAATGGTATGGCATTAAGGTTTAGAATAACAAAAAGAAATAATTGTATTGGTGTTAACAAAGAACAATATATTTTGCAAGCAATAAATACGGATACAATAGATCTAGATATGATTTGTATTTAGTATACATTGCATAGTGAAGATGTAAAAGCTGTTTTGTTGGTATTAGGTATTAAATTAGAAGAGTATTTGGCAGATGGTAAAATTGCAGTGGGTAAATTTAAAATGGTTTTAAAGGTACAGCAGAAGATAAACCAGAAGTACTTAGCGAAAAACGAAACTTCCCAAAATTCGATATTAATCACCAACCTGCAATTCTAATTAAAAGAAAATTAAAAAATGGTATAACTGTCTATATATAAAAAGAATAATGTATTTTTTTAAAATATATCATTTTAGCTAATTCGAAAATTAGTTTAACCTTTTTTCTTACCAATAAATTGGATGACTTTACATATTCAATTATTATAGTTTCCTTAATTTAAATCGACTTCAATTCTTCTAATTGTATGATTTCTAAACTAAAAAAATCACTTAAAAAAATAAACCTCGTAATTACTGAATTGTAGTAATTACGAGGTTTACGTTCAAATAATATAAGTAGAAAATCTTATCCTTTTACTTTAGCTTTAAATTGATCAAACTTATCAGTTTGTGGTTTTGGCCAGCTGTTGTTAGATGTATTTACATCTGCAGTTTCTTGATCTGGATCTACTTTAAAACTTTTAATTTCTTGTGTAGAAGAGAAAATTCTTTTTACAGTGGCATCATCTTTCATCCAAATTTGTGCTGGGAAAGTTTGTCTTTCTGTAGTACCATCAGCATAGGTTAATTCTACGATTAATGGCATTACTAAACCTCCTGGTTTTTCGAATTCTACTGAGTAAATATAGCTTGGCGCTTCTACACCATCTAAATATTTATCCATTGCTTTTGGGTTTGCATCTTCTTTTTTATCAGTAATGTAAACTAAGTCTCCTAAGTTATCAAAATACTGTTTGTATTGTTCTTTTAACTTAGTTACTCTTTCACTTGGCTTATCAGTTAAATATAAAGGTTTCACATTTTTAATACCTATGTCTGTAACATCTGTAGTATAAAACCATCCTCTAAAAAACCAATCTAAATCCATACCAGATGCATCTTCCATAGATCTAAAGAAATCTTCTGGAGTTGGGTGTTTAAACATCCATCTTTGTGAATAAGTTCTAAAAGCGTGATCAAATAATTCTGGACCCATAATTGTTTTACGTAACATATATAAACCAGCAGCTGGTTTAGAATATGCATTTGGTCCGAATTGTTTTACATAATCTCCTTGAGACATGATAGGAGAGATGTTAGATTGATCTCCACCCATATAACGTGTAATATTTTTTGCAGGGTTTGATGCAAATAATTCAGGATCGTAAACATCTTCTGCTAAAATTTCTACAAAAGAGTTTAAACCTTCATCCATCCATGTCCATTGTCTTTCATCAGAATTTACAATCATTGGGAAAAAGTTGTGCCCAACTTCGTGGATAATTACACCTAACATTCCTTTTTTAGTTCTGTCTGAATACGTTCCATCAGGATTTGGACGACCAAAGTTGAAACAAATCATTGGGTACTCCATACCTTGTCTTTCTGAATGTACAGAAATTGCTTTAGGATAAGGATAGGTAAACGTTAACTTAGAATATTCAATTAAAGTAGTGGCTACAGCTCTTGTTGAGTGCTCTTCCCATAAAGGATTACCTTCTTTAGGGTATAATGATACAGCCATAACCGTTTTACCATTTACATCTGTAGCCATAGCATCCCAAATGTATTTTCTTGATGTTGCAAAAGCAAAATCTCTTACCTGTTGTGCTTTAAATGTCCAAGTTTTTGTACCTGTTGCACGTCCTTTTTCAGCTTTTTCAGCTTCTTCTTGAGTTACGATTAAAACTGGTTTATCAAAAGATTTTCTGGCAGCTTCCCAACGTTTACGTTGTGTTTTAGTTAAAACATCTTTTTCGTTTTGTAAAACACCTGTAGCATCTACAATATGATCTTCTGGTACAGTTAAGTTAACTTCATAATCTCCAAATTCTAAAGCCCACTCAGAACGTCCCCAGAATTGCATATTTTGCCATCCTTCTACATTATTATATACTGCTAATCTTGGAAAAAATTGTGCAATTGTGTAGTTGTTGTTTCCATCAGGAAAAGATTCTAAACCAGAACGACCTCCATCTTTGTTAATGTCGTTAATTTTATAATTCCATTTTATGCTAAACTCAAAGCTTTCACCAGGAGCTAAAGCTTTAGGTAAATTAACTCTCATCATTGTTCTGTTGATGAAATGTGATAATGGTTTACCAGCACTTGTTACTTTTTCTATATTAAAACCAAAACCTTTACCTTCTTTTAAATAGGTACTTTTAAAGTTACTTGGTGTTATAAATGCAGATGCACCTTCAGATTTTGCTAACGGAGTTTTAGAATCGTCAGCTCTCATATTTTGGTCTAACTGTACCCATAAATATTCTAAATTGTCTTTAGAGTTATTGTGATACGTTATTTTTTCATCACCATAAATTTTATTTGTACTTTCTTCTAAACGAATGTCCATAATATAATCAACTTTTTGTTGCGTATATTGATGTCCTGGAGCACCAGAAGCTGTATGCTGATCGTTAGGCGTTGCCAAAACATCTTTCATTTGTCTGAATTTGTTTTGGTCTGTGTGTCCTTGTTGCGTTTTCTTTTCTTCCTTTTTTTCTTGCGCAATGCTAACAGTGCTTATAAAGAATAAAGAAAATACGAATAAAGAGATTTTTTTCATTTGTTATGATTTGAATTTTATTTAGGCTAAAATTAACAATTACTATACAAAGAGGTAAAGGTTTGTTAAAATTTTAACAAACCTTTATCATAATAAAAGGCAATATGTACACATATTGCCTTTTAAATTAACTTTTAGTAAAGTAAATAGTGTCTTTTACAGACTTAAGATTTTATCCTTTTATTTTCGATTTAAACTTGTCGAATTTGTTTGCTGTTTCTTTAGGAAATGCATTGTTAGAAGTATCTACATCTGCAGTTTCTAAATCAGGATCTATCATTATGCTTTCTATTTGTTTAGATGATGAAAAAACTTTAGTTACTTCTTTATCATTATATCTCCAGATTTGTGCTGGGTATGTTTTTTTCTCTTTTGTACCATCTTTATAAGTAAATTCTACAATAATTGGCATTACTAATCCACCTGGTTTTTCGTAAGTGATTTCGTAATGATATTTGTTTTCATTTTTAGCAAAACCTAAACCTTCTGTAGTATCTTCTACAAACTCAACTGTATCTCCAGATTCTTTTGTAGCATATTTTTTAACACCTTTAATACCTATATCAGTAACATCTGTAGTGTAAAACCATCCTCTCCAAAACCAGTCTAAATCTATACCAGAGGCATCTTCCATAGTTCTAAAGAAATCTGCTGGTGATGGGCGTTTAAACATCCATCTTTGTGAATAAGTTCTAAAAGCGTGGTCAAATAATTCTTTACCCATAATGGTTTCTCTTAAAATCCAAAGAGCTGTTGCTGGTTTACCATAAGCGTTAGAACCAAAACTATATACGTTATCTCCTTTAGACATAATTGGAGCAATTCTAGATTGATCTCCAGACATATATCTTACAATATTTTTAGGATAACCTCTTGTAATTGGAAAGTTAGGATCGTAATCTAACTCAGCTAACATTTCCATATATGAGTTTAAACCTTCGTCCATCCAAGTCCATTGTCTTTCATCAGAATTTACAATCATTGGGAAAAAGTTATGGCCAACTTCGTGAATTGTAACTTTAACCATTCTGTATTTCATTCTATCAGAATAACCACCATCTGGTAAATCTGGTCTACCAGGATTAAAACAAATTTGAGGATATTCCATACCCATTTGCCCATCAACAGAAATTGCTTTGTGGTAAGGATAATCGAAAGTATATTTAGAATATGTTTCTAAAGTTTGTGCAACTGCTTTTGTAGAATGATCACCATATAATGGATTTGCTTCTTTAGAATATAATGAATAAGCCATTACAGTTTTACCATTAATATCTACAGCCATAGCATCCCAAATAAATTTTCTTGATGTTGCAAATGCATAATCACGCACGTTTTCTGCAACAAATTTCCAAGTTTTAGTACCTGTTGCTTTCGATTTTTCAATCTTTTCTGCTTCTTTTTGAGTTCTAATAACAACTACATCATCAAAAGTTTTTCTTGCAGTTTCTAATCTTTTTTGTTCCTTTTTGGTTAAAACTTCACTTTCGTTTTGTAAAACTCCTGTTGCACCTAACATATGGTCTTCTGGTACTGTAATGTTAACCGTAAAATCTCCAAATTCTAATGCGAATTCACTTCTTCCCCAGAATTGGTCGTTTTGCCATCCTTCTACATTATCATAAACACACATTCTTGGGTAAAACTGTGCAATTACATAATTGTTATTGTCATTTTCATCAAAATGCTCGTAACCAGATCTACCACCATCTGTTCTATGATTGTTGATGTTGTACCACCAAGAAATATTAAACTCAAAAGTAGCTCCAGAAGCTAAAGGTTCTACTAAGTTAATACGCATCATTGTTTGGTTAATAGTATGTAATAATGGGCTACCATCTTTATTAGTAACACTCATTATATTAAAACCACCATCAAAACGTTCTTCTGGAAAAGCTCTATTATATCTGCCTTTACTCATTTTAGTTCTAATTCTACTCGGACTAATGTCTGGAGTTTTAGAGTCTGCAGCTCTCATATTCTGGTCTAATTGTACCCATAAATACTCTAAATCGTCTTTAGAATTGTTATGATAAGTAATGGTTTCTGAGCCTGTAATTTTTGTATTGGCATCATCTAAAGTAATGTCCATTACATAATCTACTTTCTGCTGTGTGTACTCTTTACCAGGTTTACCAGAGGCAGTTCTCTCTAAATTTGGTGTTGGTAATTCTTGTTTTAATTGCTTAAACTTATTTTGATTTGTATGTCCTTGTTTTGTGATTTGGCCATAAGAATTGGCAGCAAATGCAAATGAGAACAATAAGAGTCCAATTTTTTTCATAAAATGTTTGTTTGTGTTAATATTTGAGTTGTACTGAATTTTCTTCTTTGGTTAATAACTTACTTTTGCTTTTACCATTTACTTTCGATTTTATTAAGTTTTGTTGTTCATCAAAATGCTCAATTAAAATCTTGTTGGTAACATCGATTGTAGTTACTTTTTCTATGTTTTCTATTTCTAAATAAAAGAAAACCAAATCTCCATCATATTCTTTGCCAATATAATTAAAGTTTTTTGAGATATTATCTACCTTAAAAAAGAGTTTATCTTTTAAATAATTTTCGAAATAGATATCGTTATTTTTAAGTTCTTTTTTTGTGGTTAATTGTAAATCTATGTTGTTGTCTTTGTTTAAAGCTGTTTCAATATCATCCATAAAAACATTAATGGTAATTTGAATTGCTTTGGCTTCTGGCTTGTAATTTATTTGGGTTAAACTCAAATAATATTTATGAACCGAAAAAGATAAAAGCGGAATAATTAAAAAGAGTAATAAGGTGTTTTTTAATTTCATTAGAATTGCTTTACTATAAACTCACTTTAAAATGTGATATAAACTGTATTTTTTATTAGTGAATTCTTTGCTTTTTGTTTATTTTGATAATAATTATTCAAGTTTTGAGCTAAATTACTCTTTTTTCTCGATTTTTAGGTAAGAAATACTTTCAGCTCTTAATATTTTAATCAATTCTAGAGTTTTACCTTCTTTATGCAAATCTTCTATACCTAAAGGATTACAGTACTCTAAAAAGTGAAAATAGTTTTCTATTGGTATTTTTAATTGATCAAAGAAAAACTGCTCACCAAGTTCAGATAGTATTTGATAAGGAAATGCTTTTTTTCGAGCCAATTCTTTACGCAAAGCCCATAACCTTTCAGAATATTTAAAAGGCATAACAGCTGCAGCTCCTGCACCAGAAAATTTACTAATAGGATCTACATTATTTTCTGGTGGTTTTGCTCTTATGTTGGCATCTATTCTAGGGTCTACTTCACTAAAATCGATATTAGAAAAATCTAAAGCACTTCTTAATAAAGAGTCTTTCTTATTATTAGGTACATCTTTTAAATCTACACCTAATCTACCCATTAAATTGTGTCTTTTTAAATCAAACTCATCTAAAGTATAAATGGTAAGTTTTAGTTTTACGTTTAGTTCTTTAGCATCTATAATACGTTCTGTAATTACAATTTTTTTAGATTGATGCTGTACAGAAGAAAAGCGAAGTGTATCTCCTTCTGAAGCAAAAATTCTATACAAACCTTGCTCACTAGAGAAAGTACCTTGATTTGTTTTTAGGTTGATGATATTCGCATTCTTAACAATACCTAAAGAATCTGTGATTTTACCAATAATTATTTTAGGTTTCTTTTGTGAATAAGCGCTTAAAGTGCATCCTAAAAAAAGAAAAAATAGCAATAATTTTTTTATCATAAATAAAACTTTACTTACAAAGTAAAACTTTTATTGTTTATGGTTTAAAAAATCTGTTTTAAACTTATGTTAAAAACTATTATTAAGAAGTAGTTTAAAGAATTTACTATGGATGAATTTTGTTCAGTTATTTTTTACTGATAATTTTAAGATATTGAAAACTTTGGGTTCTTAGTACCTCTATAACTTCTAAAACCCTACCATTTTTGTACATTTTTTCGATATTTAAAGGTTTGCAATATTCTAAAAAATGATAATATTTTTCTTTGGGAATCTTTAATTGATTATAAAAGTAGTCTTCACCAAGTTCACTTAATAATTTAGTAGGAAATGCCTCTAAATAACTTAAATTATCTTCTAAAGGTTTCGTTTTTTTGTCTTTTTTAAAAGGATTGAGTTTACTTAAAACTTTACCGACTTTTAAACCAGAATATTGATTGGAAACAGTTTTAGCAATTATAGGTTTTGCTCTTATATTTGCATCAATTCTAGTATCTTGATGCTCAAAATTCACTTTAGAAAAATCCATAACATCTCTTAATATGGAATCTTGTTTATTTTTGGGTAAAGATTTTACATCAACAGCCAATCTACCCATTAAATCGTGTCTTTTTAACACAAATTCATCTAAAGTGTAGATGTTTAATTTTAAAGAAATTTCTAAATTATTTTCTGATATAATTTTATCTGAAACGTATATTTTTTTTGATCTATGCTGTACAGAAGAAATTATTAAAGAATCTCCTTTAGAAACTAACATTCTGAATACACCAAAATCATTAGAAAAAGTACCTAGTTTTGTATTTAGGTTTATGATGTTTGCATTTTTAACAATACCTAAAGAATCTAAAATTTTTCCGTTAATTATAGTTTTATTTTCTTGTGAAGAAGCGTTTAAAATTATAATAAAAAACGAAAAAAATAAGAGTAGTTTTTTTATCATATAGCATTTTTAGATTGATAATCTTACTTTTCTTCGAGCAATGTGATTTCGGTTTTCTTCTGCGGAAAAGTTCTGCTTTCTTGAATTAAAATTCTTGTAACAGCCAAATTGTTTTCTTTGTTAAAATAATTTATGATGTTTTTCTTATAACAATAATTTAAAAACGGATATATATTTTCTGGTTTTATATTTAAGTCTGTTATAAAAAAATCATCTGTAAAATATTTTCTAATTTTTGCAAGTGCTTTATCTTCTAACTTTATTTTTTTTAATTCTTTTTCACGTCTAAGATTTCCGTTTAAAGAAATTATTAAATTGTCTAAATTTACAGCTGCACCAGATCTAAATTTTACAACAGCATAATCTTTTTTAGCAATTGTATTTGCATAAGGTAAATTCAGTGTTTTTGCATTTACGGTTGGTGGTGGCATTATTTCTGGATCTACATAAAATATGCTCTTTGGTTTTTCTAAAACAATTTCTTCTAATTCATAAGTTTTACCTTTTAGAGTAATTAGAAAGATTTCTTGGTCTATAATTTCTTGGGTAATTGTAATTTCTTTTTTTTGAAGATTGATGTGAGAAAACGTGATTACATCACCAATAGCAACCGGAATTTCGAACAAGCCAAAATCGTTGGTACTTGCTCCTTGATTAGAGTTTTTATTGATGATATGTGCATCTTTAACAGCTTCATCATCAAACAAGATTTTACCAGTAATTACTTTTCTTGTTTCTTGACTGTAAGACAAAATACAAAATAACATACAACAAAGTAGTGCCAAATTTCTCATATTAACAAAGAAAAGGGGAGTAGCTCTTAAAACTCTATTAATGCTTTTATAAACTTTTGTTAAACAGAAAAAGCATCATAAATTTTACGATGCTTTTAAGATAATTTGTTTAAAAATATTATTTTTCTATAGTTAAAGTGGCTTTACCAGTTACAATAGAAGTAACATCATCTACAGTAATTGTTTTGTTAACATCTACTTCTATGGTTAAAATGTCATCAATATAAGAGATAAGATCAATATTTAATTGTTCACCACCTTCGTTTAGTGTTAGTACATTACCATCTAACTCCCAGGAACTTGATAAAAAACTAAAAGTGTCATTGAAAAAGATATTATCTAAATAAAGTTCTTCTGTATAAGTTTCGCCAGTTAAATTATAGTTTAAAACAAAAGTTAAATCGCCATTAATTTCAGCAAGATTAGGATTTTCAGAAAAAGTAAGTGTTGCATTCAAATCTTTTCCAAATCCGCTACCTGTAATTGTAGTAATAACAGGACTTGTTACGTTTAATTCAGCATTATCTATTACAATATTTGTTAAAGACCAAGTACCTACTAAATCTAAAGTATTAATTTCTACGTCTGTTGTATTAGAAATTTCGCAAGCATAAAACAAACTAATAAATAACGTGAGCATAAAAATTTTAGTTTTCATATTTTGAGGCTTAAATATTTAATTAGTTAATTTAGCCAATTAATATTTACAAAAAAAATAATTTTAGAATTATTAAGATTATTATCAATTAGATCGATTTCTCTTTTATGAAAAAAATGATTATTGCAAGTACATCTACCATTCACGGAAGTGGTTATTTAGAATATTTATTACTAACATTAAAGTCTTTTTTTGCTGATGTAAAAACGTTACTTTTTATACCTTATGCAAGACCAAGTGGCATTACTTACGATGCATATACAGCAATTGCACACAAAGCATTTTCTACCATAAATATAGAGGTAAAAGGAATTCATCAATTTAAAAATCCTAAAGAAGCAATATTAAATGCAGAAGCTATTTTTACAGGAGGTGGTAATACTTTTGAGTTGGTAAATCAATTGTATAAAAATGATGTTTTATCAACCTTAAAAGAAGTTTTAGAAAACGGGACAGCTTATTTAGGTACAAGTGCAGGGAGCAATATTTGTGGTATAAATATGAAGAATACTAATGATATGCCAATTGTGTATCCGCCAAGTTTTACTACTTTAGGTTGTATTCCCTTTAATATTAACGCCCATTATTTAGATCCTATAAAAGGTTCTAAACATATGGGAGAAACTCGAGAAACCAGAATAAAAGAATTTCACGTTTTTAATGATATTTCTGTGTTAGGTTTACGAGAAGGTAGTTGGTTAGAGGTTGTGGATAATGCTATTTATTTACGTGGAAAATTAACAGCAAGATTGTTTCGTAAAAACCAAAAACCAATTGAATTAAAAAGTGGAGTAGAGGTTTTAATTTAAACCATTGCTCCATTTGCTCCAATAACTTGTCCAGAAATCCATTTAGATTCATCACTTGCCATAAATAAAACCACTTGAGCAATGTCTATTGGTTTAGCAAGTCTATGAAAAGCATTCATTCCTTTTAGTTTTTCTATAAATTCATCAGACTTTCCTTCTAAAAACAAGTTGGTTTCTGTTGGACCAGGAGCTACGGCATTTACAGAAATCCCTCTACCAATCTCTTTAGAAAATACACGTGTAATTTGTTCTACTGCTGCTTTAGATGCTGAGTAAATTGCGTAAGTTGGTAACATTAATTTTACAGTACTAGAAGAAATATTTACAATATTTCCATTATCTGCAAGTTTGCTTTCTGCTTCTTGTAGCGTATTTAAAATACCTTTTACGTTTACATTAAAATGCTTGTCGAAATCTGCTTCTGAATTATCTTTTAGTTTTTTGGCAGACATTACACCAGCATTATTTACTAAAACATCTATTTTACCAAAGCTGGCAATAGTTTTATCAAAAAGAGCAATTACTTCTTCTTTTTTGCTAACATCAGCTTTAAAAGCAAAAGCTTTACCATTATTTTTTTTAATAGCATCAACTACAGCATTTGCTTCTTTTTCGCTATTGGAATAATTAACAACAACTTTAGCACCATTTTTGGCTAAGAGTATTGCAATTTCTTTTCCTATTCCTTTGGATGCTCCAGTTACAATTACAACTTTATCTTTTACTTTCATAAATTAAATGTTTTTTTAGAAAGTAAAAAGGTAAGTATTTCGTGTTTTTTTAGAAAGTTAGATTTGTTAATAGTTTAATAATTAACATAATCAATAATTTCTAAACCATAACCAATCATTCCCACTCTTTTGGTTTGTTGAGTATTCGTTATCAATTTTAGTTTGCTGATATTTAAATCGTGCAGAATTTGAGCACCAATTCCAAAATCTCTTTGATCCATAGAAATTGCAGGTGCTTTCATTTCACCATTTTTCTGACTTTCTTTTAAAACAGCTAATCTACTTAATAAGTTTTTAGATTGATTTTGTTGATTGATGAATAAAATTGCTCCTTTTTCATGATCATTAATCACCTTAAACATTTGGTCTAATTTCTTATCGGCATTATTGGTTAAAGTTCCAAGAATATCGTTATTTACCAAAGTGGAATTTATTCTTGTTAAAACGCCTTCATCATTGATCCAATTCCCTTTGGTTAAGGCAATGTGTACTTGGTTATTTGTAGTTTGTTGGTAAGCTCTTAATCTAAATTTACCAAAACGAGTTTCTATATTAAAGTCTTCTTTCTTTTCTATTAACGAATCGTGTTCCATTCTATAAGCTACTAAATCTTCGATAGAAACTATTTTAATATCAAACTTTTTAGCGACTTCTAAAAGTTGAGGTAAACGAGCCATTGAACCATCATCATTCATAATTTCTACAATAACTCCTGCTGGTTGTAAACCTGCTAATCTTGCAAAATCTATGGCTGCTTCTGTATGACCTGTTCTACGTAAAACACCACCTTCTCTAGCAATTAACGGAAAAATATGACCTGGTCTTCCTAAATCGAATGGTTTGGTTTCTTTATCTATTAAAGCTTTAATTGTTAATGCTCTATCAGATGCAGAAATACCAGTTGTAACTCCTTTACCACGTAAATCTACAGAAACTGTAAAAGCGGTTTCCATTGGGTCTGTGTTATTATTCACCATCATACCCAACTGTAATTCTTTACAACGAGTTTCAGTTAAAGGCGCACAAATTAATCCACGGCCATGAGTAGCCATAAAGTTAATCATCTCTGGCGTAGCCATTTCTGCAGCGGCTAAAAAATCACCTTCATTCTCTCTGTTTTCATCATCTACAACTATAATAACTTTACCGTTTTTAATATCGGTAATAGCTTCTTCTATAGTATTTAATTGTGTTTTTTTATCTGAAATTTGTGATGTCATATTTTCTACCTTTTTTTAGGTACTATTTTTTTAAATATTTTAGTAATAGGTTGTAAAAAGGAATCAATATTAAAAATTCCTTTGTCTTTTGTAGCTCTTCTGGTTAATAAAATAGCAACAGGAATCATAATAATTGCAGAAACCCAAGAACCTAAAAATGCAGAAACAGTACTTTCTTCTGCTAAATTTCTACCAAAAGTATTGGTAAAGAAATAAGTTACATAGATGGCTATGGCCAATATCATTGGCATACCAAAACCACCTTTTCTAATAATGGAGCCTAAAGGCGCACCAATAAAAAAGAGAATAACGCACGATAAAGAAAAAGCAATTCTATTATAATATTCTGTATCGTAAAAATTAAGACCTTTTCTGTTCCATTTAACGGTTTCTGTATTGTTTTTTAATGTACTTAAAACTCTATTTGTTTTTGTAGTAGCAGAATTTAAAATAGAAATTTTATCTTTAATCTCAAAGTTATTTAAAGTAATGCTATCTAGTTTGTTATTTTTTAAAGAATCTGGGTATTTATATAATTCTTTAGCTTGTGTACTGATGTAAATATTTTTTGCTCGTAAACCTAAAATTTCATCATACCTACCTTTTAATTTTGGTATGGTATCCTTTAATTCTTTTAAGGTTAGCATTCTAAAATGATTGGTAACTCTGTTGGTATCTAAATCACCTCCCATTATCGATGAAATATCAATATTGAATTCATATTCCTTAAAAGTGGCATTAGATGCTGCCATTCTTTTTCTTTTATTTTGTGTTCTTGCAGACTTTATATGTTCTTCGTAATAATAGCCATCATACAAAACAAAGGTCATATATCTACTGCCTTCTTCTGTAATAATTTTACCTCTATCTGCAGTTATTACTTTTTGATTCCCTTTTCTGCTATTTAAATCGTAGATTAAAACTTTTTTTAATAGGTTTTCATCTTCACCGTATTTTTCATCAAATTTAATTTGATAACCAGGTAAATCTGCATTAAAACTTCCAGGAACTAAAGCCATTGCTGGCTTTTTCTTTTTGATGTTTAAATATAAATTCGATTGATTTAAAATTGCATATGGATATACATTATTTAAAAACAAGAAGTTAATTCCGCTTAAAGCAATCGCTAAAATTGCCATTGGTCTTACCAACCTTTGTAGAGAAATTCCTGCAGATTTAGCTGCAGCAAATTCATAATTTTCACCTAAATTACCCATTGCCATAATAGACGATAAAAGCACACCAATTGGTAACGCTTGCGGAATAATCATTAAAGTGGTGTAGTATAAAAACTTTAAAATAAAGACAAGACTAATTCCTTTACCAGCAATATTCTCGAAAGCTTGCCATAAAGCCTGCATTACTAATACAAAAAGTACAATTAGAAATGTAGCTACAAAAGGTACTAGAAAACTCTTTAGGATGTATTTATCTAAAATCTTCATAAAAAACAAAAGTAGCATCTTAATTAATAAGATGCTACTAATTTATTGTTAATTGAAATATTTAATCAATTGTATATTTTTGAGCCAAATATTTTTGCTTATCAAACTTAAAAAAACCTTCTGATAAAGCTTGATTACTTTTAAAAGTTGTAATCGTAAAACTAGTTTTTGCGCCATTAGTACCAGTTTGTACTAACTTATAAATGTGCTTTGTTTTTTCATCAATTCCTAATTCAACTTTTACAATTTCAGAATCACTATCAATTGGATTTAAGGTTACAAATTGTATTTTTCTACCATTTATGTTTTCTAATTTACCCATTTCTAAATTATAACCTTCTTTATAAAAAGTAAGTAATTTAGAAGGATAAATAAAACCATCATCGCCATCCATATCTCCTTCTGTAATAGAAATTTCTTTTTCTTCGTTGTTAATTACATAGAGTTTGCTACCATCGTAAATAAAGTTATTCCCTAAATAATTTAGATTGTATTTTTCGCCTTGCAAATTTATTTCTCCTCTAATTGGTGGTTCATCACCTTCTTTAATTCCTGCTTCTTCGTTACTTAAAGTCTGACTAAAACCAAGAAACATATTATTATAGGCACTCATTTTTGATGAAACTTCATCTAATAATGCTTTTGCTTTTGGTGAGGTTTGTGAAAAAGTTATGCTTGTTATAAATAAGCTTAAAAATAAGATTGTTATTTTTTTCATGTTCTAAAATTTTGTTGCTCTTAATCTTTCTGAGCCACTATTGATTTTTTTCGTTTTCTAATAATTGTTCTAAAGCCATAAAATCTGAAACTAACACTTGTCTTGCTTTACTACCTTCAAAGCCACCAACAATACCTGCAGCTTCTAATTGATCTATTAATCTACCAGCTCTGTTGTAGCCTAATTTTAATTTTCTTTGTAATAAAGAAGCAGAACCTTGTTGTGCTGTAACAATAATTTCTGCAGCTTCTTTAAACAATTTATCTCTGTCTGCTACATCAATATCAATACTTGTGCCACTTTCATCATCTACATATTCTGGTAATAAATGAGCTTCTGTGTATGCTTTTTGCGAACCAATAAAATCAGTAATTTTTTCTACTTCTGGAGTATCAACAAAAGCACATTGTATTCTTGTTATCGAATTTCCATTGGTATATAATAAATCTCCACGACCAATTAATTGATCTGCACCACCAGCATCTAAAATGGTTCTAGAATCAATTTTTGAAGTAACTCTAAATGCAATTCTTGCAGGGAAATTGGCTTTAATAATACCTGTAATTACGTTTACAGAAGGTCTTTGTGTAGCTACAATTAAATGAATACCAATGGCTCTAGCCAATTGAGCTAAACGTGCAATAGGCGTTTCTACTTCTTTACCAGCTGTCATAATTAAATCTGCAAATTCATCAATAACCAAAACGATATAAGGTAAAAATTGATGTCCATCGTTAGGATTTAATTTACGCTGTTTAAATTTAGTGTTGTACTCTTTAATATTTCTTACCATTGCTGCTTTTAGCAAATCGTAACGATTATCCATTTCTATACACAAAGAGTTTAATGTATGCACAACTTTGGTAGTATCTGTAATAATTGCATCTTCAGTATCAGGCAATTTAGCCAAATAATGACGTTCAATTTTATTGAATAAAGTTAACTCTACTTTTTTAGGATCGACCAAAACAAACTTAACTTCTGCAGGGTGTTTTTTATATAAGAGTGATGTTAAAACCGCATTTAAACCTACAGATTTTCCTTGACCAGTTGCACCTGCCATTAATAAGTGAGGCATTTTTGCTAAATCAACCACAAAAGTTTCATTAGAAATTGTTTTACCTAAAGCTATTGGCAATTGCATTTGCGATTCTTGAAATTTCTTTGATGAAATGGCAGAATGCATAGAAACTATAGTCGATTTTTTATTAGGTACTTCTATACCAATAGTTCCTTTACCAGGAATTGGAGCAATAATTCTTATACCCAAAGCAGATAAAGATAGTGCAATGTCGTCTTCTAAATTTTTAATTTTAGAAATACGAATTCCTGCTTCTGGTACAATTTCATATAGTGTAATTGTTGGTCCAACAGTTGCCTTAATTTCTGCGATACCAATTTTGTAGTTTTTTAAAGTTTCTACAATTCTATTTTTATTGGCTTCTAGTTCAGTAGGATCTATAGAAATACTTTCGTTGTATTGTTTTAGTAAATTAAAAGTAGGGAATTTAAAGTTTGATAGCTCTAAGGTTGGATCAAACTCGCCAAAATCTTTTAAAACTTTATCTGATAAATTCTCTACAGAATGCTCTTCTTCTCTTGCAATTGCTATATCAATTTCTACCTCTTTTAAATCCTCAATTACAGTTTCTTCAACTTTAAGTTCTGGTGTAATCTCTTGTTCAACTTTTAAAGTAATTTCTTCATTTTTTGTAGTTACATCAGAATGATTGGTAATAGTTGGTTTTAAATTTTCTAGAGAAAGTTCAAACTCCGATTTTTCCTTTTTACTTTCAACTATTAATTCTGTTTTCTTTTCAGCTTCTTGATTTTTAAATTCTACTTTTTTGTTAATTTTAGTGGTTGTTTGTTGTTCGCTTTCAACAAATTCTCTTGCTTGTCTTTCAATTTTATTTTGTTTTACTTTTTCTAGATAAGCATCTATTGTTATTTTATAACGAAGTACAATATATGCAATTAATAAGAACACTAAAATTAAAACTAAACCTGTTTTACCTATAAATGTTTGTACATAATCATTCACTTCAAAACCAATTACACCAGACAATAATGCATATTTTTGATGCAAAAATCCTAATGAAACCGAAAACCAAAGCATAATAAACAAACTCCAGTTCCAAGAAATGATAATTCTAGAAAGTTTCTTTTTTACTAAGACTGCAACACCAGAAATAAAAATTTGATAAGCAATAACAAAAGCAGCTAAGCCAAAACCTTTATATATAAAAAAATGACTTAAACTTGCTCCAATTTTACCCAGCAAGTTTTTACTTTTTATAGTTTTATCGGCTAATTTATTAAGAACACTTTGGTCTTCTTGCCAACTAAAAAAAAAGGAAATAAAGGCAATACATAAGAAAAGCGAAAATATAATCAAGAAAAAACCAAAGATAGTTTGGGTTTGTCTTGTTTTTAAAAAAGAAAAAATACTTGATTTTTCTTCTGTTAAAATTGATGATTTTTTTACGCTTTGTTTCTTTTTAGCCATTAAAAAATTTGATTTTTTTTAAGGCGTAAATATACGTATTTGATTAAAATAATAAAGCTATTTTAGGTACATAAATAAAACCAGCAACAATTAAAGATATTAATGCAGCGAAACTTGGTGCACCAGCAGCAATATCTTTAATTAAGCCAATTTTTTTATGATAATCTGGGTGAATAAAATCTGCAACTTCTTCTATAGCTGTATTTGCAGCTTCTGCCACTAATACTAAGCCAATTATTATAAATTGCAATGCCCATTCTGTAGTAGAAATCTCAAAATAAAAACCCATAATAGTTGCAATAATGGCACAGAATAATTGAGCTTTTATACTATCTTCTGTAGTAACTAAAATCCACATACCTTTTAATGCAAATTTTAAACTTTTAATTCTGCCAATTATAAAACCATCTTTAGGATCTTTCATTATTAAATCGCTTTTAAAGCATTTTCATAATTAGGTTCATCAACAATTTCTGGTACTTGTTCGGTGTAAGCAACTTTACCATTTTCATCAATAATAACAATTGCTCTAGAGTGTAAGTTTGCTAAAGGACCATTTGCTATTTCTAACGCGTAATCTTTACCAAAAGTACCTGTTGCAAAATCAGAAAGCATTACTACATTATCTATACCTTCTGCACCACAAAAACGAGCTTGAGCAAATGGTAAATCTCTAGAAATACATAATACAACTGTGTTTTCTAAATCTGCAGCTTTTTTATTAAATTCTCTTACAGAAGTTGCACAAGTGCCAGTATCTACACTCGGAAAAATATTTAAAATGATGTTTTTACCTGCAAAATCTGATAAACTTTTTTGAGCTAAATCTACTGTAGTTAATTTAAAATCAGGTGCTTTAGATCCTGTTTTTGGTAAGTTGCCTACTGTGTTTATTGCGTTTCCTTTTAATGTAATATCTGCCATTGTAATTGATTTTGGTTTGCATCAAAAGTAATATTTTTTATTCAAAAACTTAACTTAAAACTGTGAAGTTCTCCTTAAAAAATGATAATCTTATATGTATCTTCGCAGTCCGAAATTTATCATTTACAAAGTGAATCTTACTCAATATACATCAGAATTTCAATACAATTGGAAACTAGCAGCACCAGTAATGTTGGGTATGTTAGGGCATACTTTTGTTGCTTTTATAGATAATATTATGGTTGGGCAATTAGGTACTGCAGAATTGGCTGCAGTTTCTTTAGGTAACAGTTTTATGTTTATTGCAATGTCTATTGGTATTGGTTTTTCTACAGCAATTACACCTTTAATTGCAGAAGCTGATGCCTCTGATAATTTAGAACAAGCAAGAGCTACCTTTAAAAACGGATTATTTTTATGTACTTCTTTAGGTATTTTATTGTTCTTGATGGTCTTTTTTGCCAAACCTTTAATGTATTTAATGCAGCAACCCAAAGAAGTTGTTGAGTTGGCAATTCCGTATTTAGATTTGGTGGCTTTTTCTTTAATTCCGTTAATTATTTTTCAGGCAATTAAGCAGTTTAGTGATGGTATGTCTATGACTAAATACCCTATGTATGCTACCTTAATTGCCAATATTGTAAACGTTGTATTAAACTATTTATTCATTTTTGGTAAGTTTGGTTTTCCAGAATTAGGTATTGTTGGTGCAGCTTATGGTACATTGGCTTCTAGAATAATTATGGTAATTTATTTATGGCTTTTATTAAAAAATAAAACACGATCTAAGCGAATTATCAGCAATTTAAAGTTCTTTGTTTTAGATGTTTTAATGATAAAAAAAATTATCAATTTAGGTTCTTTAAGTGCTATGCAAATGTTTTTTGAAGTCGCTATTTTTACAGCTGCCATTTGGTTAAGTGGGTTATTAGGTAAAAATCCACAAGCCGCAAATCAAATTGCATTAAATTTATCTTCGATGACGTTTATGGTTGCAATGGGTTTAAGTGTTGCTTCTATGATAAGAGTTGGTAATCAAAAAGGATTACAAAATTTTAAAGAATTGCGTAGAATTGCATTTTCAATCTTTTTCTTAGGATTAATTTTAGCCACAGTTTTTGCTATTTTATTTTTCTTATTTCACAAAATAATGCCTACCATTTATGTTGATTTAGATGATAAAGTAAATTATGTGGATAATTTGGAAGTAATTACAATAGCTTCTAAACTTTTAATTGCAGCTGCATTTTTTCAAATATCTGATAGTATACAGGTTTTGGTATTAGGAGCTTTACGTGGTTTACAAGATGTTAAAATACCAACGATTTTAACCTTTATTTCTTATTGGTGTGTTGGTTTTCCTGTTTCGTATTATTTTGGTGCAGCAGAAAGGTTAGGAAGTTTTGGTATTTGGTTAGGCTTGTTAGCTGGTTTATCTACAGCATCAGTTTTATTGTTTATCAGATTTAATAGATTAACTTTAAGATTGATAAAAGAAAAGGAAGCTGTTGTTATAGCCAATTAGTTTTTGTCTATTTTTAAATTATATCTATTAATTTGAATGATAAATAAGATGAATTGATTTCAAGTTTTATTTTTTATTAGAATTTTCGAGCATAATTCTTTCTTTTTGTTTTTTTGATAATCCTTGTGAGAAATAAAGTTCATTTGGTAATAGAATATTAGATTTTTTCATACTAGGATCATCAGTAGATTGACTTAAATCACAGTCGAATCGTCCTAATTTAGAGTAAAGTTTTTTCCAGTTTTTACCAGCATTTATAAAATGAGAAAGTCCCCAAGTAATTCCGTCTGCATTAGGGTTATCTGTAAAAGCATCTTTCGAAAAAACACCTGCAGCTGTAGGTAATAATTGAGTAACTGATGCAATTTCAAAATTTACCCAATCTTTTGCATACTGAATTGTATAATGTTCAATACCATCTGTACCTACAATTGCAGCTACACCTTCTTTAAAAGGAAACAAAATGGTTTCGTGCCCAGAATTCATAACAGGGCTTAAGGGATGTTTTTTAAAAGGACCTTCTGGTTGATCTGCAATTGCTAATCCCCAGCAATCCCAATGTTTTCTATTTTTATCTCTTTGATCCATTCCTGATTTGTAATAAAGATAAATTTTTCCATTATGCACCAAAGGCATTGGATCGTGAATTACTCGCCAATCCCATTCGTTACTTTTGCCAAAAGGGATTACTACTTCATTAAAAGGTATCCAAGGACCATCAGGAGAATCTGCCCAAGACATTGCAACAGGACAAATATCATAAGCGTCTTTTTCTTCGTTATAAGTTCCACTTGGTGCATTAAAAGCTTGGTAGTATAAATAATATTTGTCCTTAAATTTTAAAATATCAGCAGTAGCTACAGAACGCCATCCAGGTTGTGGTTTTTTTGGTCTTTTTATAGCAACACCTTGTTCATTCCAAGTAAAACCATCTTTACTTGTTGCATACCAAATTTCTGCTAAATCCCAGTCTGTAGAAGGTATTGTATCATTAGCACCATTTTTTCCTTTTGGTTCAGTTGGCGTTTCACGATGTGTGTACCAAACATAATATTTACCATTTTCATAAATGATTTTAGAAGGATCTCTTCTGCTTATGGTTCCATTTCCATTGTTATAATTAAAACCTTTAAGTTCAGTGTATTTAAAATTGGTATACAATTCATTGTCTAACAATCTAGGAGCTTCATAGTGTTTAAAGGATCTTTGCATTGCAGCACTCATAACTCTATTTGGTTCAATGTCTTTTATTTTTAAAGGAAATGGCTTTTGATTGTTTATAGTTTCTTTTTTTACTTCTTTTTTCGAACAGTTAAAAAGTAGTAAAGCAGTAATTACAGTTAAAATATATTTCATTTTCTTTTATTTTTTTGATAAAATCCATTCAGCTTTATGACTAAATTTTTCTTTGCCTTTTTTGCTTTTCACTTCAATTTTGTTAATCTCGTTTTTCAATAAAATATCGTGAAATATGATGGTATTATAATCATCAGATTGTTTTTTTGTAGCAATTTTTCTACCATTGATGTAAAGTGTAATTTTTTCTAAATTGGTAAAAACTTTTACTTGAGTTTTAGCTTCCGTTCTTTTTGTATTTCTTAATTCAGCAATATATAAAACAGGAGAATCGCTCCAATTTGCTTTATAAAAATAAAAAGCATCCTTTTTAACTTTTCTGTCATAAGTAACTAATCCTTTATGATTTAGGTTTTTAATTCCACCTCTGTTCCAGCCAGCTACAGAAAAATCAAAAATATTCCAGATAAAAGAAGACCAAATAAAAGGACGTTCCTTAATATTTTTCCAAGTAACTTCGTGATAATTTGTTTGTACTGGCTCAGGAAAATAATTTCCAATTGGTTTCTCTAATAAAGCTCTATTTTGCTGATAAATATTTCCTCCAACACCATATTCACTAATGGCTAATTCAATATTTGGATATTTTATTCGAGATTCATCTAACCATTTTTCCATATCTGAATATTGCCCATAATACCAACCATAATATTTATTCCAAGCTTGTAAATCGCTGATGTTTCCCATATTTGATTCCATTCCACGATCGCTAGCAGAAACTGTAAAACGAGTACTATCTAATTTATGAGCTAAATTGTTGAGTTCTTTTGTAAGAATTACGCAAGGTTCGTCAGCGCTTTTCCAAGCACGAACTTCGTTCCATAATCCCCAAGAAAATATGCTAGGATGATTGTAGTTTTGATAAATTAATTCAGTTAATTGTTGTTTTGCATTTCCTTGTTCACGACCACTATAATCGTGTACAAAAGGTATTTCTGTCCATACTAATAAACCTAATTTATCTGCAGAATTATAAGTGTTTTGTGAATGTTGATAATGAGATAATCGTAAACCTGTAGCACCAATTTCATCAATAATTTCCATATCTTTTTTATGGTTTTCTAATGTAAGTGCTGGCCCAACTTGTTGCCATTCTTGATGCATAGCTACACCGTAAATTCGATAAGGTTCATCATTTAAAAAGAAACCTTTATCAGCATCAACTTTAAAAGTTCTTAAACCAAAAGTTTCACAAATTTTATCCGAAGTTTTTCCATCACTCAGCGTAACTTCTACTGAATATAAATATGGATTTTTTCGTCCATTCCATAAAATAGGATTTTCTATTTCTATAGACTGAGTATCTATAGTATTTTTTTTATCAATTTTAATTATTTTTGATAAACTATTAATATATTGGTTATTAGCGTCTAAAATTTTATAATTTAAAGTTAATTGATTTAGGTTTTCTTTATTTGTGATATGTGTTCTCACTTCAATTTTAGCAGAGTTTTTTGATTGTTCTATTAAATGGACAAAAACACCAGAAGAAGCATAAAAGGTTGGTGAAATATTGAATTTTGGTGTTGAGAAAATTTGCGCTGAACGATATATGCCTCCATAATGATTAAACAAAACATCATTTACGGGAATTCTCTTATAATTTGGTGCATTACTAGTTTTTACAACGATTAAATTATGTTCTCCAATTTTTACAGCTTTTGTAATTTCATAACAAAATGCAGAATAACCACCTATATGGTTGCCTATTTTTATTCCATTTACATAAATGATAGCTTCTTGTCCAACAGCTCCAAAACGTAGAAAAACACGTTCGTTTTCCATAGATTTAGGGATGTTTATATGTGTACGATACCAAGCAATGCCTTTATAATAGCCTACATTTTCTATGGCATCCATAGAGTAGGTGTGTGGTACTTTTATATTTTGCCAAGTAGAATCGTTAAAGTTTTTGCTTTCTCCTTTATAAAAAACACCTTTTTGAAATTTCCAGTTAGTTAATTGTATGTGTTTACGATCTTTTATAAAATTTACTTGTGCATTTGTGTAAAATCCTACTAATAAAAAGGTAATAGTTAATACTTGTAGAATTATATTTTTTCTGTGGTGATTGCTTTTTTTTCGTTTTTTAAGTTCGTACATTTTATTTGAAGGTTATGATTCAATTGGTTCCTCCTTCAAATTTAATTTTAAAATCTAGTTTTTTTATGATTTTAACTGATCTAAAACTTGATTTGGTTAATTTGTGATACAAAAAAAACCTAAACAATTAAGTTTAGGTTTTTTATTTATAAATGTTTTGTAGAAACTATGCTAACATTGTAACAGGGTTTTCTATAAACGTTTTTAAAGTTTGTAAAAATTGAGCACCAACAGCACCATCAACAGTTCTGTGATCGCAAGTTAAAGTTAAGTTCATTGTATTACCAACAACAATTTGCCCATCTTTAACAACTGGTTTTTGCACAATTGCACCTACAGATAAAATTGCAGAGTTTGGTTGATTGATAATAGAATTAAAATTCTGAATACCAAACATACCTAAGTTAGATACTGTAAAAGTACTTCCTTGCATTTCTGCAGGAGCTAATTTTTTGTTTCTTGCTTTACCAGCTAAATCTCTAATACCTGCACCAATTTGAGTTAAACTTAAAGAGTCTGTATGTTTAATTACAGGTACTAATAAGCCATCATCTACAGCAACAGCAACACCAACATGAATATGACTGTGGTAAATTGTATTAGCATCTGACCAAGAAGTGTTTACTTGTGGATGTTTTTTTAATGCCATAGCACAAGCTTTAACAACCATATCATTAAATGACACTTTTACATCTGGAATTGCATTGATAGTTTTACGAGAAGCCATTGCATTGTCCATATCAACCTCAATATTTAAACTGAAATCAGGAGCAGTAAATTTAGAATTACCTAAAGATTTTGCAATTGCTTTACGCATTTGAGAATTTTTAACTTCCTCAGATTTTTCTTCACCAGCAGCAATAACAGTAGTTGTAGCAGCACTAGCTTCTACTTTAGCAGCAGGAGTAAAGTTTTCTACATCTTTTTTAATAATTCTACCATTTTCGCCAGAACCAGTAATATCAGCAAGATTAAAACCTTTATCAGCAGCAATTTTCTTTGCTAATGGAGATGCAAAAACACGACCGTTAGAAGTATTACTTGTAGTTGCAGCAGGTTTTGCTTCTTCTACTTTAGCAACAGGTTTAGTTTCTTTCTTTTCTGGAGTTGCAGCAGGTTTTTCTTCTGCTGGAGCTGCAGAAGCAGTTCCACCACTTGCTACAATCGCAGAAACATCAGTTCCTTCTGGGCCAATTATTGTAAGTAAGCTATCAACAGGAGCTGTTTCACCTTCTTGAACACCAATGTGTAAGATTGTTCCTTCGTAGAAACATTCAAATTCCATTGTTGCTTTATCAGTTTCAATTTCTGCTAAAATATCACCTTCTTCAACTTTGTCGCCAACTTTCTTTAACCAAGAAGCTACTGTACCATCTGTCATCGTATCACTTAAACGAGGCATAGCAATAACATTTACACCTTCTGGAATAGCAGCACTTTCAGTTGAAGCTTCAGAAGTAGTTTCTTCTTTAGTTTCTTCTGTGGCAGCTTCTTCTTTTACAGGTTCTGCTTCTCCGTTTAAAAGTGCAGATATATCTTCGCCTTCTTCACCAATAATGGCTAAAAGTTTATCTACAGGAGAAGTTTCTCCTTCTTGAATACCAATGTGTAATAAAGTTCCTTCATAGAAAGATTCAAACTCCATTGTAGCTTTATCAGTTTCGATTTCTGCTAAAATATCGCCTTCTTCAACTTTATCTCCAACTTTTTTTAACCATTGTGCCACAACACCTTCTTCCATGGTGTCACTTAAACGCGGCATATTTATTACTGTAGCCATATCTTAACTTATAAAAGGATAATCTTCTTGTTCGTATACCATATCATATAACTGTTGAGTTTCTGGATATGGAGATTCTTCTGCGAACTTTTCGCATTCTTTTACTTTACTTTTTACGTCTTTATCTATTTCAGAAATTTCTTCTTCTGTAGCATAACCCTTTTCTAAGATAATATCTTTTACTTGAGTTATTGGATCAATTTTTTTGTACTCTTCAACTTCATCTTTTGTTCTGTAGTGTTGCGCATCAGACATTGAATGACCTCTATATCTGTATGTTTTCATTTCTAAGAAAGTTGGTCCATCTCCACGTCTAGCTCTTTGAATGGCTTCATCTACAGCTTCTGCAACCTTAATAGGATTCATAGCATCTACTGGTCCACAAGGCATTTCGTAACCTAAACCTAATTTCCAAATATCATCATGATTCGCAGTTCTATCTACAGAAGTCCCCATTGCATAACCATTATTTTCTACAATAAAAATAACAGGTAATTTCCATAACATAGCCATATTAAAAGCTTCATGTAAAGAACCTTGTCTTGCAGCACCATCACCAAAACAAGTTAAAGTTACGGCATCATTACCTTTATATTTGTCTGCAAATGCAAGACCAGCACCTAAAGGAATTTGACCACCAACAATACCATGACCACCATAAAAACGAAATTCTTTAGAAAAAATATGCATAGAACCACCCATACCTTTAGAAGTTCCTGTTGCTTTACCATAAAGTTCAGCCATAACACGTTTAGGATCTTCTCCCATACCAATTGGTTGTACGTGATTTCTGTAGGCAGTAATCATTTTATCTTTCGATAAATCCATTGCATGTAAAGCTCCTGCTAAAATAGCTTCCTGTCCATTATACAGGTGTAAGAATCCTCTTACTTTTTGTTGAATGTAAACAGATGCTAACTTGTCTTCGAACTTACGCCAGAAAAGCATGTCTTTGTACCAATCTAAATAGGTTTGTTTGGTGATTTTTTTCATTCTTTAGTCTTTGTTGTTATTTTTTGTTAAATTATAAACTCACGCTAATAATCTTAACGACAAAAATAACAGTTTTATAAAGAATAAAAAAACTTGTTTTTTAAAAAATTACATCATTTAATTGAAGAATTCGTAATTATTTATCTTTGGCAATAACTAAAGTAGCTTTTGCACCTGTTGCTAAGTTCCATTCGTTAGATGAAATTAGCATACCTGCATCATTATAAACCTTAAAAGCAGCAGTATTTGGTCCAGAAGTTCCTTGGTTTAATGCTTTAAATGCAATTTTATTAATACCAACGTTTAAAGGAATATTGAATTTTTGATAACTTGTTTTTAAAAGGATGTTGTAAATTAAGGGAACATCGTTAACGTAAATGGTAACTCGATCTCCATCAGGATATTGAAAATCTCTACAAATAATATTTACACTTTTAGAGCTTGTTCTAAAACTACCTAAATCTTGATCTATTTTAGGAATTATATATTGACCATTAATTTTTTGGAAAGATTTTAAAAAACGTTGTTCGTTTAGTTTTGCTTGTGTAAGAATCCCTTTGTTTTTTAAATTGTCTTCTTTCTGTTCGTTTTTTAATTTCTCTTTTTCGGCATCATATGCTTTTTGAAAACCATCTGTACCATTTAATTCAATAGACTTTGGCTTATTAACTTCTTTAGAGTTCTTTAAAACAATAGATTTTGTTTTTCCTTTTTCTTTTGTGCCTTTATTTGTATCTAATTGAGCAACTATATTTGTGGTAAAACAAACACAAGAAAGGATAAAAAAAGATTTAAAAATTAGTTTCATACATTTAAATTTCTAGCAAGAACAATACAAATATAATGCCGATTTTTTTTGAAGCTGTTTCAGTTTTGTTAAAATTGTTATTGAATAGGGAAATTAAAATACGTTTTAGGAAAAGGTTCGTTTTTTAAGGTAAAATGCCACCATTCATGATCATAAGGTTTAAAACCATTGTCTAACATCACTTTTCTAAGTAACATTCTGTTTTCTTTTCGTTTCTGGGTAATGTTTTTATAGAAAGGATGAGATTCAATTCCGAAAAAATCAAATGGGCTACCCATATCTAATTCTTTGCCTGTTTTTATATCAATAATAGTTAAATCTGTTGTGCTACCTCTTGTATGTCCAGATTTTGATGCGATATACCCTAAATTAAACAATTGTGATTTTGGTACTTTTGGGTAGTATTGTTGTTTCATTAAAGTATCATTCAAAACCTTTGCCCATTTTACAAAATGGTTTACAGCTTGTTGTGGTCTGTAAGCATCAAAAATTTTTAGACTTAAGCCTTTTTTATTTAAAATGGTTTGTACTTTTTTTAGAGCTTTAGCAGTTTCTTTACTAACAATAACACAATTGTTTATATAACCATCAATAGGTTTACCTATAAAATTATTGTTACCTAAATAACGTAATTCTTTTTGGATGGAAGCATCAATATCAGATAAATACACAAAACCTTTTGGTAAATTTTGAGCACTTATTGTAATACAAAAACCAAGAGCGATTAAAAAAAGAATATTTTTCATTTTTCAAAAATAGAGAAAAAATTAAAGCCTACCTTAAATCGGAATTATTCTTTATTTTTGATGTTATATATGGAACAACTTACTTTAACCACACCAGCTTTATTATTTTCGGCGATTTCTTTGATTATGCTTGCTTATACAAATCGATTTTTGGCGTATGCTTCTGTTATCAGAAATTTACACGCTAAGTATTTAGAAAATAATGATGACTCTCTTTTAAGACAGATTAAAAACTTAAGAATTCGTTTAAATTTAACGAGATATATGCAAATATTCGGAATTACAAGTTTGTTATTCTGCGTATTAACAATGTTCTTAATTTATATTGATTTTTACATAATTGCAGTTTGGGCTTTTGGTATTGGCTTAATTTTACTGCTTATTTCTTTGGCATTATTAATTAAAGAAATTCAAATTTCTGCTGAGGCTTTACAACATCAAATAGAAGATATTGAACAATATTTAGGCAATAAATAGTTTTATAAATACGTTTTTATGGTGTTATAATCATCAATAACAAAATCAGCATTTTTTAAAGATTGATCTGCAACCATAGGATTTTTAAATCCGAAGACAAAAATACCAGCATCATTTGCAGCTTTAATTCCGTTATCTGAATCTTCAATAACTATACAGTTTTCTTTTGGAGTATTACCTAAAATTGCTGCTTTTTCAAAGATTTCTGGGTGTGGTTTAGATTCCGTTAAATCCGCACCACTAATTTTAGCATTAAAATAAGAGTTTAAATTAAAACGATTAAAAACTCTATCAATATTTACCATTGCAGAAGATGAGGCTAAAACTAAAGTTAACCCTTTGTTGTAGCAATATTTTATAAGGTTTTCTACGCCATTTACTAAATGTAAAGTTGGATCGTTTTCAAAGAAATTTACATAACGTTTTCTTTTATCAATAACTAAGTCTTCTGGTTTTACATCTAAATTATAATGCGCTATTAATCTCTGAAATGTATTTATGGTTGATGATCCTGTGAGTGTTTTATAAAGTTCAGGAGAAACATCGACCCCAACAGACGTAAATGTTTCATAATACGCTTTTTTATGAATTTCTTCTGAGTCTATTATAACTCCATCCATATCAAAAATAACACATTTAATTTCTTTTGGTATTTTCATTTTAATCTAAAAATTTAGCTTTTAATTCTTTGGTTGGTATCATACAGCTTTCTTTTTTACCAAACCATTTGTATCTATTTTTTGCAATAAAATCGTAAATGAAATTTCTGAAAGACTCTGGAAAAAGAAATCCTATTTGGGTAAGTTGCCAAATTCCTCCAAAATCATTCATAACTTTTAAAGCAGCTGTAGATTTTATATCATAAGAAATGCCAGGTTCGTATAAAATTATTGAATCTACTTTTTGAGTATCTATATGTAATTGTTTTGTGATTTTTTTACCAGTTTCAGATTGTAAAGCAGTAAAAAGAAAGGTATTTTTCTTATCGTATTTTATAACTTTTAAAACGGAATTATTGCACAGATTGCAAACGCCATCAAAAAGAATTAGTTTTTTATTTAAAGGAATATCGACCATAAAATCACTTTACAAAGTAAAAAAACAAAATTACTTTAACTTTTTTTAAAAAACCTTGTAACATTTTTTTAATTGCAACGTCTTATGTTTGTATTGTTAATTAGAAATTGCTTTTAACATAAAATTAATAAAAGCTATCATTAGCATTCAATACATTAGTAGTTAAATTAACCAAACCAAATGATTAGAATAGAAAAACTACACAAATCTTATCCAATAGGAAAAGATTCTTTACACGTACTTAAGGGAATTGATTTACACATAAAAGAAGGCGAGTTTGTTTCTATTATGGGTTCTTCTGGTTCAGGGAAATCTACATTATTAAATATTGTTGGTTTATTAGATATTCATGACGAAGGTGATTATTATTTAAATGGTCAGCTAATTAAAGATATGAATGAGAAAAAAGCAGCGCTTTTAAGAAATAAATTCTTAGGTTTTATTTTTCAGTCTTTTAACTTAATTTCTTATAAAACAGCATTAGAAAACGTTGCATTACCTTTGTATTATAAAGGTATGAATAGAAAAGACCGTTTAAAAGTTGCTTTAGATTATCTAGAAAAAGTAGGTTTAAAAGATTGGGCAAACCATTTACCAAACGAACTTTCTGGAGGGCAAAAACAAAGAGTTGCCATTGCAAGAGCTTTAGTAACCAAACCAAAAGTAGTTTTAGCAGATGAGCCAACTGGTGCATTAGATTCTACGACAACGGATTCTGTAATGGACTTATTAAAAGACATTAATGATGAAGGAATGACAGTTTTTGTAATTACACACGAAGAAGAAGTTGCAGAACAAACCAAAAGAATTGTACGTTTAAAAGATGGTCTTATTATTAGTGATGAGTTAACAAAAGCGTCTAAAGCAGTATAATTATGTTTGATTTAGACAGATGGAGAGAAATTTTTCAAAGCATTAATAAAAACAGATTACGTTCTGTAATGTCTGGTTTTACTGTAGCTTTTGCCATTTTATTATTCACCTTACTTTTTGGTATAGTTAGTGGTTTAAGTAACACTTTTAAAGGTGCTTTTGCAGATGATGCTCAAAATGCAATGTTTGTTAGGGTTTGGAAATCTTCTAAACCATATAAAGGTTTACAAACAGGTCGAAGAATCCAATTAAAAAATGACGATTATAATTTTGTAAAAGAGGAATTTGGAGACAAATTACAATATCAGTCAGCAAGAATTTATAAAAACTTTGTTTTAAAATACAAGAATAATGCAGACACTTATAGTGTTATGGCAATACATCCTGATCATCAATTTTTAGAAAAAACCATCATAAACGAAGGTAGGTATGTAAATGAAAGAGACATTAAAGAAAAATCTAAAGTAATTGTTATAGGTAGATTGATAAAAGAAGATCTATTTGGAGAAAGACCTGCTTTAGGTAAACGTTTAAATGTTAATGGAAGTTCTTATTTAATTATTGGTGTTTTTTCTGATGAAGGTGGAGATAATGAAGAAAGAAAAGCCTTTATACCTTTAACTACAGCACAAATGATTTATGGTAACAATGATTACATTAGTCAAATGGCATTGGGTTATGACCCAAATTTAAGTTTAGATGCTGCAGTTGCTTTTGGTAATAAAATGGAGCGTGATTTACGTAAAAAATTAAGCATTCATCCAGATGATCAAAGTGCCCTTTCTGTTAGAAATATGGCAGAAGCGAATAAAGGAGTTGGTCAATTTATGGGAGCATTATATGCAATTGTAATCTTAATTGGTTCTGGTACTTTAGTTGCAGGTATTATAGGTATTTCTAATATTATGATTTTTGTAATTAAAGAAAGAACTAAAGAATTTGGGATAAGAAAAGCACTTGGAGCAAAACCATCATCTATTGTAGGTATGGTTGTACAAGAATCTGTTTTAATCACTACAATTGCCGGTTATTTAGGTTTGTCTTTGGGTACTTATTTATTGTCTTTGATTGGAGATAGTTTAGAAAAAGATTACTTTATTAAAGACCCAAGTGTAAGTCCAGGTATTGTAATTGGAGCAACAATTATTCTAGTTTTATCAGGATTAATTGCAGGTTATGTACCCGCAAAAAGAGCAGCAAATATTAAACCTATTGTAGCATTAAGAGCAGATTGATTATGAAGTTTTTATTTGATTCAGATACTTGGCAAGAAATTTACGGAAGCATCCGTAAAAATAAAGTGAGAACCGTAATTACAATTATTGGTGTGCTTTGGGGTATTTTCCTTTTAGTTGTGCTTTTAGGAGCAGCAAGAGGAATGGAAAATGGTTTTAATAAACTGTTTGGAAACTTTGCAACCAATAGTGTTTTTGTTTGGACTCAATCTACAGATACACCTTTTAAAGGTTTTCAAGAAGGTAGAAGGTTTCGTTTAACAATGAACGATATTGAAGTTTTAAAATCAGAATTTTCAGATGAAATACAATTATTAGCACCAAGAAATCAAACTAATAATTTGCTCGTACACAATTTTAAATCTGGTGATTTTAGAGTAAGTGGAGATTATCCTGTTTTAGATCAAATTCAAAAAAAGCAATTGATATTTGGGCGTTTTTTAAATGGAAATGATATCCTTTTAAATTCAAAAGTTACTGTGATATCAGAAGATATGTACAAACAATTGTTTGATAAAGGTGAAATGCCAATTGGAGAATATATTAAAATAAACAGTATAAATTATAAGGTTATTGGTGTTTATAAACCCTCAAATACAATAGATTTTGATGGTGATACAGCTTACATACCTTTTACAACGTTTAAAAAAGTATATAACACAGCTAATAAAGTTGATTGGATGATGATTACTGCTCATAAAGGTACAGATATTGAGCAAATGGAAACCGATATTCTTTTAACTTTAAAAGGTTTACACAAAGTACATCCAGAGGATAAAAGAGCATTTGGTAGTGTAAATTTAGGTAAAGAAATAGGTAAAGTAACCGGTTTTTTAACAGGTATGCAGTTTTTAACATGGTTCGTTGGTATTGCAACTTTAATTGCAGGAGTTTTTGCAATTGGTAATATCCTTTTAATAACTGTAAAAGAACGTACAAAAGAAATCGGAATTCGACGCGCTTTGGGTGCAACACCAAAAAGTATTCGTCAGCAAATTATATTAGAATCAGTTTTTCTAACAACAATAGCTGGTATGTTAGGTATTGTGTTTGGTGGTTTTATCTTATTTTTAATCGACAACTTTTTAGGGCAAGGAGATGATGCCATTTTAATAAACCCAACAGTAAACATACCAATTATTTTTATAGCATTTGCTACCTTAATAGTATTAGGTACAATGATAGGTTTAATACCTGCACATATGGCAACAGTAGTAAAACCAATAGAAGCATTAAGAGAAGAATAAAGAAAATCAATCAACTAAATCATGAGTAAAAGAGCAAAAATTATTTTAATTATCATAGCAATAGGTTTTATTGCAGCGTTAATTTGGTTCGGAAAAAAGAACAAAACTAGTATTGTAGAATACGAAACAGAAACGCCTTTTAAAACTACAATTGTTAAAAAAACGGTAGCTACAGGTAAAGTAACTCCTTTAGAAGAAATTGAAATTAAGCCACAAATAACAGGTATTATCGATAAAATAATGCTTTTAGAAGGTTCTAAAGTAAAGAAAGGTGATTTAATTGCAACTGTAAGAGTTGTACCTAATGAGCAATCTTTAATTAGTGCAAAAGGTAGAGTAGATAATATTAGAATTAGCTTGAGTAATGCTGAGATTTCTTACAAAAGAAATAAAAATTTATTCGATAAAGGTGTTATTTCTAGACAAGAATTCGAGAATGTAGAGTTAACTTATAATCAAGCAAAGCAAGATTTAAAAAATGCTCAGAACGATTATATGATTATTAAAAAAGGTTCTGCAGGTTCAGGTGGTTCTGCGAACACAAATATTATGGCTCAAATGTCTGGAACTATTTTAGAAATTCCGGTTAAAGAAGGAGACCAAGTAATACAATCTAACAACTTTAATGCAGGTACAACTATTGCATCTATTGCAGATATGAACAAAATGATCTTTGAAGGTAAAGTAGATGAATCAGAAGTTGGTAAATTAGTAAGTGGTTCAGATATTGAGGTTTCAATTGGAGCTATAGAAGGGAAAATGTTTCCTGCAAAATTAAACTTTATCGCACCAAAAGGTACAGAAGAATCTGGTGCAGTTCAGTTTAAAATTAAGGCAGATGTTTCTTTAGACGACAATTATTTTATTAGAGCTGGTTATAGTGCCAATGCAGATATTGTGTTAGAAAAAAAAGACAGTGTTTTAGCAATTAAAGAAGCTTTATTAAAATTTGATAAAAAAACAGAAGAACCATATGTAGAAGTAAAAACTGGAGAAGGAACTTTTGAAAAAAGAACTTTAAAATTAGGAACTTCTGATGGCGTAAACGTAGAAGTTTTAGACGGAATTTCTGAAACTGACGAAATTAAAATCTGGAACAAAGTTTCTAAAGATGATAAAAATGATGGTAATAACTAATTAAGTTATAACTTCAATAAGAATAAAAAAGGAACTCATATTTTGAGTTCTTTTTTTTATGTATTAAATTTTATTGCTGAAGTTAAAGTCAGTTCCACCAAACTAGAAAAAATTTAAAAATTTCTCCATTTTTCATTTTTAACCAACAAAGAGGCGAAAAATTTCTGGCTAAATATGCAGCAGATTTTTCTTTAAAGTCGGTATAATTAAACCATTTTACATTTTGATGCGGATTCACCAACCAATCTTTTTTATTAGGGATAAAAAACTTACAATCATTAAACGCTGTAAGTTCTTTTTGATTGATGTAAAAACCAGAAATACAATCTGTATTCAAAGTTTTTAATTGCATATTTTTAAATGCATAAGGCACAAATAATTGTGCTTTAAAATATACTTGTTGCTCTATTTTTTCTGATGATAAATGGATGCTTTTTAAATAATTTTCACATTCATTAGAATAGAGTAGTGGCAATTGTTTTTCTTTCAGTTTAGTGAGTTTTTCTACTAAAGCATCTTTTCTGTTTGGCCCAATAAAATGATCAATTTCAGTGGTTCCAACTGTGTCATCAAACAAATAAAACTTATAAATTACCTCTAAATGAATTGGTTTTTTATCCTTTAGAAGGATACAATCCAATTCGCCTAAAGTAATTCTATTTTGCTGAATTTGAATATTTTCACAAAGTATATTAATGTCTTTTTCTTGTGCTAATTGATAAGAAACAAAACGTTCTATATATTTACCTAATCTTAGTTTTTCATCAATATTAAAATCAATTTTTAAAGTTTTGGGTTCAATTTTAAATTGATGTAATTCATATACATCTTTATTTTTCCACAAACTAGGCGTTTGTAAAAAGCCATCATATCTATTTTGAATGTCTTTTGTTTTTTGATGCATTTCAAAATCGAAGTTACAAATCTATTTTGTAACTTGAGGTTTTAAATGTTATTAGAATGCAGATAGAGAAATCAACGTTTCAATTTTTAAAAGATTTACAAAAAAATAATAATAGAGATTGGTTTGCAGAACACAAACCTACATTTACTAAAATTCAAAGTCAGGTAAAAGAAGTGTTTTTAGAAATGCAATTAAATTTAGAAAAACACGATGAAATAGAAAAAATGAAAATCTATAGAATTTATAGAGATGTACGTTTTTCTAAAGATAAAACTCCCTATAATCCAAGATTAGCAGTTTCATTTTCTAGATTAGGTGCAGCATTAAGAGGAGGTTATTTTTTACAAATTAAGCCTGGAGAAACATTTTTAGGAGGTGGATTTTGGCAGCCAGAAAAAGATGATTTATTTAGATTAAGAAAAGAAATTGAGCAAGACGCATCAGAATTTTATGATATTTTAAATGATAAAAATTATATAAAACATTTTGGAGGTAAATTTGCCGGAGATGAATTAAAATCTGCTCCAAGGGGTTTTGATAAAACACATAAAGACATAGATTTATTAAGAAAAAAAGGCTTTATAGCAATTAGAAATTTTACAGATGCAGAGGTTTTATCGCCTAATTTTTTATCAGAATTAGATGAAAGTTTTAAAGCTTTAAGACCTTTCTTTAATTTGTTTAGTGATATTTTAACTACTAATTTAAATGGAGAAAGTATTATTGATTAATTAATCAATTTTTTGAAACGGGCTATTCATTAAAAAATCTTTTGTTTCAGCAGATTTAGAAATACAATTTTTATGTAAAGGTACATTTTGCATATAGCATTTGTTTGTAAAAGAAACCTCTTTATTAAACTGTTGCACAAAAAGTTCTCTAAACTGATAGTAACGAAGTAATTTTTTTTGGTTAATAATTCTTCCTTTATTGTCTTTAATATTCCTAATATCTATTTTTAATTCTAAATTAAGTTGATAAGGATGTTTAAAAAATACTCTAATTTCATTTCCAACTATTTTTACATTCTTAATTTTAATTTTAATTTTATCTTTTTTATTATAAATGTTATAAAGTGATTTGTTTGTTGCGTTTTTAGCGTCTATAACAGCATTTGTTTTGATGGATAAATAATTATCTTTTCTTTTGTAATTAACAATTTTAAAATAATCTTTATCATTATTATCTACTGTAAAAAACTCATTATTAAAAGAAACATAATTTAAACGCATTAAAGATTTGGTATTATCTATGTAACCATATTCTAATCGTAATTCGTAAACTTGCTTTTTAGTCGATTCTAATATTGCTTTATATTTAATTTGATGTATGGTGTAATCTTTAGGATTAATAACAATTTCTCCTTCAATTAAAGCAATATCAGTTTGTTGTTCTTTAGTATCTATTACATTCTTATTGGCGTCTTTATGTACAGGTTTACCATTATAAATAATATTTTTATGAGTATAAAAAGGTACTTTATAAAACATTGTTTCATCTTGAAATATTTTAATGGGTTTTTTAAAGGAATGATTTTTTATAAAATCTCTTTTTAATTTATTTATAAACGAAAATGAAGTGGTATTGTAATTTCTTAAAGGATCATGGCCTAATAAAATAAATAATTCGTTTCCACCTTTATTAGGAATTTTAGCATAAGGAACATATTTTTTTGGATTTTGATAATCAGGACTTTGATTAATACTATCATAATCATCAGGAATAAATGATTCTCTAGTAAAATTTGGGTTGTTCTTATAACTTAAAAGGCGAAAGTTATTTTTATAGTGTGGCGTTAAAAAACCGCTATCTATAGTTTGAATAATGGCTTCATTTAAATTATAATATGTACCATTTCTTTTTAAATAATCTCTGTAATAAGATAATATAGAAAAAGAACTAGATGGGTAATTTTGTGGTATTCGTTTAATTGCTTCTTTAATTAATGATTTAGAAGGTACCTTATTTTTCTTTTTATTAGACACAATAGTAATTTCATCTAGGGTTTCTTTAACTTGATGTAAATAGATTTTATTTATTTCTTTTTTTGATAGACCTTTTATAGGTAGATATATTTTTTTGTAACCAATAGAAGAAATAATAATGGTATCTGATTGATATTTTAAACTATTAGAAATTAAAAAATCACCTTCTTCATTTGCATACAATCCTAAACTATTTTTTTTTAAAAGGATAGTAGCATAAGAAACTGGTAGTTTTGTGGTTTTATCAAGTATTTTTCCTCTAATTTTAGTTTTTATTTGAGAATAATAAGTTGTTGAGAAAAATATACAAAGAATTAAAAAGATAATTTTATTGTTTTTTAAAATTCTAAGAAAAGGCATTGATGAATCAGTTTGAATTAAATTCTTAAATAGCTGTTTAGTATTTATAAATTTAGTAATAAGAATTCTAAATTTATTTATTTTAACATTTTGTGATAAAATTTTTAATTTTTATAAGCATAATTATTACTTATATCATCAACAAAATGTCCAATTCTTATAATTATAAATTTAATATTGGCTAATTAAGCAGAAATTAAATTCTTATCAATCTCTCTTTTTAAAACCAAAACAGTAACTATTGTTGATAAAATATCTGCTATTGGGAAAGACCACCAAACACCAAGAACACCATAATATTTTGGTAAAATATAGGCTAGAGGAATTAAGAAAATTCCTTGTTTTAATAAGGTTAGTAATAAAGCAGGCATTGCTTTACCTGCTGCCTGAAAATAAGCAGAACCAATTAATTGCATTGTAATAATAGGGGTTGCAATAAACACAATGAGCATTGCATTTGGGGTTTCATTTAACAAAGTAATATCATCTGTAAAAATCTGTATTACTTGTTCTTTAAACAAAATGATTGCCAAGAAAATGAATGTCCCTAAAATAGAACCAAAGTATATAGATTTTTTAATGGTTTCTTTAACTCTATCATTCTTTTTAGCGCCAATATTAAAACCTGCAACAGGTAAAAAACCTTGAGAAACGCCCATTACTGGCGATAAAGAAAACATCATTACTCGATTTATAATTCCGAAAATAGAAATAGAAATCTCTCCACCATAAGTAAAAAGCGAATAATTTAAAACGATCATTAATACACTAATTGCACCTTGTCTAACAACTGAAACTCCACCTAATTCAACAATTTCTCTTACAATTTTACCATCTAAAGCAAAGTTTTTGGGTATAATTTTAAGTTCACTTTTACTTGATAAAAAGAAATATAAAATATACAAACCAATACTTGCATAAGAAATAGAAGTAGCTAAACCAGCACCTGTCATACCCCAATCAAAAAACTTAATAAAAACAACATCTAAAACAATGTTTAAAATTGCAGGAATTATCATTGCATACATTGCAAATTTAGGTTTGCCTTCTGCTCTAATTACAGGATTTCCCATCATTGCAAAAGCTAAAAAAGGTACTCCAAAAATTACCATAGCAAAATATTCTGATGCAATTGGTAAAATATCTCCTTTAGCTCCAAACAAATTTAAAATGGGTACACTATAAAAGTTACCTAAAAGCACAAAAATAATGGCTAAAATAAGTGTTAAACAAATTTGGTTACCAAAGGTTAAAAAAGCCTTACTTGAGTTTTCTGCGCCTAAAGCTCTAGAAATAATAGAGCTTCCTCCAATACCAATTCCCATTCCTATAGATGAAATTAAAAAAGCAATGGGTAAAACCACTGTTATGGCTGCAATTGCTAAAACCCCAACCCATTGTCCAACGAAAATAGTATCTACAATCATATTTAAAGACATCACAAGAATACCAATTGTAGCTGGTACTGCTTGTTTTATCAATAAACTACTAATTTTTTCTGTACCTAAATCGTTTGCTAGTTTTGCCATAAGAGTTGCAAATATCAACATAAATTAAAAGCTTTTTGTTAAACTATTATCAATAATTATTATAGGTTTATTAAAATATCTATGTTTGCTATAATGAATAAATTAGAAAACGTTTTCACGTTAAAAATTACTGTTTCTGCAGAAGATATAGACAATTTACAACACGTAAATAATTTGGTTTATGTAAAATGGATGGATAAAATTGCCACAACACATTGGTCTTTTTTAACCAAAGAAAATCCTTTGCCACAATATGTTTGGGTAGTAATAAGACACGAAATTGATTATTTAAAGCAAGCAGGTTTGGGCGATGAAATTACTGTAAAAACTTGGGTAGGAGAAACTAAAGGAATAACGTCTATACGTTTTATGGAGTTTTATAAAGGTAATGTGTTGTTGGTAAAAGCAAAAACAACTTGGGCAATGTTAAATGCCAAAACATTTAAGCCTACAAGAATTAGAGAAGATGTTTTAAAAGTGCTACAGAATTAATCCATTTTAATTTTACAGTAAAAATCATTCTTAACTTAAAATTGTTGTTATTTTTTGTACAATTTGTGTAATTTGTGTCAGTACACATTAATAAAAGTATCTTTGCAAAAAATTAAGAAACAATGTCAACATTTTCTGCACTCGGAATTCGTAAAGATTATATAAAATCAATCCAAGAAATTGGGATTTCTAAGCCTACTGAAATACAAGAAAAAGCCATACCAATTTTATTAAAATCTAAAACCGATTTTATAGGTTTAGCACAAACAGGTACAGGTAAAACTGCTGCATTTGGTTTGCCTGTTTTACATCAAATTGATGCTAGTTCAGAGCATATTCAGGCTTTAATTTTATCGCCAACAAGAGAGTTGGTACAGCAAATTAAAAAACAATTATTCAAGTTTACAAAATATGTTGATGAACGTATTTTTCTAGAAGCCGTTTTTGGAGGAGAAAAGATAGATAGACAAATGAATAATTTAAAAAGAACAACCCATATTGTAGTTGCAACACCTGGTAGATTAATCGATTTAATAGAAAGAGGAGCAGTAGACATTAGCCACGTAAAAACCGTTATTTTAGACGAAGCTGATGAAATGTTAAGTATGGGTTTTAAACAAGATTTGAATAGAATCTTAAAGTTTACGACAAAATCTGACAGAAAAACTTGGTTATTTTCGGCTACAATGCCAGAAGAAATTAAGAAGATTATTAAAACTTATATGGATGGAAATGCACCAAGAGTAGAGGTAAACCCTAAATCTTTGGTGAATGAGAATATTAGACATCATTTTGTCAAAACAACTATTAAAGAAAAAACAGATTTAATAATTACTTTTCTTGAAAAAAGAGAAGCTCAAAGAGGTATTATTTTTTGTAGAACAAAAGCAGGCGCTCAAAATCTAGCCAAACAATTAACAGAAGAAGGTTTTTCTGCAGCAGCTTTAGAAGGTGATATGCAACAAAAAGAACGTGATAAAGTTATGCGTGCTTTTAAAAATGAAAGTTTACAATATTTAATTTCTACGGATGTTTCTGCACGTGGAATTGATGTAAAAGAGTTAGAGTTTGTAATTCACCATCAATTACCAGAACAAACAGACTATTATACACATAGATCTGGAAGAACTGCAAGAGCAGGAAAAACAGGTGTTTCTTTAGCTTTAGTTTTACCTTACGAATTAGAAAGAGTGCACGAACTACAGAAAGAATTAAATATAAAATTTACAGAAGTTACTGTTTAAATGGAACTAATTTATGTTTTAGACATATTAGGAACCTTTGCTTTTGCAATTAGTGGAGCTTTGGTTGCATCTGATAAAAAGTTCGATTTATTTGGTGTAATTATTATTGCTTTTGTAACTGCTGTTGGTGGTGGAATGTTACGTGATGTTTTAATTGATGCTCATCCTATAAATTGGATTGGAGACCTGAATTATTTATGGACAATTTTAACTGCTGTTGTTTTAACATTTTTATTCAAAAGTAAAATTGCGTTTTTAAGTAAAACGTTGTTTTTGTTTGATACTATTGGTTTAAGTGTATTTACTTTATTAGGCTTGCAAAAAGGTTTGAATTACGAATTACATCCTATTATCGCAATTATAATGGGAATGATTTCTGCAGTTTTTGGAGGTGTTTTAAGAGATGTACTAACCAATAAGGTTCCTTTAATTTTTGAAAAAGAAATCTATGCTTCTGCTTGTTTAGTTGGCGGAGTTTCTTATTTATGTCTTTCTTATTTCGGAATTTCTGAGGATATTGTTTTTATTATTTCTGCTTCTATAATTGTTATCATCAGGTTAATTGCTGTAAAATTTCATTTAGAGTTGCCCAAAATTAAGGATGATTTATTTTCTAAATCTTAGAAAATATTGTTTTGAATTACTTTAATTGCTATCAAAATATTTATTATTTGCAAATAATACCAAGACTTGGTATATTTGATGAAAAGAATAAAAATGGCGAAAAATACATCGATACTTTTAGGTAACTATTTTAATAATTTTATAAATGAACAAATTAGTAGTGGTCGTTATTCTTCTGCAAGTGAGGTAGTAAGAACTGCTTTAAGATTTTTTGAACAAGAAGAAAACAAGAAAAAGGAGTTGATTAAAGCACTTGAAAAAGGTGAAAATTCTGGTTTTATAGAAAATTTTGATAAGAATACTTTCTTAGATAAAATGCACAAAAATGCTTTGAAATAAATGGATTTTAAAATCAGTATTGAGGCTGAAATCGATTTAACAAAAATTTGGAACTACACTTTTGAAACTTGGTCTATTGCACAAGCTGATAGATATATTAACTTAATTTTTCAGGAAATAGATTTTATCTGTAAGAACCCTATGTTAGGTTTAGATTTTAGTTATGTAAAAGACGGCTATTTTAAAACTAAAGTAAAATCGCATTTTATCTTTTATAAAATCAATTACCAAAAATCACAAATAGAAATTATTCGTATTTTACATCAAAGAATGAATATTGAAGAAAGGTTAAAGTAATGATTTTATAAATTGGATGAAAAATATTTATTTATAAAATAATAAATGACCTTTCCAATTTCTTAAGAAATTAGAAAGGTCATTTTACAATATCGATTTTGATAATTTAGTTTACATCCTTTAAAAGCTCTTGAATAGAACGCATTAATTGTTCATCTATACCATTATCTACTTTACCAGGCATATTTTTAACTTTAATAGTAGGTTCTGTTTGGTTGTTTTCCATCCATTCACCAGCTTTGTTTTTAGCGCTTACAGGTACAACTCCCCAGTAACCACCATTCTGTAAACCTTCCCAACCTGCAAAACTACAAGTTCCTGGTACTGGCATACCAACAGTTTTTCCTATTTTTAAATCTGTATAACCAGAAGCGTAACAATGTCCATCAGAATACATACTTTCGTTAAAGATAGATAAAGTTGGTTTTGTCCATCTAGAAGTTGGTTCTCCACCCACAACTTTTGCTTCTGTAGCATAAGTTATAAATGGTACTCCAGTAAAAAACATAGCTAAATCTGCTACTAAATCTCCACCACCATTAAAACGAGTATCAATAATTACACCTTTTTTATCAGCATATTTACCCATCATATCTTGGTAAATACTTCTGTAAGGTCCATCACTCATGCCCGGAATATGTACATAACCTAATTGCCCTTTACTTTCTTTTGCTACTTCTTTTTCATTAATTTTAACCCATCTATTGTATAGTAATCTGTTTTCTTGGCCCAAAGAAATAGGTTTTACAGTTATGGTTTGCGTCTTTTTTGTTTTTGGATCAAGAATTTCTAAGAGCATAAATTTACCCGATTTTCGGTTTAAGTATTTGGCTATATCTTGATCTTTAGAGATGTTTACACCATCTATTTTTGTGATAATGTTTCCTTTTTCTACTTTAAATTTAGCTTTATCTAAAGGACCTCCTGATATTATTTCATCAATTAAAATTCCATCATTTTTAAAATCGTAATTCATAAAAACACCTAAAGAAGCTGTTGCATCTGCATTAGAAACGCTACTACCACTGTATCTAGCACCTGCATGAGAAACGTTTAATTCTCCTAACATTTCTGATAACATTTCAGAAAATTCATAACCGTTAGAAATGTGAGGTAGGTATTTTTGATATTCTTCTTTCATTTTACCCCAATTAATTCCGTGAAAATCTGGATGATAAAAAATGGCATTTGTACGAATCCAAACATGATCGAACATGGCTTTTCTTTCTGCATATTCGTCTAATAAAATTTCACCTTTTATAGAAACACCTTCTTGTTTTTTACTTGCCGGATTTAGTTTTGTAATTCTGCCACTGCTCAGTAAATAAAGGTTTTTCATTTCTTTATCCCATTGTAAACTACCAGAACGAGTATTTAATGGCATTAACATTTTGGTTTCTCTAGTTCTTAAATTAGTACTCCAAAGATTCGATTTACCTTCAAAACTTGCTAAATAATATAAAAAATCTCCTTTTTTAGACAATACAGCATCACCTAAACTAGAAGAATGTATGGTTAGTCTTTTGGTTCTGTCTTTCATATTTGCCCAGTCAAACTCAAGAGCTTTTGTTTTTTCTTCTTCTTTCTTTTCTTTAGATTTAGCGTCTTTTTTCTTAGATTTTTTTTCGTCTTTTTCGTCTTTCTTTTCTTCCTCTTTTTTCTTTTTTTGCTCTTCTTTTATGGCTTGCATTAATTTGTATTCTTCATCACTTAAATTAAATTCATCCCAAGCTTCTTGAGTAAAAAACATACTATACACATCTGATTGAGATCGACCACTTGTTGCATAAGATTTTAAACCGTTTCTGTTGCTAAACCACAACATTTGCTTACCACCATTTACCCATTTTGGATAATAATCATAATAACCACTTTCGTTTAAATTGATTCTTTTAGAACCATCAGCAGCCATTAAAAGTACTTCACTATTGCTTAAAGTTTTGCTCCAATCTACCAATAACCATTTGCTATCTGAGCTCCAAGTAAAGTATTTATCTCCATCTCTCATATGAAATAAATCTTCAGGTGTTAACAATGTAGTTTCTTTTTTAGAGGCAACATCAATTATTTTAAGTGTTCTTCTGCCTTCTATAAAAGCTATTTTTTTTCCATCTGGAGAATACTCAGCTAAGTAATTATCTAATTTGTTTTCTATTAAAGTAGATTCTTTTATTAATGTTGATGCATAGAAAAATGGCTCTTCTTTTCTAACTTTTTCAGATTTAAAAACACTCCATTTACCATTTCTTTCGCTGCTGTAAACAACAGATTTACCTTCTGGTCCCCAAGAAACAAAACGCTCGTTTTCTGGTGTATTGGTTAATCTTTTTGTAAAAGATTTATCTACAGAAGTTACAAATACTTCGCCTCTAGCAATAAAAGCAATTTCTTTTCCATTTGGAGAAACTGCCATTTCTTGAATTCCACCATTTACAGCAATAAATTTTTCTGTATTTTCTTTATCTTGAGTTATAATTTTAATTGCTAATTTTTTAGGTGATGCTCCTTCTTTCATCGTATACAATTCTCCATCATAACCAAAAGAAATAATACCATTTGCTACACTTAAAAAACGAACAGGATGCAAACTGAAATTGGTTAATTTTATATCGGATTTAGTTTCTAAATTCATTTTATGAATGTTAAAAGAACCACTTCTTTCACTTAAATAATACATACTTTTTTCATCAGCAGTAAAAAATGGATGTCTGTCTTCTGCATTATGAGTAGTAATCATTTTATGACTGTTCGTTTTTGCATCATACAACCAAATATCTCTGGTTATGGATGATGTGTGATGTTTTCTCCATTCATTTTCTCCACCTTTTTTATCGTGATATAACATTGTTTGTCCGTCTTTAGAATACTGAATATATTCTGCAGGAATTGTAAATATTTGAGAAACTCTACCAGAAGTTACAGGAACACTATATAATTCTGATTGAGAGCCAGAAGGATATTGTCTGTGATTAACATCATCTTGTCTTAAAGCTCCAAAAACAACATTTTTATCATCCGAAGAAAAGGAAAAAGGGATTTCATCATTAGAATGGAAAGTTAATCTCGTTGCTGCTCCACCTTCTGAATTCATTGTGTAAATATCAAAATTTCCATATCTGTTAGATGCAAAAGCTAACTTAGAACCGTCTTTGCTCCAAACTGCTTTATAATCGTGTGCATTGTGATAGGTAAGTTGTTTTGCTGTACCACCATTGGCACTCACTTTATACAAATCTCCTTTGTATGTAAAAGCGATTTGTGTTCCATCAGGAGAAATAGCAGAATGCCTCATCCATTGAGGATTGTCTTGGCCGTAAATAGAAATAGATAAAAATGTAAGAATTAGTAGAATTGATCTCATAGGTTAAAAATTTTGACTAATTTAATGAATTGTAATAGTTTAATACCTAAAAAAAGTTAAAAAAAGACGAATATGAAACCATTAGAATTTACAGATTTAAAAGATTTTAAATTAATGAAAGGGAAGGAGTTACCCATAGGAGATTGGTACACAATTACTCAAGAGATGATAAATGATTTTGCAAATGCTACTTTAGACAAACAATGGATTCATACTGATGAAATAAGAGCTAAAAAAGAAAGTCCGTTTAAAAGCACAGTGGCTCACGGATTTATGTCTGTAGCAATGATTTCTAAAATGTTGGGTGAAATGTTTATTATTAAAAGTGTTAAGATGGGCTTAAACTATGGTTTAAATAAAGTTCGTTTTCCTTGTCCTGTACCTGTAAATAGTGAGTTAAGAATGCACTCTTCTGTTAAAGAAATAGAAGATTTAGATAATAACGGAATTAAAATAACATTTGCTTGTACTATAGAAATTAAAAGCCAACAAAAACCAGCTTGTGTTGCCGAATTTTTGGTGGCTCTATTTGAATAAATATAATTGTATGTATTAGGCTAAGATTCCAGAATTTTCACACTTTTTAGCAAAAAACACCAAGTAAAAGCTGATTAAAATTGTTAATATTGGCTGAATTAAACCTGTATTACCATAAACTTCAATGGCGTTAGTCATAAAAAATGTATAACCTGTTTGCACGAGAACCCCTAATAAAGAAATGATAAATACTTTATGAGCTAATTTTTTGCGTGCTAAAAGTAAAATACATCCTAATAAGCCAAACCAAACTGCAACAGCAAAAGCTGCTGTAACCCAAGATGGTGTATTTTCTATTAATTTTAATTGATCTGCAGGTATTAACGATTTCATATCATCAGTCATAAAAGATTGCCCAAGATATGCAAGCACACCAATTGCATTCCATAGAAGTGCTAAAACACTAATGATCCAGAAAGATTTAGAAGGTTTGGTAATAGTTGCCATAATTTAAAAAGTTTAGTTAGTTAAGTTATAAATGTAATAAAAAATATTTGTCTATGTTAAATATGTAAAGTATATTTGACATATTAATAAGTTAATTTGTCAAATAAACAAGATGTATAAACAATCAATTTGTGAAAGAGAAAGAACTCATTTAGAAAAAATGAATAAGTTTCAATTGGGTTATCAGTATAAAAAAATCGGATTAATAATTGCTATTGCTGCTTTTACTTTAATGCTCGGCAGAAAATTTATTGACAATTCAGAATGGATTAGACCAATTTTACAAGCTTTTTTATTAGTGGGTTTATTGATAATTTCTTTATCAAAAAGTAAAGAAGAAGATGAGTTTATAGATAGTTTACGATCTCAATCTTATAGGCTGGCTTTTTTAATAGCTATTGTGTATTCTTTAGTGCAACCTTTAATTAATTATGGAGTAGGTATTTTGCTTGATGAAAATGAAACGCTACAAGGTTTTAATTATTTTCAGGTATTATTTTTTATGTTGATTGTTCAGTTGATGTTCTTTTGGCAGTTAAAAAGAATGAATCGTTAATATGAAAAATACCTTAAAAGTACAACGTGCTATTTTAGATTTAACCCAAGATGATTTGGCAAAAAAAATAGGAGTTTCTAGACAAACGATTAATTCTATTGAGAAAAATAGATATGTGCCTTCTACAGTTTTGGCTTTAAAATTATCAGCAGTTTTTAATATTTCTGTAAATGATTTTTTTACTTTAGATGATGAGGATTAATCTTTTAATTGATAGTAATTACTGCAGCTTTAAATAAATTGGCTTTCGATTTAAAGAAAGAATTCTCTAATTCAATAGCTTTTAATTTGGTTTCTATCAATTTAGATTCTCTATAATTTACTAAAAACAAAGAGCTTTCTCCTAAAAAGAATTTGCGTTCTTCAGCTTTTAACAGAGTGTCATAATCTCTTACAATATTGGTAATGTATTCATTTTGAATTACAAAAGAAGTTAACTCTTGTTGCAATGCATTTATTTTATTTTTGATGGATATTTTAGTCGCTTCATTTTCTAGTTTGGCATCTTGTAATTTTGTTTTTGCAAGTTTTAAATCGCCGCGTTCTTTTCTTAAAAAAATAGGTAATTTAAAATTAATGCCTGCTTTGTAATTATCTACATTTAAAGAATTTGATTCTTCTGGAGTAGTAGTTAAAAAATTATACTGAACATCTAATTTTGGTAATAAGTTATTCATTTTTAATTTTTTATCAATAGTTAAACTTTCTATTTTAAACTCTAAAGCTTTAATTTTTGGATGGTTGTTGATGTCGAAATTAGCATCGTTAAAAAGTGCAATGTTAAAAGTAGTATCTACGTTATCTAAAGTAGAAACATCAGGAATAATATGATCTTGTAATTCTATAGGTGTGTTGTTATTCATCCAAAGAAAGTTAGATAATTCTAGAGAAGATTTTACCAATTTTATACGTGCTTTTTCTAAATTAAGTTTTCGGGTGTTTAAATTAATTCCTGCTTCTAAAGTGTCTATGGCAGGTTTTTCGCCTTCTTGAAAAGCTCTTTTTGTGTTGTTAAAACGGATGTTGGCATTTTCTAAAAAAGCATCATAAACCAATTTATCATTATAGGTTTTTAACCAATTAAAGTAGGAGAGTGCTGCATTGTATAAAATTTCATTTACCAATATTTGTTGTTCTTCTTTTGCTTGATTGATAAAAAATTTTGCTTGTTTTAAAGCTGCCATTCTTTTGTTAATCAGCAATCCGTTTAATAAAGAAGCAGAAACACCAACAGCATATATACCATCTGTTGGTACTGTAGATTCTGGGTTTAGGTATTCGCCTTCATTATTCTCAAAATTGGCTTTAAATTCCAATCCGTAATAAGTAGGTATTTTAAAAGCACCATTTAATTTATTGTAATATTCTTTTTCCTTAAATTTTTTTTGATCGAAATCAACTTCAATTTTAGGATCAAAAGCACCTCTAGCTTTTTGTAGTTTTGCTTCGCTATTATTAATTACTAAATTGGCTTGTTTTACAATAGGGTGATACTTTTTTACATAGCTTAAATATTCTGATAAGCTCATTACAGAAGTTACTTTTTCTTGTGCAGAAAAATGGGCAACCATTAATAAAAACAATATTATAATGTAATTTTTCATCGATTTATAATCTAAAAATGAACGCATACTATTTTTTATCTTTATTGTCTGATGTTCCTTTTTTACTATTTTCAGGCTGATAATAATTTGGAGGAAAACTGTTTAGTTGTCGCCAAAGTTCGTACCAAATTTGTACATCTTCTAATAGCGCAATTGTTTTAGCACCAGAGCCAACTCTAATGGCTTCTGGCCATTTATGATCTGTTTCATCAGGTGCTAAAAGAACTCGATATTTTCCATTATTGCTTATAAAATTTTCTATTGCAACTACTTTTGCACCATATGTTCCGTAAGAAACATTTGGCCATCCAGAAAATACAATTGCTGGCCAACCATCAAATTGAACACGAACTTTTTCACCAATATGTAAAAGAGGTAAGTCTATTGGTCTTACAAAAGTTTCTACAGCTAAATCGTATTTAATTGGCATAATACCCACTAAATCTTCACCTTCTTTAAAGGTACCTCCAATTCCGCCTTTTAAAGCTTTGTTAATAATCGCATCAAAAGGAGCAGTAACATTTAATAAACTATTTCTTGCTTTGTAATTACTATTGCTATTTTCTAATTTAGAAACCTGTGCTTTAGCATCATAACCACTAGATTGTGCTGTAAAACGATTGCTTTCTGCTTTCGAAATTTTATCAGCATAACTTGCTTTTACTCTAGATATTTCAACTTTTGCGTTTAAAACTTCATTTTTTGTAGCTAATAATTTGTTCTCTTTGCCAATTAATTTTGCTTGAGTTTCTTGCAATTTTAAACGTTTTTCTTCAACATCTTTTACAGCTTTTAAACCTTCGCTTTGTAAAGTTTGAGTTCTGTTAAATTGTCTTTCTGCAATTTTAATATTTGTTTTTGCAGCTTCAAAATCGATACTATCGCTTTTTACTTTTAATTTAGACTGTAATAATTTGTTTTGCGCTTGTTCTAATTTTAGTTTACGCTCTTCTTTTAAGGCAATTACCTGTCTATCTAAAGCTTCCACTTTGTATTTATAAGCATTTACAGAAGAGGTTTTTGCATTAATCTGCTCATTGGTTCTTTCTATTAATTTGTTATCAAAATAATCGCTTTTTACTTCGGATATTCTTAAAATTACATCTCCTTTTTTTACAGTATCTCCTTCTTTCACAAACCATTGTTCTATTCTACCAGGAATTTGAGATTGAATAGTTTGTGGCCTTTGATCTGGTGTTAAGGTAGTTACCAAACCATTACCTGTAATATTTTGTGTCCAAGGTAAAAAGAGCACAATAAAACCAAAGATTGCAGCAGCCAATAAAAATTTATTAAAAGACTTGTAATAATTTTTGGTAAAAATACTTTTACCAGATTTAAACTTTTTTAAATCTACAGTCTTATTTAATTGATTGTTAGAAATATTTAACATGACTTTTTCTTAATTTATAGATTTAATTTCTCCTTTTTCTAGTGTAATAATTTGATTGCATTTTGTTCTCCAGCTCTTTTTGCTACTCACCACAATTAGCGACCAAGTTTTTTTTACATCAGTTAAATAATCAATAATTCGTACAGTTTCTTCTAGATTAAATTGATCTAAAGGATCTTCTAAAATCATTATTTTAGGTTGCTTTATAATGGCTCTTGCTAAAATTATTTTTTTAGCAATAGTATAAGACATCTGTTTACCTTCTGGATACAAAATGGTATCTAAACCATTAGGTTGTTCTTTTAAAAATTGCGATAAACCAACAACTTGTAAAACTTCAAAAATTTGGCTGTCTTTTACTTTATCATTACCAAAAATTAGGTTTTCTCTTATGGTACCTTCAAAAGGATTTTCTTCAGAAAGAGATAAGCCTAATTGAGATCTATAATGATTTCTATGTAAGCTACTTAAGGATAAGTTGTTCACGTAAATATTACCCGAAGTTGGTTCTATAATTCCTGAAATTAAACGTAATAAACTCGATTTACCTGCACCACTTTCTCCCATTACTAAAATTCTACTTTCAGGTTTTAGGGTTAATGAAAGGTTTTTAATTATCGATTTTTCGCGATCATCTACATCATAAAAAATTTCATCCAATTCTAAGATTAATCCTTTTTTAAAGATTGGTTTTTCTCCAATTTGAGATTCTAATTCTTTATCTACAACTTGGCCTATTTTTTCTATAGATGTTAATACATCATAAAAAGATTCTAAACCAATAATTAATTTTTCTACAGAGCCAATTACTAAAAGAATAATAATTTCTGCAGCTACAAATTGCCCAATGTTCATTTCTTGACTTAGCACTAACGCTCCACCAATTAGTAATAAACTTGCAGTTACAATTACCTTAAAACCAATCATTTGACTGAATTGTAAGAGTAGAACTTTAAAATGATTTTCTCTAGCTTCTAAATATTTATTTACTAAATCATCATTTTTAGTCATTGCTAAATTGGTGTTACCAGAAAGTTTAAAACTTACTACGGTTCTTGCAACTTCTTGAATCCAATGTGCTACTTTATATTTAATTTTAGACTCTAATAAGCTGGTTTCTAGACCCCTTTGAGCTGTGAATTTAAAAACAATAAATATTAAAAACAGCAAAAGAATACCAAAAATGATAAAAAAAGGATGATAGAATGATAACAGTATCAACGCAAAAATAATTTGTAGAATAGCAGTAGGTACATCAATTAAAATTTTTGATAAACCTTTTTGAATGGTAATCGTATCAAAAAAACGGTTTGCCAATTCTGGTGGATAATAATTGTGCAACTCATGCATTTTTATTTTAGGAAATCGATAGCTCAATTCAAAAGAAGCTCTTGTAAAAATTCTTTGCTGAATGGTTTCTATAATTCTTAATTGCATTAATTGTAAAGCACCAGAAAAAAGTACACCAATTGTAACCACTACTACTAAAACTACCCAAGAAGTAGAAACTTGTGCGCCTTGTATTAAGTTGATAATTGCTTGTATACCAAGAGGTAAGGTTAGTGCTACAAATCCGCCAAAAATAGCATAATAAAAGATCTGAAAAATATCTCTTTTCTCTAATCTCAACAATCCAATAAAACGTTGCCAAGGAGTTAGTTGTTTGTTTTCCATTGAATTAATTTAAAGTTTGATGTATAAGATTTATAAAAAATTTTGTTGGTGTTTTTCCTTTTTTACTATTAGTAATAGAAGGGAAATGTTCGTTTAAAAAATGTTGATGTAAACCACCTTCAAGTATTGTGCTCGCTAAACTTAATGGATATTTATAATCTGGACTTACATCTACAATCATTGCTTTTAATCTAGTAATTAATCGTTTATAGACTTCAAAATAACCTTCTTTATTATCTTTATCTACTTCTTTGGTTAAAAAAGATTTAGAACTTTCATTCACAATTATTTTATATAATAATGTTTCATTTATGTGCGAAAAATTACTGTCTTCTTTTACTGTTTTTGTTACTATGAAAATGGCTTTTTCTAGTTTTTCTTTTTTATCAGAAATACTAAATGTTTCTAAAACTAATTGATACTCTAACCAAGCCCAGTACCAAGAAGATAAATAGAGTAATAATTTATGTTTGCTCTCAAAATACCTATAAATAGAACTTTCGTTCGACTTGATTTTAATACCTAATTTTTTAAAAGTAAAACTTTCAAAACCAATATCATTAATTAAAATGATGCTATTTTCTATAATTCTTTTTCCTAATTCTGACGTTTCAGGGTCTTTTATAAAAATTTTATTAGGCACAGATATTTTTAAAACTGATAATAAATCTTTCATACTTGGTAATTTAAAATGCAAATATAATAGTAATACTATTAATAATGAGATTTTTTGTATATTTAATGTTTTATTAACATTTTGAGGGTTAGAGAAATAATTTAATATTGCTTTCAATTTTGAAAACCTTTTTTTTTATAATACCTTTGTAAAACTGAGAAATTTCTTAAAATTACCTACTTAGCTATATTGTCTTTATAAATTTAGGTTTAAGACAATTTTCAAAAGCTTATATTCTTAGAAAAAAGAAAATTTCTCAAACGAGTATAGGTTAAATCATATTAAAAATATTTATATAGTTAATGGCAAAATCGCAACAGACATTTAGTAAAAGTGAAAAAGAAAAAAAACGCTTAAAGAAGAGAGCAGATAAGCGTAAAAAAATGGAAGCAAGAAAAGCAAATAAAGAAGAAAATGGAACTTCTGGAATTCAGTTTGCTTATGTAGATCATAATGGAAATTTAACAGATACTCCACCAGATCCAGAATTAAAAGTAGAATACGAGTTAGAAGATATTCAGATATCTGTAACTAAAAAAGAAGATTTACCAGAAGAAGATCCTGTAAGAAAAGGTAAAGTAAATTTCTTTGATACTTCTAAAGGATTTGGTTTTATTATAGATTCTGATAATGGTGAAAAATATTTTACTCACGTTAGTGGTTTAATAGATCAAATTGCAGAAAACGATAAAGTTTCTTTTGAACTTGAAAAAGGAATGCGTGGTATGAATGCTGTAAAAGTGAAGAAAATATAACTTTATTTAACAACAAATAATTAAAAGCCTTTTGTAATTAAAAGGCTTTTTTTTATGCCCTTTATTTAGAAAAATTTAAAGTTTGTTATTGATGAAAAACACTATCAATACCTATATTAAAATAGCAGATTATAAATACATAAAAATTTAAGAATTATAAAGGTTGCTAAGATTGTAATACTTAACTTAGGTATAACAATGAAACTCTAAAGTCATTTATATTAAAAAATATTACTACTTAGAACATTTGTTTTTCAAATAGACCATTTTACTACTAGTTTCAAAATTACATTTGTTTAATATTGTTAAGGATTAATTTTAGAACTCAAATTTCAAAGGATAAGTAATAAATCTATCCAATAAAATTTGTGCTAATATTTTGTCCAAAATTACACACATAGTCAAACCAAATAGAATTAACTAAAAAGTAAAACAATGAAATTAACAAAATGTATGTTTTTAATTTTGGCTTTATTGCTGAGTCAGATTGCAACTGCACAAATAACTGGTAAAGTTATTGAAAATGATGAAAATTATCCACTAGAATACGCTACAGTTACGCTGTATAATTCAGCTACAAAAACATTAGTAAATGGTGTTGTAACCAATTTTGATGGTATTTTTTCTATTGATAATATAAAACCAGGTAATTATTATATAGAAGCTTCATTTATTGGTTATCAATTAAAAACAATAGCATCAATCAACATCAATAAAAAAGGAGAAAAGAAAGATTTAGGAGTTATAAAATTGATTTTAGGTACTAGTAACCAATTAAATGAAGTAGTTATCAACTCAGAAAAACAAACAGTTTTACATAAGATTGATAGACAGGTTTTTGATACTAAAAAGTTTCAAAATACGGTTGGTGGTAATGCTGTAGATGTGGTTAAAAACTTACCTTCTGTTACTATTGATGGTTTAGGTGATATTAGTGTAAGAGGTAGTAAAGGTTTTACAGTTTTAATTAATGGGAAGCCAACCCAAGGTGATGCCAGTGCTATTTTAGCACAATTGCCAGCAAATGCATTAGAAGCAGTAGAATTAATTACTGCTCCTTCTGCAAAATACGATCCAGAAGGTAAAGGTGGAATTTTAAATATTATCACTAAAAAAGGTGCAATTAACGGAACTTTTGCACAAGTAAATGTAAAAGGCGGTTTGCCTTCTATAGAAGATTACGATACAAAAGTGGCAGCAAAAAGATACGGAATTGATGTAACTGTAAATAACAGAACAGACAAATGGAATGTTTCTGTTGGTGCTAGTTATCAAAGAAATGATAAAGCTGGAAGAAGAGAAGGAGATATGTTTATTGTAAATGCTGCCCAAAATAAAACTACTTTTTTGCCTTCGGATGGTGAGCGTAGTTTTGATGAAGTAACGTACAATGGTCGTTTTAATGTAGATTATACACCAAATAAATCTGATGCTTTTTCTTTAGGATTTTTTGCAGGCAAACGAACTAAAGAGCGTTTGGCAGATATTGTGTATTACGATAATCATTCAATATCGCCAATTGGCGGATCTACAAGAGATTATACTTTTGCCTATTACAATCATAATTTAAGAATAAGAAAAGGAGATTTTGCTTTAGGAAGTTTCGATTATTCGCATCAGTTTGATAATGATTCTAAACTTTCTACATCATTTTTATATGAATACACTTTTTTAGGAGGTCCGACTGAGAATGATAATTTAGGTCATCCTGATAATAATATTGTTTATCAAAGAGAATACAATACCAATGATAATCCTTTATATGGTGCTCGTTTTAATTTAGATTACAAATGGAAACCTTTTGCTTTTGGTACTTTAGAAACCGGTTATCAATATAGAGATTTAGATCATACAGGTAAATTTGTGTATGAAAGAGATGGAGTTTTAGTACCTGAATTTTCTAGTGATGTTAGCTTAAAAAGAAAAATCCATTCTGGTTATGCTCAGGTTTCTGGTGATAAAAGTAAATGGAATTATGCAGCAGGTGTTCGTGTAGAATCTATGGATAGAGAGTATAAAGAAGCTTTACAGAGTGAATCTACAGAAAATGTATATAATTATGATTTTGTAAAATTATTTCCTTCTGCTTCTTTACAATATAAAATTAATGATAAAACCAATATTAAAACCGCTTATAGCAAAAGAGTAGAAAGAACAACTACTTTTAAAATGAATAGTTTTGCAGAACGCGAGCATTCTGAGGTTTTTGAACAAGGTGATAATACTTTATTACCAGAATTTATAGATTTAGTAGAATTAGGAATCACTAAAAAATTAAAAGGAGGAAATTCAGTGTATGCAACTGCCTATTTTAGAAATGTAACCAATGTTATAAATCGTGTAAATACGTTGGCTTATCAAGCAAATGGACAAGTTTTAGATAGTATTATAAACAGAGTATATTCTAATGTTGGTAAAAGTAATTCTTTAGGTTTAGAGGTTGGTGCAACTTTAAAACCAACTGAGAGTTGGTCTAATTTTATTGGTGTAAATGTGTATAATTATGCTATTGATGGTGTTTTAAATTTTAAACACAGAGATGGAGTTGAAAGAAGTTATGATATCGATTCTAAATCAACAATTTATGCTATCAATTTAAATTCAACTTACAATTTTGGGGATAATGCATCTTTGCAATTCACCTTTAATTATTTATCCGATAGAAATACAGCAATGGGTGAAGATTCTCGTTTTTACTCGCCAAATTTAACTTTCCGTAAAAAGTTTATGGACGATAGATTAACAACTACACTTCAATGGCAAAATATAGATATGGGTTTGCTAAATACAAACGAACAACGAATTACAACCTCTAGAGCCAATCAATTTTATACAACTACAAATTATGTATATGAAGTAGATATGGTTACTTTAAACTTGTCTTATAGTTTTAATGCAGCTAAAAATAAATCGAAATTTATTGATAGCGAGTTTGGAAAACGAGAGTTTTAAAATAATAATTTAAAAAAGTAAAAAGACCTTTCTATAGTAAAATAGAAAGGTCTTTTTTATATGTTCTTTAATCTAGTTTTTATTGATTATAAAACTCCATACTTTCAATAATTAAGGCTTCAGGAACTTTACAGTCAATTTTAAAATCTTCAAAATCGTTTAATAAAACAAAATTTACTTGTCCGTTAACGTTTTTCTTATCGTGTTTTAGTAAATCTAAGATTGATGAAAAATCTTCTTTTAGTAAAGTGGTTTTATCATAAATAGATACTACAACGTCTTTAACATCAGTAACTTTTTCTTCAGGAAAACCTAATAATTTAGCAGACATATAACATTCGCAAACCATTCCAATTGCAATGGCTTCTCCATGCGTTAAGTTTTCTTTGTCTTCAGATTCTAAGTAAAAAGATTCTATGGCGTGGCCTAATGTATGTCCAAAATTTAAAATTTTACGTAAATTTTTCTCTCTAGGATCTTGTAAAACTACTTCGTTTTTAATTTCTACAGATCTAAAAATTAAATCGCTAATATTTAAGTCTTTGTTATCTTTTATTTCATTAAATAAATTGATGTCGTAAGTTACACCATATTTAATAATTTCTGCGGTTCCAGATTTAATTTCTCTAGGCGCTACAGTTTCTAAATACGCATTATCAACAATAACCATTTCTGGGTTTGCAAATAATCCTATTTGATTTTTTAAAACACCTAAATCTACACCTGTTTTACCACCCACAGAAGCATCAACCATAGATAATAAGGTTGTTGGTATGTTTACAAAATCGATTCCACGTTTAAAACACGAAGCTACAAAACCACCTAAATCTGTAATAACACCACCACCTAAAGTAATTAGTAAACTTTTTCTATCTCCACCTAATTCTGTAATTGCATTCCAAACTCCAATACAAGTTTCAAGATTTTTATTGATTTCTCCAGACTCAATTTCTATCAATTCAATCTTTTTATCTGTAGATAAATTCGGTATAAACTTCGGATAACAATGCTCAAGAGTATTTTCATCAACCAAAATAAAGATTGTAGAATAATTATTTTCTTCGATTAAATTAGAAAGTGCTTTATAGCTTTCTTCCTGAAAATGAACAGGATAAGAAACTGCTTGTATCGTTTGCATTGGTGTATTTATTAAGTATGCAAATTAAAAATAAATAATTGAATTATTTGCACTCTTCAACTATCTTTGTTTTCAGTAAAATTCAAATTATGAAACTTTTTGACAACACAGAAGTTGCTTTCGCTTTAAAATCTGATTCCCAATTAGAACGTGCCTATTTTTTGTTCAAAATGATACAAAGTCAGCCAATGGTTAGAATTGGGAGTGCAGTCACAAATTTTGCATTAAAAGCTCATTTACCTATAGAAGGTTTAATTCGTTCTACGGTATTCGATCATTTTTGTGGTGGAGTTACAGAAGATGATTGTTTGCCAATTATTGATAATATGTATGATAATGGAAACGTGCACAGTGTGTTAGATTATTCTGTAGAAGGTAAAGATGAAGAGGTTAGTTTTGATGGTGCTTTGCAAAAAATACTAAGAATCATTAATTTCTGTGAAGAAAAGAAATCGATTCCTTATGCCGTTTTTAAGCCTTCTGGTTTTGGTAGATTTGGCTTATATCAAAAAATATCTGAAGGTATAGATTTAACATCCGAAGAAAAAGAAGAATGGAACAGAATAGAAGATCGTTTTCATAAAGTTTGTAAAGTTGCTGTACAAAAAGATGTTCCGTTGTTAATTGATGCCGAAGAAAGTTGGATGCAAAAAGCTGCAGACGATTTAATTGAAGGTTTAATGGAAACGTATAATAAAGAAAAAGCCATAGTCTTTAATACGCTACAGATGTACAGACACGATAGAATGGAATATTTAGAGGCTTTACATCAAAAAGCAAAAGAAAAAGATTTTTATATTGGTATTAAGGTAGTTAGAGGTGCTTATATGGAAAAAGAGCGTGAAAGAGCTGAAGAAAAAGGCTATCCTTCACCAATTTGTAAAGATAAAAATGCGACTGACATCAATTATGATGCGGCTATTCGATATATGATGGAACATCCTAAAATGGCATTATTTGCAGGTACACATAATGAAGAGAGTTCTTATTTATTAATGGAATTGGCAAAAAAATATGATATAAAACCAGATGATAATCGTCTATGGTTTGGGCAGCTGTTTGGTATGAGCGATCATATCAGTTATAATTTAGCAAATCAAGGTTATAATGTTGCAAAATATTTACCTTTTGGACCTGTTAGAGATGTAATGCCTTATTTAATTAGAAGAGCAGAAGAAAATACTTCTGTTGCTGGGCAAACAAGTAGAGAATTAAATCTGTTAAAAATAGAACGTAAACGTAGGAAAATATAAATTCTTATTTATGTATCTTACTAAATTTAAAAATAGTAATAGCTAAAATAGTAGATAATTTATTTAAAATTTTGGTATGTTTCTCTTCAAAAAAGGTACATTAAATTAATAAAATCCTAGGATTTAGATTAGAAAGTAAGGTTTATTGCTTGATTATTTTTACAGTTTCATCTAATTTACTGTTCACTAATTTTAAAAAATATATTCCAGAACTAAAATTAGAAAAGTCTAATTCATTCTTTTTATCTGTTAAAGTTTTAGAAAATACTTTTTTGCCATTAATATTCGAAACTGTGAGCTTGGTTTTACTTATTAATGTATCTGAAAAATCAATATTTATATTATTACTAGTTATTGTAGGATATATATTATAGTTCTTATTTTTAAAAGAAATAGACTCACTACTTAAGGTTATATTTAATTTATTTAAAGCAAATTGTTGACTTGAATCGTTTTCATCACAATTTTGTAGAACAATACTTGCGCCATCCAAAGAAGAATTATTTTCTACACTCATACACTTGCTGGTATTTCTGTTTTTAAAAAGATAATGTCCATCTACAGCATCAATTCTTGAAAACATTTCTGACCAATATGTTGCATCAAAAGTAAATTGTATAACATTGTCTCCAGAAGCTCTTAAAGCTTTACCAGATCCTTTGTTTACTATAAAGTAATATCCGTTTATGTTTGAAACTTCAAATTGTTGTGAAATGTTTGTATTATTAGAAGTTTTTTGTATGATATTGGTATCATTTAAATCACTAGCTCCATCAACAGCTATACTCATTCCACTATTTTTGTTTACTAATTCATAATATACAGGATCACAAGCATCACCAAAACTTTCATTATTTACATTTAAACAAATATCAGAAGCGCCATTCCAGATATCTATATTTTTATTAGAATTAGTTACGGTACCACTTAAAACACGAACACCTTTAGCTGTTGTAGCGGTACTTATACCAGATTCTGAACAGTCATCAATATCGACTTCATCTACGGTAACATTTTCACTTCCTGTTAGTGTATACATTCCTCTACCACAGTGTTTGGCGTTTAGATATTTTAAATGGGTTGTACCATTGTCATTAGCTTGTCTAAAACCAGCATAACTACTTCCATAATCGCAATCTGTTGCATAAATAGCATTAATATTACAGTTTTCAGATGTATTTAAAAGAACACCACACCCAACTTCAGCAGATACATAAACAGTATCAATTTCTACATTTTTAACCAATAAAGTTTCAATTGAATGCCCTTTAGATTTTATATTAATATTACCATTAATTGTTAAATTACTAGCATATTTTAGTATACTTGGATTGCCTTTAATCTTTGTGCCTGCTATTCGAATACCATTACCTCTAGTGGTGTTACTTGTAATATTGGTTAATGTCATATTTTTGCACTCGTTAGTATACCAAATTACATAACGTGGTGTACCTGTAACGTTTAGGTTTTTTACAGTTATATTAGTTTTATCACTAGCTTTTACGGGTACAACTAATAATGGTTCACCTGTACAGTTCATTGTATTTCCATGAAAATCAATTGTTTGGTTACTTTGTATTAAACATCCTTTAATAGCGCTATTTCCAGGTCCGGAATCTCCAGAACTTCTAACATTAATGGTTCCAGCACCCATATTTAAACAAGCACCGTTAACAGCATCTATCATATTTATTCCTGTATATTTCGTAATACCATCTACTGTAGTTGTCCAAGTATCACCTACCTTAGTAACTTCTCCAACAGATTGTGCATTTGTTAAGAAATAACTTAAACATATAGATATGTTTAATAGCAACTTAAATAAGTTATTCATAAAATTTTATTTATACTCTAAAATTAACAATATTTAAGAACTTAACTTACCTGTGCTAACCTGTGAGAAATACAAAAAAAAGTAATAAAGTGTTTGTTTATTATTTTAAATAAAAACTTGTTATAAATATGAATGGAATGCTTTTATAATCTAGATGCTAAATAGTAAAATTTATTATTCATTATTTATTGTCTAATTATATCTTTGCTATATTCTATTTGATTAATTTTATAAAGAAGAATTTATGTTTCCTACTTTTTTAAAGTATAAAATTCAACAGAATAATTGGCAAAATTTATTAAAATAAAACTCTTAATTAAAAGATTACAAAAAATATTTTTGCAATACAAAGTTTGTTATCTTTTCTAATTATACCATAATTAGATATTTAATTTAAAAATAATAATGCAAACCATAGATGAAATAAAGTTTTTACTGAAAAGAAATAAATTACGTTTGCATCGAGAATTATTGCAGAGCAAAGAAGCAATGCAATTAATAAGAAAATCTACACACTCAAATTTAACAGAAGAAGAAAAAGAAAAAATTAAAATTCAGTTGTTAGATATTTGTAAAGCAATTCCTGCTTTAGCTGTTTTCTTACTGCCTGGTGGCGCTTTATTATTACCGCTTTTAATCAAATTAATACCAGATATTTTACCATCAGCATTTCAAGATGATTTACCTGGTGATAAAAATAAAAAATCGACTTTATAAAATATATCATAATAATATAATATATTTGAATTATTAAACTTTAGGAGTAGCTAGGTAACTAGTTTGAGAAATATCCTTAGAACCTGATTTGGTTAATACCAACGTAGGAAAAAGTCATTCTTAAATGCGTGCTTGTACATTTTGTGGTACAATTATGTATTTATTTTTCTTCTAAAGTTTACTTTAAAATCAAGTACGATGTATATAAAAGTAAACAACAAAAGACAAGAAATTTCCAACAAAACAACATTACAAAAACTGGTTGATGATTTAAAAATTACCACCAATGGCATTGCTATTGCTATAAATAACAGTGTTGTTAAAAGAATAGATTGGTCTTCTAAAATTCTTCAAGAAGAAGATGTTGTTTTAATTATTAAATCTACCCAAGGTGGATAAATCTACAAGTAATTAAATATTCGAAAATGTCAGTTCGAGTGATTTTAAGGTACGAAAAATTGTATCGAGAGCTTTTTGAAACCGCAAAATTCACAAGAGCTGAATAAGATTAAAATAATGCACAATAGTTTAAATAGTAAACAAAACAACACCTTTTAAAATATAATATGAAGAATAAAGACACCGCTCCAAAAAAAGGACAAGTAACAAGAAATCCATTTCCGAATTCGAAAAAAATCTATGTACAAGGAAAATTGCATCCACAAATAAAAGTGGCAATGCGTGAAATTTCTTTGAGTGATACCACAGATTCGATGACCAAAAAGAAAACACCAAACGAACCTGTAACTGTTTATGATACTTCTGGGCCTTACACAGATCCTAATAAAGAAATCAACGTTCATAATGGAATAGAAAGAATTAGAGAACAATGGATTCTAGATAGAAATGATGTAGAGCAATTAGACGGATTTTCATCTAAATATTGTAATGAGCGTTTAAACGATACAAGTTTAGATCATATGCGTTTTGGACATTTAAAAAAGCCAATGCGTGCCAAAAAAGGTCAGAATGTAACGCAATTACATTATGCTAAAAAAGGAATCATTACTCCTGAAATGGAATACATCGCAATTCGTGAAAATCAACGAATTGATGAAATGACCGAAATTAGAAAACAACACAAAGGCGAACATTTTGGCGCATCAATTCCTGAGAAAATTACACCAGAATTTGTAAGAAGCGAAGTAGCCAGAGGTCGTGCTGTAATTCCATCAAACATCAATCATCCAGAAGCAGAACCGATGATTTTAGGTAGAAATTTCTTGGTAAAAATAAATGCAAATATTGGTAATTCTGCCACAACTTCATCCATAGAAGAAGAAGTAGAAAAAGCAGTTTGGGCTTGTAGATGGGGAGCAGATAATATTATGGATTTATCAACAGGACAAAATATTCACGAAACTCGTGAGTGGATTGTACGTAATTCACCAGTTCCTGTGGGTACAGTGCCAATTTACCAAGCTTTAGAAAAAGTAAACGGAGTTGCAGAAGATTTAACTTGGGAAATTTTTAAAGACACTTTAATTGAGCAAGCAGAACAAGGAGTTGATTATTTTACCATTCACGCAGGTGTTTTGTTGCGTTATGTGCCAATGACTGCAAAACGAGTTACAGGAATTGTTTCTAGAGGAGGCTCTATTATGGCAAAATGGTGTTTGGCACATCATAAAGAAAGTTTTTTATACACGCATTTCGAAGAAATTTGCGAGATTTTAAAACAATATGATGTTGCTTTTTCTTTAGGTGATGGTTTACGTCCAGGTTCTGTGGCAGATGCCAATGACGAAGCTCAGTTTGCTGAATTAGAAACGTTGGGCGAGTTAACTCAGATTGCTCGTAAACACGAAGTACAATGTTTTATAGAAGGGCCAGGTCACGTGCCAATGCATATGATTAAAGAAAATATGGAAAAGCAAATCGAGGTTTGCGACGAAGCTCCTTTTTATACTTTAGGCCCTTTAACCACTGATATTGCTCCTGGTTACGATCATATAACATCTGGTATTGGAGCTGCAATGATTGGTTGGTTTGGTTGTGCAATGTTGTGTTATGTAACACCAAAAGAACATTTAGGTTTGCCCAATAAAGAAGATGTAAGAGTAGGAGTTGTTACTTATAAATTGGCAGCGCACGCTGCAGATTTGGCAAAAGGTCATCCAGGAGCTCAGCACAGAGACAATGCATTAAGTATGGCGCGTTTTGAATTTCGTTGGGAAGATCAATTTAATTTAGGACTCGATCCAGAACGAGCTAGAGAATATCACGATGAAACGTTACCAGCTGCAGGAGCAAAAATTGCGCATTTCTGTTCTATGTGCGGGCCAAAATTTTGTTCAATGAAAATATCACAAGAGGTTCGTGATTTTGCTGCAGAAAATGATATTGTAGATAATGAAGTGATTGCAAAAGGTTTCGAAGAGAAATCGAAAGAATTTAAAGAAAAAGGATCAGAAGTGTATTTGTAAAATAATTAGGAAGTTCCCACGCTTTAGAAAAAAAAGCGTGGTCGGGCTTTACGTTATATCTTTTGCTGGTTCTCGATACAAATTTATTCCGTTTCACTACATAAATTCACTCGAACTGACAGCAAAAGGATGCCACTTCAATCCCTAACTCAAAAACCAAGTAACGTCATAAAAAAAACAGTAAGACAAGATAATTTCAATCTTTTAATATCAAAAAGCTACTAAAATTATGATAATTCTAATCGCTCCAGAAAAAGACACTCCAAATGAAATTGAAATATTACATCAATTATTTAAAGAAGGTTTACAATTTTATCATTTTAGAAAACCAGATAAAAATTACGATGAACACGTTGCGTATTTAAATCAAATAGACAAACAATATCACAATAGAATTGTAGTACATTTTTATCACGAATTAATCAATGATTTCAATTTAAAAGGCATTCATTTTCAGGAACAAAAAAGAATAGATTCTTTAGAAAAAGGAATTGGATATTTTAATGGCTTAAAAATGAATGGTAAAACAATGAGCAGTTCTTTTCACGAACCAGAAGAATTAGCGGCTTGTAATTTAACATTCGATTATCATTTATTAAGCCCTGTTTTTTCTTCTATTTCTAAAAAAGGATATGAAGGTAGAGGTTTTAATGTAAATCATATCAATAAAATAATTGTTGGTATGGGAGGAATTAATTCAGAAACCATCGAAGAAACCATAAAACTAGGTTTTAAAGGAATTGGCGTTTTAGGTGGCGTTTGGAATGTAGAAAATCCTGTAGAGAGTTTTAAAAGCATAAAACATTTTTATGAGATGTTTACAGATAGTTAATGTTTTCGTTTGTCAGTTCGAGCGCAGTCGAGAACTCTGTATTTTAAAAACTTTCAATTAAAAACAAAAGAAAGAAACCCAAAAACGAATAACGATTGTCAGTTCGAGTGTTTTTATGAAGTGATAACGAAATAAAAAAGTATCGAGAATAATTTAATTCCATCTAAAAGTATATTTAAAAATTTGAATCAAAAAAAATACATATTAACCATTGCAGGTTTAGATCCGTCAAGTGGAGCAGGAATTACATCAGATATTAAAACATTTGAAGCACATAATATATATGGATTATCGGTTTGTACAGCAGTTACAGTGCAAAATGATATTGAATTTAAAAACTGTATTTGGATAGAGAAACAAGTTATTTTAAATCAAATTGAATTGCTTTTAGAACGATTTTCGATTTCGGTTGTAAAAATAGGAATCATTCAATCTTGGGAAGTTTTGTTAGAAGTTGTATTGCTGTTAAAAAGTTATAATTCAGAACTAAAAATAGTGTTAGATCCCATTTTAAAAGCAAGTGCAGGATTTGATTTTCATAGAAAACAAGATTTAGTAATTTTTGAAAAAGTATTACAAAACTGTCATTTTATCACACCAAATTACAACGAAATCAAAGATTTATTTCCTGATAAATCTATAGAAGAAACTATTGAATTTATATTAAAAAAAACAAATATTTATCTAAAAGGAGGTCATAGAAAAGATAAAATTGGTTGGGATGAAGTGTATTATAGTAAAATCGTAAAACTGAATATTCCACCAATAACCAAAAAACCAATTTTCGAAAAACACGGAAGTGGTTGTGTTTTATCATCAGCTTTAGCTGCAAATTTATCAAAAGATATTCCTTTAGAAGACGCTTGTAAAAACGCAAAATTATATACAGAACAATTCTTAAGTTCTAACAAAACCTTATTAGGAACACATAATTATCAAAATTAATGATTAGTAAATTACACTATATCACTCAAGGAAAAACTCCAGAAGAGCATTTATTAAATTTAGAAAAAGCGTGTATTGCTGGTGCCAATTGGGTGCAATTACGATTAAAAAATATGGATGTTGATGTTGTTTTAGAAACTGCCAAAAAAGCAAGAGCAATAACATCAAAGTATCAAACAAAATTAATCATAAATGATTATTATAAAATAGCAAAAGCAGTAAATGCAGACGGAGTTCATTTGGGCAAAAAAGATGAATGTCCGTTAATAGCGCGTGATTTTTTAGGAAATTCTTTTATAATTGGAGGAACCGCAAATACAGTAAAAGACTGTACTGTTTTGCTTAATAAAAAAGTAGATTACATTGGTTTAGGACCTTATCAATTTACCAAAACAAAAGAAAATTTAAGTCCCATTTTAGGAGTTGCTGGTTATCAGAAAATAATAAATGAATTACAAACTAAAACACCAATTATTGCTATTGGCGGAATTAGATTAGAAGATGTTACAGCAATTATAAATATTGGTATTTACGGAATTGCAGTTTCTGGAGAAATCACGAAAGACGTTACTAATGTTTCCAAATTTCAAGAAATATTAAATTGAGAAATCAATGTCTTCTCGAGTGCAGTCGAGAGGTTCTTAATTTAACTAAATTATTAAAAGGTCTCGACTGCGCTCGACCAGACAATCTAATATATTTATAATGAATCAAAAATTAAAAATAGCAGATAAAGAATTTAGCTCACGTTTATTTACAGGAACAGGAAAATTTAGTTCTTCTGAATTGATGAGAACATCTTTATTAGCATCCAAAAGTGAATTGATAACAGTAGCTTTAAAAAGAGTAGACGTAAAAGACAAAGAAGACGATATTCTATCGCATTTGAATCAATCTCATATCAATTTATTGCCAAATACATCAGGAGTTAGAACCGCAAAAGAAGCTGTTTTTGCAGCAGAATTGTCTAGAGAAGCTTTAGAAACCAATTGGGTGAAATTAGAGATTCATCCAGATCCAAGATATTTATTGCCAGATCCTATAGAGACTTTAAAAGCAGCAGAAGAATTGGTAAAGTTGGGTTTTGTGGTAATGCCATATATTCACGCAGATCCTGTTTTGTGTAAACGATTAGAAGAAGTTGGTGTACAATGTGTAATGCCTTTGGGAGCACCAATAGGAAGCAATAAAGGATTAAAAACGCTTGATTTTTTAGACATTATTATAGAACAATCTAATGTGCCAGTTATTGTAGATGCAGGTATTGGTGCTCCTTCTCACGCAGCTCACGCTATGGAAATTGGTGCAGATGCAGTGTTGGTAAATACGGCAATTGCGGTTTCTCAAAATCCGATTGCGATGGCAAAAGCTTTTAAAATGGCTGTTGAAGCTGGTAGAATGGCTTTCGAAGCAAAATTAGCGCCAATTAAAGAACAAGCAGAAGCTAGTAGTCCGTTAACGAGTTTTTTAAGTTAAAGTATGAGTCATTTTAAAGCACTTTTTGATACTTATAATTGGGATTTTACTTTACAAAGTATTTTTAATAAAACAGCAGTTGAAGTAAAACAAGCTTTAGTAAAAGATAAGTTGGATTTAGAAGATTTTAAAGCTTTAATTTCTCCTGCAGCCAAACCTTTTTTAGAAGAAATGGCATATAAAAGTCAGGTTTTAACTAAAAAAAGATTCGGAAATACGATGCAAATGTATGCACCTATGTATTTGAGTAACGAATGCCAAAACATTTGTACTTATTGTGGTTTTAGTTTGACGAATAAAATTCCGAGAAGAACGTTAACAGATACAGAAATTTTAGAGGAAGTCGCATTTTTAAAGAACAAAGGTTACGATCATATTTTATTGGTAACAGGAGAAGCGAATCAAAAAGTGGGTGTAGATTATATCAATAATGCGATTCGATTAATCCGTTCTCATTTTGCTAATATTACCATAGAAGTGCAACCTTTAGATCAAAATGAATATGAATTGTTAGTAGAAAATGGTTTGTATGCGGTTTTGGTATATCAAGAAACGTATCATAGAGATGAATATAAAAAACATCATCCTAAAGGGAAAAAATCGAATTTTGATTATCGTTTAGACACTCCAGATAGATTAGGAAAAGCAGGAGTACATAAAATTGGTTTAGGCGCTTTATTCGGATTGGAAGATTGGAGAGCTGATAGTTTTTTTACAGCTTTACATTTAAAATATTTGCAAAAAACATATTGGAAAACAAAGTATTCTATTTCTTTTCCGAGGTTACGTCCACATTCTGGTGGATTAGATCCAAAAGTAGAAATGACAGATGCAGATTTGGTTCAGCTAATTTGTGCTTTTCGTTTGCTGGATGAAGATGTAGAATTATCAATGTCTACCAGAGAAAGTGAAATTTTTAGAAATAATATTGTTAATTTGGGCATTACATCAATCAGTGCAGAATCTAAAACAAATCCTGGAGGTTATTCAGTTGAACCACAATCTTTAGAACAATTTGAAATTTCTGATGAACGAAGTACAGAAAAAGTAGTAGAAATGTTAAAAACTAGAGGTTTAGAAGTTGTGTGGAAAGATTGGGAGCACTTTAGTAATTAAGATTTTAAAATAATTATTATGATTTATATCACGCAGTTAATTTATATAAATGAGGGTGAAGAAGCTATCTTTAATGAATTTGAAGCTGTTGCTATACCTATTATTCTTAAGTATAATGGCAGATTAACTTTGCGCATTAGACCAAATTCAAAAACTATCATTGAAGCAAATATTAAGCAACCTTATGAAATTCATTTGGTAGAATTTGATAGTGAAGCAGATTTTGAAAATTTCAAAAAAGATGAAGAAAGAAAACAATTTTTGCATTTAAAAGAAAAATCAATTCAATCTTCTATTTTAATTAAAGGAGAAAAGTTATAGCTAAATAAAAATGTTAACATCCGAAGAAAAAAAACAGTACAATCGTCACCTTATTTTAGATAAAATAGGAGAAAAAGGACAATTAAAATTGAAACAAGCAAAAGTTTTAGTGATTGGTGCTGGAGGTTTAGGTTGCCCAGTTTTACAATATTTAACTGCTGCTGGAGTAGGAACAATCGGAATTATAGATGATGATGTTGTGGATCAAAGTAATTTGCAACGTCAAATTTTATATACGATTGATGATATTGGAGTTTCTAAAGCATTAACAGCTTCAAAACGATTATCAAAATTAAATCCTTTTGTAAAATTTGATGTGTATCAAGAGCAATTAACACGAGAAAATGCGGTTTCTTTATTTGAAAAATATGATATTATCGTAGATGGTAGTGATAATTTTTCTACTCGTTATTTAACCAATGATGCATCAATTATTACCAAAAAACCTCTAGTTTACGGAGCTATTTTTAAGTTTGAAGGTCAAGTGAGTGTGTTTAATTTTAATGGAAGTGGAAGTTATAGATGTTTGTATCCAACCCCGCCAAAACCAAATGAATCACCAAATTGTTCTGAAATTGGTGTTTTAGGTGTTTTACCCGGAATTATTGGAAGTTTTCAAGCCAATGAAGTCATTAAAATGATATGTGAAATAGGAGAGGTGTTAACAAACAAGGTGCTTATTTATGATACGTTAACAATGCGTCAGCTAACATTAAAATTTGAGAAATCAGAAAAAGAAAGCATTACTAAATTAGAAGAAGATTATGATTTTTTCTGCGGAATTAAATCAGTAAAAAACGAAATTACTATAGATGAGGTTGAAAAAAATATAGAGTTATATAATTTGTTAGATGTGCGTGAAGAATATGAACACGAAGATTTTAATATTGGCGGGCAAAACATACCGTTAAGCGAATTAGATGATAGATTTGATGAGGTTGATATTCAAAAACCAATTGTTGTGTATTGTGCTTCTGGTCTCAGAAGTAAAAAAGCAATTGATATCTTGAAGGAAAATAATAAAAATATAATTTTAATAAATTTAAAAAACGGTTGTTTTTAACTTTTAGCGTTAGTATTTGCTACTATTTATGGTGTTTAAAAAAATAACAATCTAAAATTAATATGTAGAATTGCAATAAATTACATTTAATCAACTACTTTTGCACGAAATTTAAGAATTCATAAATGCAATCCATCAGAAACATCGCAATCATTGCACACGTTGATCACGGAAAAACAACGTTAGTAGATAAAATTATAGATCAAGCAAAAATCTTAGACGACAGAAAAGAGCGTACAGATTTATTGTTAGATAATAACGATTTAGAAAGAGAAAGAGGAATTACTATTCTTTCTAAAAACGTTTCTGTAAACTACAAAAACACTAAAATTAACGTAATTGATACACCTGGTCACGCCGATTTTGGAGGTGAAGTAGAACGTGTATTAAAAATGGCTGATGGTGTTTTATTATTAGTTGATGCTTTCGAAGGGCCAATGCCACAAACTCGTTTTGTATTAGGTAAAGCCTTAGAATTAGGATTAACACCAATTGTGGTTGTAAATAAAGTTGATAAAGAAAACTGTACTCCAGATTTAGTTCACGAAAAAGTTTTTGATTTAATGTTTGCTTTAGAAGCTACAGAAGAGCAATTAGACTTTACAACAATCTATGGTTCTGCAAAGAACAACTGGATGTCTACAGACTGGAAAAACGAAACTACTGATATTGTACCTTTATTAGATGCAGTTTTAGAATCGATTCCAGAAACAAAATACAATGAGGGTACACCTCAAATGCAAATTACTTCTTTAGATTTTTCTGCTTTTACAGGTAGAATTGCAATCGGTCGTATTTTTAGAGGAGACTTAGTAGCTGGTAAAGACTATATGTTATGTAAAGCTGATGGTTCTACTAAAAAAGTTAGAATTAAAGAATTACACGTTTTTGAAGGAATGGGTAAAGTACAAGTAGATAAAGTTCCTTGTGGAGATATTTGTGCAATTACAGGTGTAGAAGATTTTGAAATTGGTGATACAATTGCAGATTTAGAAAACCCAGAAGCATTGCCAAGAACTGAAATTGATAAGCCAACAATGAGTATGTTGTTTACAATTAACAACTCACCATTTTTTGGTAAAGAAGGTAAGTTTGTAACATCTCGTCATTTACGTGACAGATTGTTCAAAGAAATGGAAAAAAACCTTGCATTAAGAGTAGATACTACAGATTCTGAAGATAAATTTAACGTTTTCGGACGTGGAGTTTTACACTTATCAGTATTAATCGAAACTATGCGTAGAGAAGGATATGAGTTACAAGTAGGTAGACCACAAGTTATTTTAAAAGAAATTGACGGAGTAAAATGTGAGCCTTACGAAACTTTATCTATCGATGTTCCAGAAGATGTTGCTTCTAAAGCCATTAACTTAGTATCTCTTAGAAAAGGAGATTTATTAATTATGGAGCCAAAAGGAGATTTACAACACTTAGAGTTTACAATTCCTTCTAGAGGTTTAATCGGTTTACGTAATAAAATTTTAACTGCAACAGCTGGTCAAGCAATTATTAACCACCGTTTTTCTGAATATGGACCTTTTAAAGGAGAGTTTTCTGAGGATATTAAAGGTGCAATTGTTTCTTCTGCAGCAGGTAAAGCAACAGCTTATGCTATTGATAGATTACAAGATAGAGGTCGTTTCTTTATAGATCCTAATCAAGATATATATATTGGTCAAGTTGTTGGTGAAAACTCAAAGTCTGATGATATGGGTGTAAACTTAATCAAAGGAAAGAAATTAACAAACGTTCGTTCTTCTGGTACAGATGATAGTGTAAAAATTGCCCCAAAAATTGATTTTTCTTTAGAAGAATGTATGGAGTATATTAAAGCTGATGAGTATTTAGAAGTTACTCCAGAAAGCCTACGTATGCGTAAAATTAATTTTAGACCATAAGAATATAAGATTTTTTGTAAATCTAAATAACAAAAAAAGCTTAAGTACATTACTTAAGCTTTTTTTCTTTTAAAGAATTTATTTTTTAGGATTCTAAAATTGCACTAATTAATTCTGTTGGTTTTTCTAGCATAGGGTAGTGGCCACAATTATCAATAAAATGTAAGTGGCTGTTATTACATTCTTCAGAAAAATGAGTTGCTTCATTTTCGTTAAAAATAATATCATTTTTACCAGAAATTATTTTAACAGGAATGTTGTTTAGTTGTAAAGTTGTGTGCCATCTATTCCATAATAACTTACTTTCTATGATAAAACTTGATAAAAAGTCAATCATTTCTCGTCCGTTATTTTGCTGAATTAACAACCATTTGGCTTCAATTTCTTCTTCAGTTATTTTGTTTTCTGCATAGAAAAAGTCCTTAATTTTCATTTTATAAAACTGAAAAGAGTTCAGCATTAATTTACTCTTTTTAGAAAAATGTTCTAACGGATGTACATTTGCATCAGATAAATTAGACTGATCAAAAGAAATTGTACTATTTAATATGATAAGTTTTTGAATATCAATTTTAACAAAATTTGTTCTTTGTCTTGTTACAAGTTCTAAAGCTATTTGAGTACTAATATTATGACTTAAAAGGGTAATGTTTTTCAGTTCTAAAATACGCCAAAGTTCTAGACAAAAATCGGCTTGTTCTTGAACGTTTATGTAATAATTGGTTGGTTTATCAGAAAAACCAAACCCAATAAAATCTTGTATAATTACTCTGTAATGTTTGCTTAACTCTGGCAAAACTTTATAAAAATCTAAAGAAGAAGTTGCATAACCATGGAAAAGCACTAATGTTTTGTCGCTAGTACCTTCGTCAATTACAAATACTTTCTTTTTTAGTACAGAAATCATATTACCCTTCTGTGCCCATTCTTTTATTGTCATTAGAATAATCTATAAAGTTTAAAAAACAGGTTTATCTTGATTTTGATAGTCAAAAACTAATTTTATCCAGCTATTTGGCGTTTCTATAATTGAATAATGTTTTACATTTTCAATCCAAACTAAGTATTTGCTTACGTCTTCTGTTGCTAAAACTATAGCAATTTCTTTTATAGCTACAGGATCTGTTTTTTCCCAGAAAATTTTTACAGGTATTTTAGCTTCTTTTAAAGCATTGGTCCATCTATGCCAATATGTGTAGCGTTCGTTTATAAAATTACTTAAAAAATGAACTTCTTTTTGCCCTTCATTAGAGTTTAATTGATTCCACATTTCATTAATATCGTAATCTTTTTCAATTTGATAATTGATATTATCTTTTTTAAATTTTCTCTTAATTTTACGATACCCATAACTTGTAAGTCTAGAAACATATCTACCTAGTTTTCTGTCTTTAAGTAGTTTGTCTATGTTTCTTAAATGTAAATGTTCTAGCCTCATGCTACTACTGCACAAATACATTTTATTAATTCTTATCGGAATTAAATTATTGTTTTTTCTAGCTAAGATTTCTTTTGCTATAGATGTACCATAATCATGTGCTAAAATAGAAACACTTTTTAAACCTAATTTGTGCCAAAGTTGCAAGGCAATATCAGCTTGATCTATTAAAGAATAGGTTAAAGAATCTGGTTTATCAGAAAAACCAAATCCTAAATGATCGTGTACAACAACTCTAAAATATTTTGTAAGTTCTGGTATTATTCTATGATAATCGTAAGAAGAGGTTGGGTAGCCATGAAGTATTACAAGAGTTCCAGGTTTATCACCTTCATCTATTACAAATACTTTTTTATTTTCTATAGTAACAAATTTACCTTTGTTTTTCCAGTTTTCAGCAGTCATGTTTATGGGGGATTAATTGCTAAATTATTTTGCATAAAGGTACTATTTTTTCTTTAATTTTGGTTTTTTTAATGTTAAAGCTTTTACAATATTTATTACATAGACGTCATATTGCCCATTCCAATTCAGAAAACTTTTACGTATTCTGTTACTGATGAAGAGTATAACTTTTTAAAGAAAGGTATGCGAGTTGCTGTTTCTTTTGGTAAAACAAAGCTTTTTACAGGTTTAGTTTTTAATATTCATCAAAAAGCACCAATATTATATGAAGCTAAAGATATTCATCAAATTTTAGATGATAAACCTTTGGTAAATGAACATCAACTAAAACACTGGCAATGGATTGCTAATTATTATATATGTGCTTTAGGCGATGTTTTTAGAGCTTCTTTACCTTCTGCTTTTTTATTAGAAAGCGAAACTATTGTTTATAAAAACGAAGCTTTTATTAATGAAAATGAGTTAGAAGATGATGAATTTTTAATTTTTGAAGCCTTACAACATCAATCTCAACTTACCATTCATCAAGTTGCAGATATTTTAGGTAAGAAAAAAGTAATGCCAATTGTAAATGAGTTGATAAAAAAATCGGCTATTTATATTCAAGAAAAAATTTACGAACAATACAAACCTAAATTGGTAAAGTATGTTCGTTTACACTCTGATTATACTTCTGATGATTCTTTAAATTCGTTACTAGAAGATTTGTCTAGAGCCAAGAAACAACGAGTTGCGGTTTTAACATTTTTTCAATTATCAACCTCTAAAAAACCGATTAAAGCTAAAGATTTAGAAACAACAGCCAATGTTTCATCAGCAGTTTTAAAATCTTTGGTTGATAAAAATATCTTCGAATTTTACGAAATACAAACAGATAGAATCAATTTTAAAGGCGATACAAATACACTTAAAACTTTAAATGAGTTTCAGGAAAAAGCCTATTCTGAAATTAAAGAAACTTTTACTAAAAAAGATGTTACGCTTTTACATGGAATTACAAGTTCTGGTAAAACTGAGATTTATACAAAATTAATTCAAGAGGTTTTAGATGATGGTAAACAAGTGCTGTTTTTATTGCCAGAAATCGCTTTAACTACTCAGATTATAACCCGTTTACAATTTTATTTTGGAGAACAAATTTCTGTTTTTCATTCTAAATACTCAATGAACGAAAGAGTAGAAGTTTGGAATAACGTTCTTGAAAATAAAACAAAAGCGCAAATTATTTTAGGAGCTCGTTCATCAATATTTCTACCTTTTTCTAACTTAGGTTTAATTGTTGTAGATGAAGAACACGAAACTTCTTACAAGCAATTTGAGCCTTCACCAAGATATAATGCTAGAGATGCAGCCATAGTTTTGTCAAAAATGCATCAAGCAAAAATATTATTGGGTTCTGCAACGCCGTCTTTAGAAAGTTACTTTAATGCACAACAAAACAAATATGGTTTTGTAGTATTAAATAGACGTTTTAATAATGTGCAATTACCAAAAATTGAATTGATAGATGTAAAAGAGAAGCATAAGAAAAAAGAAATGAAAGGTCATTTTTCTGATCGTTTGCTAAAATTGATTCAAGAAGCTTTAGATGAAAAAGAACAAGTAATTTTGTTCCAGAACAGACGTGGATATTCGCCAATTGTAGAGTGTAAAACTTGTGGAGTGGCTCCTCAATGCCCAAATTGCGATGTAAGTTTAACCTTTCATAAATTCAGACACGAATTACGTTGCCATTATTGCAGTTACCAAAGAGCAATGCCAAATTCTTGTTCTGCTTGTGGTAGCAATACTCTAGATACCAAAGGTTTTGGTACAGAGCAAATTGAATTAGAATTAAAAGAATTGTTTCCTGATTATAAAATAGGAAGAATGGATTTAGATACCACTCGTGGTAAATTTGGTTATCAAAAAATAATTGGGGCTTTCGAAGCAAGAGAAATTGATGTTTTAGTAGGTACACAAATGTTATCTAAAGGATTAGATTTTGATAATGTAACCCTTGTTGGAATTTTAAATGCAGATACTATGCTTAATTTTCCAGATTTTAGAGCACACGAAAGAGCTTATCAAATGATGGTGCAAGTTTCTGGTAGAGCAGGTAGAAACAAAAAACAAGGTAATGTTGCTATACAAACTTACAATCCTTATCATCAAATTTTGCAACAAGTTTCTACTACAAATTATACAGAAATGTATAAAGAGCAATTGCAAGAACGTTGGCAATTTAAATATCCTCCTTATTATAGGTTGATAAAAATTACCCTAAAACATAGAGATTACAATAAAGTTGATAGTGGAGTAAATTGGCTTTTTAAAGCTTTATATGCTTCTTTTGGAGAACACGTTTTAGGACCAACAGCACCTGCGGTTTCTAGAATTAGAAATCAGTATATTAAAAATATTGTGATTAAAATTCCTCCAAAACAAAGCTTAGCAAATACTAAAAATCAAGTTGCTAAAATTAAGAATACGTTCGAAGCTGTAAAAGATTTTAGACCAATCCGTTTTATTATGGATGTTGATGCGTATTAAAATAAATCAATTTTAAGAAATCTCAAAAACATTCAAAATTGAAAGTTGCTCTATTTTTTTAAATTGATGTAAATTTCAATTATAAAATTATTGCTTTACAGGTATTTTCTACTCAATCTTAATAATTGTGTTTTTACATTTTTATTTGAAAAATCAAATACTTCAATCTTTTTAGATTGATTTTCTTTGCCCCAATTATAGTAAGTGGTAATTTTAAAAGTAGTCTGTTTTTCTTGCTTATTGCCTAAATAAGTTAGGTTTACTAAGTAAAAACCTTGAGTTAATTTATCAATAAAAACTTCTTTAGAAGTATATCCCTTTTGTTTTTGATCTTTTATTAAACTTCGATTTTCTTTAAAAGAATTTTCAATTTTATAAGTCTCTAAATTAGGATTTACAAATTCTATAATAAATTCTGCTTCTGTGGTATTCCATTCAAAAACAAGTCTTACATCACTTAAAATATTCTTATTCGGATTTTCAATTTTAATTTTTTTACGACTATTACCGTTTTCGACATCTAAATTATATGCTGATATAATTTCTGATGAAATAATTTCACTTACATCATCTTCTTCTACTTTATAACCTTTATTTAAGAAGTAATAATAAGTACTCCAAAACTCATTATATTCTTTTTGTTCTAAAAAGGCATTTGCTAAATCTCTAAAAGATTGAAGGTAGTTGGGTCTTAATTTTACAATTTTTTTATAAATTTCAATCGATTTTTCATTTTCATTAATTTCTTGGTATTTATACGCAATCGCCTTTAAAACTTCAGGATTATCATTAGCTTCCTCTTTATATATTGTTAGTATTTCTGATAAAAAGGTATTATCAAATTTTTTATCTTTAAAGTATTTATGAATTCTTGAGAAATAATATTTATTGTTTTTATCTATTTTATAAGTGTTTTTAAATAATTCTAGCGCTTCTTTTTCTTTAGAAATTTTCTTGAATTTATCTAAAAAAGGATAAGTGTTTTTTAATTTCTTAATTTTTTTTGCATCATAACTATAAAAATCATCCTCAGTAAAAAAGTAATTATTAAAATCGATATTCTTTAATTCTTTGTAATTTATATTCGTACTAACTCTAATTATTGGATTATTTTTTTCAGAATTCATCACAATAATTTCTTTTACTTCGGATATCAGAATAGGAAAAGGAATATCAAACTCATAGTTATCAATCATCCAAACAGCAGAACCATTAAATTCCTTACCTTTTAAATAAAGTGTTTCTTCTCCATATTTATTAAATTTTATATAAAAAATTGGGAGCTTTTCTACAAGAGCTCTGGTTAATGAAGTAGCATATTTGTTTAATTTTTTTCCATCAATTTTAAAAATGGCAAATTCAGGAGCATTTTCTCCAATATTTACATTACCCAATTTTGGGTTGGAATTAAATTTTAATTTAGATGATTTATTTTCAACAATCATATCTATATTCAATGTTTCTGAAACATCTTCTACAATTATGTAAACTTTTAAAAAGCCAGAGTAACTATAGCTTAAGGTTTCTCCAACTTTAGCTTTAATACTATAAAACCCATTTGTATCAGAAACAGTATAACGCATTGTGTTTTCTACAAAAACGGTTGCATTAGAAACAGCTTTATCTTTATGTTTTATATAACCAGATATAGTTTTAAGATTATCATTATTATTTGTTTGTGCAAAAAAATAAAAAGGAATTAAGAGTAAGAATATAGCAAGTTTGTTTTTCATAGTTGTAAAATACTTAGGTTATAAATGTATCAAATTTTATGCCTATTTTAAATGATATCAGAATAAAATGTATTTTTTTTAATATGCAAAGCAACCTTTTTTAAAACTTAGTAGTCTCTATATTTGTAAGGCAATAAAAACTAACTGAAGAGGCTTGAAAATTATAAAATTGCATAATCAAGAAAAATCGCTAATAAAAAAGGCGATTAACAACAATAGAGAAGCGCAGCAGCAATTGTTTGAGCAGCATTCGCCTAAAATGTTGGGTGTTTGTAGGCAGTATGTAAAAGATTTACATCACGCAGAAGATTTAATGTTACAAGGCTTTTTAAAGGTTTTTACCAACTTACACAGATTTAAACACGAAGGCAGTTTTGAAGGTTGGATAAGAAGAATTATGGTAAATACTTGTATTTCTTATCTCAGAAAAAAAAATAGAATCGATTTATCTGATGAAGATTATGTTTTTAATGATGCAGCTACAGAAAGTTTAGAAAATACTTCTGTAGAAGACATTCAAAAATTGATAGATCAATTACCAGAAGGTTATAAAATGGTGTTTAATTTATTCGCCATAGAAGGTTACAAACATTCAGAAATAGCAGTGCAATTGGGCATTTCTGTAAGTACATCAAAGTCGCAGTTATTTAAAGCACGTAAATTATTGCAACAGAATTATATTAAAATGAATAAAGTAATTAATGAAGACAAATAAAATAGATAAAGACATAAAACAAAAGTTCGAAAACAGAACTTTTAAGCCATCAGCTTCTGCTTGGGAACGTTTGTCTGTACAGTTAGACGAACAACCGAAACAAAAGAAAATAGGCTGGTTTTTTTATATAGGTGCAGCAGCAAGTATTTTGTTATTGGTTACAATAGGTATTAAAATGTTTACAAATGATACAGAAGAAATTATACCTAAAGATCAAATTGTGATATCACCAATTGATACGAATTTGATTGATAAAAAAATAGAAAAATTTATTAACGAAATTCCGGTTGAAGAAGCTTTGGTAAAGCAAAAAGAGGTAGAAATCGAAAACAAAAAAAATACCGAAAAGGTTATTGTTAAGAAAGAAAAATATCGACATAAAAAAAATAATAATACTAAAAAAGAACAAACAGTTATTGCAAAAGTTGATGTTGAAAATAAGAATATAATTCCTACTGAAATAGAAAAATCACCAATAAATAAAACAGGAATCTTAGAACAAGACCCAAATAGTACAATAAAAATAAATGCAGACGATTTATTATATGCAGTTACACACAGCCCAAGAGAAGTAAAAGAATATTATGCAAAATACAATGTGAATAGAGAAGATGTACTTAAAACGATTAAAAATGAGCTCAAAAAATCGAATTTAAAAGTAAATCCGAATACTATTTTAGCAGAAGTAGAACGCACAATAGATGATGATGCTTTTCAGAATAACTTTATGAAATCATTAAAAAGAAGAGTAACAGATATTGCCTCTGCAATAGCCAGTAGAAACGATTAAAAATCTTTTATTACAAACTTAAACATTGTGTAGTAGAGAAATCTTATAAAAAACTAATTTGAGATTTCTCTCTAAAGTTAGAATTTCAGAACAAAAAACAAATAAAATCTTTAAAACCCATTAAAAATGAAAAGAATACTACTAATACTAGTGTTGTTATGTACAACAATTGCCCAATCTCAAGAAAAAACTTTCGAGAAAGAAGTAAGTAAAATATCAAAAAGAATAGAAAGAATTACCAAACAACAAAAAGATTCTTTAAAAGCAAAAGTTATCGATATTGATAAAAGATTAGAAAAAGGAGAAATTACAAATACAACTGCAGAAACGCTTAAAAAAGAAGTTGCTACTTATCATGCAAGACGAATTGAAAAATTGGTTGGTGAGCAAGAACGTTTATTACAACTTTTAGTACAAGACAAAACCAATGGTAAAATTGCTACTTCAGAAGATGTTGAAGAATCAATTACAGACGAAGACGAAGACAATATTTTTACCATTGGTAGTAAAATTTTTAGACTTAATATTTCTGAGGGCGATTTAGAAGAACGCAATAACAGAAGAAAAGAAAGATGGAAAACTAAAAACAAAAAACAAAGAACTACAACAACTCAATTTGTTTTTGCAATGGGATTAAATAATGTTTTAAATGATAATGATTTATCTTCTTTAGATAATTCTGATTATAAATTATGGCAATCTCATTTTTACGAATTAGGCTGGACCTGGAAAACTAGATTGTCTAGACAACCATCAAAATTATATTTCAAATACGGTTTCTCTTTTCTATGGAACAACTTACGTTTAAAAGATAATAAAATTCACGTTAAAAACGGAGATATCACAGAAATTGAAACTTTCAGTAACCAATTATCTGAAAGTAGATTGCGTCACGTACAAATGAATTTTCCTATGCATTTAGAATTAGATTTTTCTAAAAATCGAACTTACGATGATGGCAGAGTAAGAGATAGAACTAATAGAGGTTTACGTTTAGGTGTTGGAGGGTTTGTAGGCTTTAAGTTAGGTACAAGACAGTATTTAGAATACAGAGACGATACTAATGTAGAAGTTGAGCAATTGCAATTCGATAATTTTAACATGAATATTTTCAACTACGGATTAAGTACATATATAGGATATAGAAGTACAAGTTTTTATGTGAAATATGATTTAAATCCGTTGTTTAAAAATACCGAAACTAGAAACTTTTCTATGGGAATACGTTTAGATTTGAATTAAAAATGATAATATTCATTGCTTTTGATTACATATTTTTATTAAAAAACACATAATATTTAAAAAATATAAGTAAAATTTATCATTTTATTATTCTGATGTTAAGATTATGTCATAATCATAAAAATAACTATTTAAAACCTTTTTGTTTAAAATAAAACAAAAAGGTTTTAAATTTACATCATAATTATTTCGATAAAATTTGATGATAATAGGAATCCCTAAAGAGATTAAAAATAACGAAAGCAGAGTTGGAATGACGCCTGCAGGAGTTTTTTCGTTAACTAAAAATAACCATACTGTGTATGTACAATCTAATGCAGGTGCAGGTAGCGGTTTTTTTGATAAAGATTATGTAAGAGTTGGTGCTACAATTTTACCAACTATAGAAGATATATACAGTAAAAGTGATATGATTGTAAAGGTAAAAGAGCCTATAGCTCTAGAGTATCCTTTAATTAAAGAAAATCAGATTGTTTTTACTTATTTTCATTTTGCATCAAGTGAGCCACTTACAAAAGCTATGCTTAAAAGCAAAGCTACTTGTATTGCTTACGAAACTGTAGAAGATGAAGATGGTAGTTTGCCTTTGTTAACACCAATGTCTGAAGTAGCTGGTAGAATGTCTATACAACAAGGAGCAAAATATTTAGAAAAGCCTATTAAAGGACGTGGAATTTTACTAGGCGGTGTACCAGGTGTAAAACCAGGTAAAGTATTGGTTTTAGGAGCGGGAGTTGTTGGAGTGCAAGCAGCAAAAATGGCTGCAGGTTTAGGTGCACACGTAACTATTATGGATATTAATATGAAACGTTTACGTTATGTAAATGATGTATTACCAAACCATGTAGTTACTGCTTTTTCTAGCGAATATAGTATAAGAGAGCACATAAAAACACACGATTTAATTGTAGGAGGTGTTTTAGTAAAAGGAGGTAAAGCCCCTAAACTAATCACTAAAGATATGCTTAAAGAAATGCGTCCAGGAACTGTAATTGTAGATGTAGCTGTAGATCAAGGAGGTTGTTTCGAAACCACAAAAGCAACAACACATGAAGACCCTACATATATTATAGATGATGTAGTACATTATTGTGTTGCAAATATGCCAGGAGCTGTACCTTATACATCTACTATGGCATTAACAAACGTTACACTTACTTACATTTTAAAAATAGCAAATCTTGGTTGGGAAAAAGCTTGCGAAGCAGACAAAACCCTAGCTAAAGGATTAAATATTGTAAATGGTAAAATAGTATATAAAGAATTAGAAGGTATTTTTGATTAATTATTTTTGGTTTTTATTGTAAAAAAGAGGTTTATGTGATGTTTACCTCTTTTTTCTTTTTCCATTATTTTCTTCCCAATCTTTTCTAAGGTCTGTAGATAAAATTCCTGTTCCATCGTGTTTCCAGCCAGGAGGTTTTATTAAATACTTTAATTTATTAAATACCGTTGTTTTAGAATTATAAAAATCTTTAAACATATTTTTCCATTCTAGAAAAGCAATTTTAATAGGGTTATAAGTGTTAATGTTTGTAACTAAACCATAAATAGGTTTTTCAACTTCGGGTTCAAAAGTGCCAAAAAGTTTATCCCAAATAATAAAAATACCTGCGTGATTTCTGTCTAAATACTGCGGATTTGTAGCGTGATGAACTCTATGATGACTTGGAGTATTAAAAACGGCTTCGAACCATTTGGGCATTTTATCAATCATTTCTGTATGTATCCAATATTGATATATTAAACTGATAGACATTTGTACAATTACCATTACAGGATGAAAACCAATTAAAACTAAAGGAAACCAAAAGATGAATGTATAAAAACTACCTGTCCAAGTTTGTCTTAAAGCAGTACTTAAATTATATTTTTCTGATGAATGGTGTACTACATGACTCGCCCAAAATAATCTACTTTCATGAGCAATTCTATGATTCCAGTAATAACAAAAATCTTCTGCAAATAAAATGATTAACCAAGACCACCAAGTAAACTCTATGGTAAATAATCTATATTTATACAAAAATAAAAAGCAGGTTAAAATAATTCCTTTAGTAAATAAGCCTACAAAAACATTACCCAAACCCATTAATATAGATGTCCCAGCATCTTTAAATTCATATTCTTCGAGTTTAACCTTTACAGTTAAAATTATTTCTAAAAGCACTGTAAACGCAAAAAAAGGAATTGCGTAATGAATTAAGTCAGGTATTTGGGGTATTTCCATATGTTCTTTTTAAGTGGAATTTAAGGTTTTAAAAATAAGACTTTTAAATTGTAAAAAAGATGCTGTAAATACAAAAAAGTTAGTATATTTGCAGCCTTAAAATTAAACATTAAATTTTTAATTATGAATCATTACGAAACTGTTTTCATTTTGAATCCCGTTTTATCTGATACTCAGATAAAGGAAACAGTACAAAAGTTCGAGGACTATTTGGTTTCTAAAGGTGCCGAAATGATTTCTAAAGAAGATTGGGGCTTAAAAAAATTAGCTTATCCAATTCAAAAGAAAAAAAGTGGTTTTTATCACTTATTAGAGTACAAAGTAGCTGGAGAAGAGATTGCTGCATTTGAGTTAGAATTTAGAAGAGATGATAGCGTTATGCGTTACCTTTCTGTTAGATTAGACAAACATGCTGCAGCTTGGGCTAAAGTTAGAAGTGAAAGAGTAAAATCTTCAAAAAAATAAGAAATGGCATCAATAGAACAACAAGCAAAAGGTGGTAAATCTGCTGACGTTAGATATTTAACGCCATTAGATATAGAAACTAAAAAGGAAGCTAAATACTGTAGATTTAAGAAAAAAGGTATCAAATATATCGATTATAAAGATGCAGATTTCTTAATGTATTTAGTAAACGAACAAGGTAAAATTTTACCAAGACGTTTAACAGGAACATCATTAAAATATCAACGTAAAGTTGCGCAAGCAATTAAAAGAGCGCGTCATTTAGCGTTAATGCCTTACGTTGGTGATATGTTAAAATAATAAATACCTAGAGAAATGGAATTGATATTAAGACAAGACGTAGAAAATTTAGGATTTAAAGATGATGTTGTATCTGTTAAAAACGGTTATGGTAGAAATTTTTTAATCCCAACAGGGCAAGCTGTTTTAGCAACTTCATCTGCAAAGAAAGTTTTAGCAGAGAATTTAAAACAACGTGCTTATAAAGAAGCTAAATTAATTGAAGACGCTAACGCAATTGCTGAAACAATTAAAGGTTATGAAATTAAAATTGCATCTAAAACTGGTTCAGGAGACAAATTATTTGGTTCTGTAAACAATATAGATTTAGCTGCTGCTTTAACAAAAGCTGGTACAGAATTAGACAAGAAATTTATTAAAGTTGTTGGTGGTTCTGTAAAAAGATTAGGTAAATACGATGCTACTGTAAGATTACATAGAGCAGTAGTTGCTGATATTACTTTTGAAGTAGTTGCAGAATAGTTACAAATTTGTTAACTATTTGTTAAGAAATAAACACTTGCTTTTAAGCAGGTGTTTTTTTTATGGTTTATTTTTGTGTTGAATTCAAATAAAAATCATAAAATGAAGAAAAAATTACTTTTAATGTTGTCTTTAGTTTTATTAGTGGCTGGTTACGCAAGTGCCCAAGTTACAACCTCTAAAATTAAAGGATTAGTTACAGACAATACTGGTGAGCCTCTGCTAGGAGCAACAATATCAGTTTTACATGAGCCAACAGGAACCTTAACTGGAACTACTACACAAGATAATGGTAGATTTACTGTTATAAATTTAAGAGTAGGTGGACCTTACAAAATAACCTTTAGTTATTTGGGATTCAAACCTCAAGTTGTAGAAAATGTCTTTTTACTTTTAGGTAAAACTACTGTAATTAATGGTAAATTGGCAGAAGAAGGTGAGGCTTTAGATGAAGTTATTATATCATCATCTAAAAATAAAACTTTTAATAGTGATAGAACTGGAGCACAAACAAGTGTTTCTGCAATTCAATTAAAAATTTTACCAACTATTTCTCGATCTTCATCAGATTTTACTCGTTTAGAGCCATCTGCAAGTGGTAATTCTTTTGGTGGTAGAAACGATCAATTCAATAATTTCTCTTTAGATGGAGCCATTTTTAATAATCCATTTGGTTTAGATGCTCCAACTCCTGGAGGTCAAACTGGTTCTCAACCAATTTCTTTAGATGCTATAGATCAAATTTCGGTATCTACTGCACCTTATGATGTTACTTTATCTGGTTTTACAGGTGCTTCTGTAAATGCAGTAACTAAAAGTGGAACAAATGAATTTAAAGGAACTGTTTATGGATTTTATAGAAACGAAGATTTAACAGGTAGCAAAGTAAATGGTGATAAAATATTTGTGCCAGAATTATCGCAAAGCCAAGTAGGTTTTAGTATTGGTGGACCAATTATTAAAGATAAATTATTTTTCTTCGCAAATTTTGAGCAAGATCAACGTAAAGATTTAGGACAGAGTTGGGTAGCAAATACAGGTTCTGGAGCAATTAACGAATCTAGAGTTTTAGAACAAGATTTAATTGATGTTAGAGATGCTTTATTAGGTATTGGTTATGATCCTGGTACTTATGAAGGTTATACACACCAAACAGAATCTGTAAAAGGTATTTTTAAATTAGATTGGAATATAAATGATAACAATCGTTTGGCTTTTATTTATAATTTCTTAGATGCTTCTAAAGATAAACCTGCACACCCAACAGCAATTAATAGAAGAGGGCCAGATTTTAATACTTTACAATTCCAAAATTCGGGTTATACAATTAATAACGTTTTAAACTCTTTTCAGTTAGAATATAACTCAACAATAACAGATAATGTATCAAATAAATTACAAGTAGGGTATTCTCATTTCGAAGATTCAAGAGATCCATTTTCTGCGCCAGCACCAGTAATTAATATTTATAAAAACGGTTCTCCTTACATTATTGCAGGTCACGAACCTTTTTCTATCAACAATAAATTAGATCAAAAAGTTTTTCAATTAACCAATAATATGAATTTCTTTCAAGGAGATCATACTTATACAGTTGGTTTTTCTTTTGAAAAATTTATGTTCGAAAACTCTTTTAACTTAAAAGGTTATGGTTTCGATGTTTTTGGTAGTGTAGATATTGCAGATTTTGATGCAAATAATTATGCTGCTGCATTAGCTGCTGCCCAAACTACTTTTAATGGTAGAAATAGTCTAGAAGATGGTGTTGATGGTGGTTGGAATTTAGCTGAAATGAATTTTGGTCAGTTAGCATTTTATGTACAAGATGAATGGGAAGTGAGCAACGATTTTAAGTTGACTTATGGTATAAGATTCGATAAACCATTATATTTTAATACATCAGATTTAGCTCAAAAATTTATTGATACAGAGAATTCAGAATGGTTTGTGCCAGATATTGAATATTATAATCCAGAAGATGGGCAACCTTATGTATTTGATTCTACAGAAATGCCATCAAATCAATGGTTAATTTCGCCAAGAGTTGGTTTTAATTGGGATACTAATGGAGATGCTAGCTTACAAATTAGAGGAGGTACAGGTTTATTTACAGGTCGTTTGCCTTTTGTTTGGATAGGTAACCAAGTAAGTGGTTCTGATGTATTCTTTTATCAAGTTGTAGATCCAGATTTCAAATTCCCACAAGTTTGGAGAACTAATATTGGTGTAGATAAGCGTTTAGAAAGTGGTGTAGTTTTAACAACAGATATTTCTTATACAAAAGATATTAATGGAGTTCATGTACAAAACTGGGGATTAAAAGCGCCTACAGGTACTTTAACTGGTGTAGATAGCAGACCTGTTTATTTAGCAGAAGATCATGCAACTTCATTTTTAGGTAATGCAAATGCTTATACTTTAACGAATTCTGATAAAGGTAGAATTTGGAATGCCTCTTTTAAAGCACAAAAAACTTTTGATGATGGTTTATATACAAGTTTAGCTTATAACTATTTAAATGCTAAAGATGTTAACTCTATAGAAGCAGAAATTACTGGAGATGCATTTGCATTTAATCCTGCTTTAAATAATGTAAATGATGAGCAATTAAGTTATTCTAAATATGGAGATACACATCGTTTTATTGGTGTTGCTAGTAAAAAATGGACTTATGGTACAGATGATAAATGGGCAACTACCTTAACTGCATTTTTTGAGTACGCACAAGGTGGTCGTTTTAACTATACTTATGGTGGAGATATTAATGGTGATGGTGCTTTTGGTAACGATTTAATTTATGTACCAACAACTAGCGAAATTTCTCAAATGCAATTTTCTGCAGCAGGTCAAGGAGCAGCTTTTGATGCTTTTATTGAACAAGATGATTATTTAAGTGATAGAAGAGGTCAATATGCAGAAAGATATGGAGCTTTAGCACCTTGGAGAGGTAGATGGGATATTAAATTTTTACAAGATTTAAATATCAACGTTGGTAATGATAAAACAAATACAATTCAATTTAGTGTAGATATATTAAACTTTGGTAACTTATTAAGCTCTAAATGGGGATTAATTCAGCAACCAAATAGTGTACAACCAATAGGTGTTAGTTTTGATGCTGCTGGTGCACCAGTTTATACTTTTGATGGTACTCAAACAAGTACATTTGGATATTCATCTAATTTAGATTCACGTTGGCAAGCACAAGTTGGTTTACGTTATATTTTCTAATAGAATAAATTTTTAAGATATTTGAACCGCCCAAAATTGGGCGGTTTTTTTATAAAAATATATGAAGTACAGACAACTTACCAAAGAACAATTTGAAAGCTTACATAGCGAGTTTGCTCATTTTTTAGCAACACAAAGTATAGATGCAAAAGAATGGAATCTAATTAAAAAAGATAAACCAGAGGTTGCAGAAGAAGAAATGAATATTTTTTCTGATATTGTTTGGGATGATGTTTTAAAAAAAACAAACTATTTAGAACACTTTTCAGAAACATCAGTAAATTTATTTAAATGCGGTGAAGAAGAAATTCAAAGAATAGCAATTAAGGTAAATTGGGATATTAATTTATTAAAACAAGAAGGTTTTGAGTGGTTAATGAAAAATCCGTTAGACAATTCTGTAGATATTTTTAAAGGCTCTAAACCTTATAATAACAAACGAAATAAAGAAGTTTTTGACTTAATTGAAAAAGGAAGTTCAATTTCTAAAGGAGAAATTTTTGAATATTTTAATCAACTTATTAATTAATTGTTAATTTTATAAAAAACAGCTTATCGACACTTTTTTGTATTTTAACCAAGGTTTTTAACCTTTAAACACGCTTACTAACAAAAAATAGAAACTTTAAACGTATTTTGTATGTTTATAAATCCTTATAACCTTTAACCATAAATGGAGAATATATTAAAAGTCTTATTGGTCGAAGACAATTTAATTGAAATAATGAAAATGAAAAGAACCATTTCATTATTAAAATTAAAACATACAATTCACGAAGCAAAAAATGGTGAAGAAGCATTACAATTTTTAGAAGATAAATCTAATATTCCAGATATTATTTTGTTAGATTTAAATATGCCTAAAATAAACGGAATCGAGTTTTTAAAAATTATCAAGGCTAATGATGATTTAAAACATATTCCTACCATAATTTTAACAACATCTAGTAATCAGAAAGATTTGTTAGAATGTTACAGAACTGGTATGTCTGGTTACGTTTTAAAACCTTTAAAATACGAAGATTATGTTAAAAAAATTGAAACAGTTTTAGCTTATTGGAGTGTAAATGAACTAAGAAAGCTATAAGCTTTTCCTTTCTCTTTTTACTTTTTACAATTATTTGATTTAGAAATACAAAGGTTATAAGAATTTCTAAAGTTTTTGATGATTTAATAGTGTAATGATTAGTAATTTTTACGCATTTTATATATCAATTATTAAAAAGTTTGTAAATTTATAGTTACCAGAAATATTTTCTTTTTAAGCAAATTTTGCATAAAATTTATTTCAACCTTCAAAAAATATAGAAATGAAAATTGTTCAATTAAAAAAGAGTAAGAATGATGAAATAACTTATTTATCAGAAAAACTCATTTTAATAGAACCTTTGGTATTTGTATTTGGTAATAGGTTTATGTTGCAAGACAAGAATATCTACAACGAAATAAGAGAAATTTTTAAAGATGGACATATTGTTTTTGGATCTACAGCCGGAGACATTACTTCAGAATCTGTAGAAGATGAAACTATTGCTATTACAGCCATAGAATTCGAGAAAAGTACTTTTGCAATAAAAACAACCAATGTTTTAAATTCTGATATTAAAATTGATAGTTTTAGAACAGGTAGAGAGTTAATAAGACAATTACCTAAAGAAAATTTAAAATATGTTTTTGTACTTTCTGATGGTAGTTTTATAAACGGAAGCCAGTTAACTAAAGGAATGAATGCAGCTACACAAAACAACTTGCTAATTACTGGTGCATTGTGTGGTGATGGTCCAAGATTTGAAACTACTTTAACCTCTTACAATGAATCACCAAAAGAAGGTAAAATTGTTGCCATTGGTTTATATGGAGATTCTTTAGAAGTTTCTTTTGCAACAAAAGGAGGTTGGACACCTTTTGGACCCGAAAGAATTGTTACAAAATCTGATGGTAATATTTTATTCGAATTAGATGGGCAACCTGCATTAGATTTATACAAAACCTATTTAGGAGAAAAAAGTAAAGAATTGCCAGGTGCAGCTTTATTGTATCCATTAAAGGTAAAATCTTCAGACGAAACTAAATCTATTGTAAGAACTATTCTTAATATTAATGAAGAAAATAATTCAGTAATTTTAGCCGGTGATATAAAAGAAGGTTCTCAAGTGCAGTTGATGATGACGAATGTAGATAGTATTGTAAATGCAGCAGAAATAGGAGCCCAAAAAGCTTTAAATTATAGAAAAACTAAGCCAGAATTAGCAATTTTAATCAGCTGTATTGGTAGAAAATTAGTTTTAGATCAAAGAATAGAAGAAGAAGTAGAAGAAGTAATTGAAGTTTTGGGTAAAGATGCTACTGTATGTGGCTTGTATTCATATGGCGAAATTGCCCCTTTTAATGACGAAATAAGTTGTCAATTACATAACCAAACTATGGCTATTACTTTAATTAGTGAATAATGAACTCCCTTTTAAAAAGACAAATAAGAAAATATTTACCCAAAGAACTTCAATCTAGCAAAGATTTAGAAGCTTTTTTAGATGCCGTAAATAGATCTTATATTACTTCAGAAGATCAGTTTGTAATGCTACAAAGAGCAGCTTCTATAAGTTCTGAAGAACTTTTTCAATCGAATCAAAAATTAAAAAAAGAGTCATTAGCACAAAGAGAAATTATTTCTAAATTAAATAATGTTATTAATAATTTAAAGTTTTATGAATTAGATGATGTAAAAAATCATGATGCTTTAGATTCATTAAAATTAGTAGACTTTATCGATAATCAAACTAAAGAAATTATCGAAATTAATAAACAAAAAGATAAATTAGTAGCAAGTTTAGAACAGCAAAATCAAGAATTGAATGATTATGCTCATATGGTTTCTCATGATTTAAAATCTCCATTACAAAGTATAGATGCTTTAACAAGTTGGATTAAAGAAGACTATTACGAAAACTTAGGGGAAGGAGGTAGAGAAATAGTAAATTTAATTAAAGAAAATGTAGAAAAAATGGATACTTTAATTAAAGGTATTTTGGAGTATTCTACCATTGGTAACTTAGAAAAGAAACGTTATAAGGTAGATTTAAATTCTTTAATAGATGATTTAATTCTAACACTAGACAATCCTAACGATATTGAGATTTATATTCCAGTAGATTTGCCGTCAATTTATGGAGATCAACATCGATTAGAACTTTTGTTTTATCATTTAATAAGCAATGCTGTTAATTTTAATGATAAAGGAGAATATGGTGTAGTAGAAATTCTTTTTTCTGATGAAGGTAATTATTGGAAATTTAAGGTAAGAGATAATGGTAAAGGAATAGAAAAACATTATTTCGAAACTATATTTATTGCGTTTCAAAAACTCGAAAATGATTATAAATCTACGGGTATAGGATTATCTATTGTAAAAAAGATTGTAGAAGCTTATAATGGAAAAATATCTTTAGAATCTATTGCTGGTAAAGGAACAACCTTTATTTTTACATTAAAAAAATAACTATGGAAATACCAAATTTAGAATACATCGAAAAACTAGCTAGAGGCAACGAATCTATAAGAAATACTTTGATTGAAGTTATTAAAACAGAGTTTCCAGAAGAGAAAAAAAAGTATCAAAATAGTATCGAGAAAAAAGATTTTAAAGAAATTGAAGATAATGTTCATCGCATTAAACATAAATTTAGTATTTTAGGACTTGAAACTAGTTACGAGAAGGCGAATGAGTTTGAAAAAAATCTTCGAGAACACAATTTAGATCCAATGCAGAAAGCACATTTTGACCAGACATTATTAGATATATCTTTATTTTTGAAAACAATTTAGACGCTTCCCCCCATGGATTGTATTGTTATTGATGATGAAAAAATGGCAAGAGTCATTATAAGAACTCTTTGCAATGAAGTAGAAATATTAAATCTCGTTGAAGAATTTTCAGGTGCAATAGATGCTATGAAATATTTAAACGAAAATAGCGTAGATTTAATTTTCTTAGATATACATATGCCAAATTTTAGTGGTTTAGATTTTATTAAAACACTAAAAGACCCACCAAAAATTATCTTCACAACATCAGACCCTAAATTTGCTATAGAAGCCTTTGAATATGATTTTATTGCAGATTACCTTTTAAAACCAATTGAGTTACCAAGGTTCGAAAAAGCAATTAAAAAGGCAGAAAAACTACAATTATCAGATGCTAAAATAGAAGCTAAAAAAGAGTTAGCAATAAAGAATGATTTCTATGTTAATATTGATCGTAGATTAATTAAAATTGATTTATCTAGTATTTATTTAATAAAGGCAAAAGGAGATTATATCGATATTAAAACTGATAACAAAGATTATACTGTACATTCAACTTTAAAAAAGATTGAAGAAAAACTGCCAGATTCTATGTTTTTAAAAGTACACCGTTCTTACATAATAAATGTAAAAAAGATTATAGATATAGAAGATAATAGCGTTTTAATTAAAAAAGATGTTATACCAGTAAGCAGATCTAACAGACCTGAGCTAATGAAACGTTTAGATTTATTATAATTAATTTATCGCAGTTTAATTTCCTTTCATCGAACATATTTTGATGTAAAACGAGTAATTAAATTTAAAGTTTAATTAATAATTACTTTTATGATATAAATATATATTATGAAAAATATATTAATTATTGTAGTTTTATTGTCACAAACAGTTTTAAACATTAATTGTTATGGTAAATTAAGTGATAAACAATTAGAAGAAATTACATCTGATATTAATAAAGATATGGTAACTACTAAAACCACTAGTTTTCCAATTTCAAATTTATTTTTAAATATAAAATTTTAATATTAATAAATGCAGTAGAAAAGTTAAAAATTAACCCTAAAATTTTACCCTATGTACTTAAAAATCTCTAAAAAGAAGAATGTTTATCATCTAATAGGTAATGTAAACACGTTAAATGTCCCTAAGTTTTTGAATTACTTTACAACTAAAATTGATAAGAAAAACAAAATTACTTTAAACATTGAACAAGCTATTGAAATTGATAGAAATGGATTAAATGCAATTCAAGAATTAATGACGCTAGCAACTTCTAAAGACAAAAACTTTTCTATAGTGGGTGGTGGTTGTAAAGAAATTTACGATCATTTTAATGAAGCTAGTTAAAAGTTTTAGCTTTTAATAAATTAATTAATTCATCTGTACCAGAACTAGCTAAGTTTTTAATAATTTTAAGATTATTAAAATTATTTTCAGAAACTGAAGGTTTTGGATCAATAAAATAAATAGGAATATTTTGCTGCGCGTAATTTATTAAACTCGCAGCAGGGTATACTTGCATAGAGGTTCCTATAATTACTAAAATATCTGCTTTTTGAGTTATTTCTATAGCTTTATCAAGCATTGGCACCATTTCTCCAAACCAAACAATATGAGGTCTTAATTGGCTATTGTGTATGCATAAATCGCCAAGAAGTAAATCTTTTTGCCAATCTAAAACAAAAGTTTCATCAACAGTACTTCTTACTTTTAAAAGTTCGCCATATAAATGAGTAACCTTTGTACTGCCTGCTTTTTCGTGTAAATTATCTACATTTTGTGTAATTATTTCAACATCAAAAAGATTTTCTAATTCCGCTAAATTTAAATGTGCTTTATTAGGCTTAACCGTTAATAGCTGCTTTCTACGTTTATTATAAAAATCTAGGACTAATTCAGGATTATCAGCAAAACCTTTTGGTGATGCAACTTCCATAACATCATGACCTTCCCATAAACCATCTGCATCTCTAAAGGTTTGTATACCGCTTTCTGCAGATATACCTGCACCTGTTAAAACAACAATTTTTTTCATTCACTATATTTTAAAAAAAAAGACTAAGTGTATAAAAATAAGAATAAAATCATAATTTTGTATTTATGATTGATAAAAAACTATTAGCATATTTTGAGAGCTTTTTAACGGATAAAAGAAAAAATACTTTTAAAACAGTTTTAGAAAATAGGACTCGTCATTTTACTGTAGTTTTAGAAGATATTTATCAAGCTCATAATGCTAGTGCTGTTGTAAGAACTTGCGATATTTTCGGAATTCAAGATTTACAGGTTATCGAAAATAGATATATCAATCGAGTTTCTAGATATGTTGCCAAAGGTTCACAAAAATGGATTACTTCTCATCGTTATAAAACGGATGGAAATAATACCAAAAATTGTTTAGATGATTTAAAGAAAAAAGGATATCAAATTATTGCTACAACACCTCATAGTGATTCTAGTTTATTGCATAATTTTGATATTAATCAAAAATCTGCATTTGTTTTAGGAGCAGAAGCAGAAGGAGTTTCTGATTATGTAAAAGATAATGCAGACGGATTTTTAAAAATACCAATGGTTGGTTTTACAGAAAGTTTAAATATTTCTGTGGCAGCTGCAATTATTTTACAAGATGTTACTACAAAACTTAGAAATTCTGAATTAGATTGGCAATTATCCGAAGAAGAAAAAGAAATTTTATATTTTGATTGGGTTAAGAAAACAATTAAAAATGTTGATAAAATTGAAACACATTATTTAGAAAATTTAAAGGATAAATGATGAATAAAATTGAAGAATATATTGCTAAAAAAGATAACTGGAAACAAGAATTAGAATTATTAAGAGCAATAATAACCAGTTTACCTTTAGAAGAAACTATAAAATGGGGAGCGCCTACTTATGTTTATAAAGGTAAAAATATTGTGGGTTTAGCAGCTTTTAAAAACTATTGTGGTTTGTGGTTTTTTCAGGGTGCTTTATTAAAAGATGAACAAAAAGTATTTATTAATGCACAAGAAGGAAAAACAAAAGCAATGTTGCAATGGCGGTTTTATTCTATAGAAGATATAAATGCTGAATTTATTAAGACTTACGTTTTAGAAGCTATCGAAAATGTAAAATTAGGCAAAGAAATTAAAGCAGATAGATTTAAAAAAGAGGTAACAATTCCTGATGAATTAGCCGAAAAATTATCAGAAAATGAAGAATTAAATTCAAAATTTGAAACTTTTACAAACAGTAAACAGAGAGAATTTTGTGAATATATTTCATCAGCAAAAAGAGCAAGTACAAAACAAACTAGATTAGAAAAAATTATTCCAATGATTTTAAATGGTTTAGGTTTGTATGATAAGTATAAGAATTGTTAAACCTAGATTTTATCAGAAAAATAAAATTTAATCTAGAATTATCTTTTCTATAGTTGCAGTAGAATCGCATCTAGAAACGTATAAGCTTACATTTTCTAATTCTCTTTTACCTGTAATATAATATTCTGCACAAGGTTTTTGTCTAGGTTTGCTATTGCCAAAATCAACATCGCCATTATATAAAATAGTAGCAATTTTAAGTGTATCAATATCAGAATTTAGCATTACTTTTTTAGCATCTTCAGAATAAAAACGTTTTTTTATTCTAATTGTCTTTAGTGTTCTTGCATCCATTCCGTAATCGAAAGTTGCATTTTTCTTTTGCCAAAAAAAGTATACCCCAATTGAACTGATAGAAACGCCCACTAAAAAATACCCTATTCTTTTAAGTAACATTGTAAAATTTTGAACTGCAAATGTACTTTTTTACAATTAAAAAAGAGCTTATAAAATTAATAAATTAATATCTCTGTAAGGTATATCGAACCAATCTGCAACAGTTTTATTTGTTAAAATTCCGTGATAAAAATACATTCCGTTTCTTAAACTTTTATCAAAACGTGCAGCATTTTCAAAACCACCTTCATCAGCAATATTTAATAGATAAGGTGTAAAAATGTTACTGATTGAAACAGAAGCTGTTCTTGCATATCTAGAAGGAATGTTTGGTACACAATAATGTATAATGCCGTGTTTTACAAAAGTAGGATTGTTGTGAGATGTTACACTAGAAGTTTCAAAACACCCACCTCTGTCTATACTAACATCTACAATAATAGCGCCTTCTTTCATAGTCTCTATCATAGTTTCAGTTGCACAAATAGGCGATCTATTTTTACCTCTAATAGCACCAATAGCAACATCGCAGCGCATTAAAGCTTTTGCAACAGATTTTGGCTGAATTGTAGATGTATAAATAGGTGCATTTAAACAATGTTGTAATTTTCTTAATTTAGAAATTGAATTATCGAAAACTTTTACTCGAGCACCTAAACCTAATGCAGTTTTTGCAGCAAATTCTCCTACAGTTCCAGCACCAAAAATAACAACGCTAGATGGTGGTACACCACCAATATTTCCTAAAAGTAAACCATTACCTTTATTAGCTCCACTCATTAATTCACCCGCAATTAATATAGAAGCAATTCCTGCAATTTCACTTAAAGATTTTACAACAGGATATGTGTCATGATCATCTTTAATATAATCGAAAGCAACAGCAGTAATTCTTTTTTTCTCTAAAAGTTCAAAATATTTTTTAGACTGTGTTTTTAATTGAAGTGAAGAAATTAAAATAGTCTGTGGATTAATATAATCTATTTCTTTTTCAGTAGGAGGAGCAACTTTTAAAACAATACTACATTTAAAAGCTTCTTCTACATTATAAGAAATTTTTGCTCCAGCTTCAGAATATTCTTTGTCTGTGTAATTTGCGCCATCTCCAGCACCAGTTTCAACTACAATTCGATGTCCGTGAGCAGTTAATGCAGTAACAGCATCTGGAGTTAAACAAACACGTTTTTCACCTGTATAAGATTCTTTAGGCAAGCCTATAAATAATTCCCCTTTTTTCTTTTTAACCTCTAACATTTCTGTTTGTGGTATTAATTCTTCTTTGCTAAAAGGAGAAAATGAACTCATAGTTTGGTTATTTTAGTTGAATATTACGTTGGTTATCCTCTAATAAATTAAGATGAATTTCAACAGCATCTAAAGGTAATAAATTTTTGATATTTTCTGCCCATTCAATTAAACACCAAGCATTATTATCAAAATATTCTTCAATGCCCATATCTAAAGCTTCTTCTTCGTCATTTATTCTATAAAAATCAAAATGATATACTTTTTCATTTTTTTCTGATCGATATTCATTAACCAAAGAAAAGGTAGGAGAAGAAATAGTATCTAAAACTTCCAATTGCTTACAAATTTCTTTAATTAAAGTGGTTTTACCCACACCCATTTCTCCATAAAACAGTAAAATTTTATTTTCTGCTGATGCAATAACTTCAGCAGCAATTTGGGATAAATTATGTAAAGAATAGTTTTTGTTCATATTGTACAAAAATAGTGAAGTTATTTAATAATTACAGATTTTATGAATATCTTAATTTATAGTGTATAAATATTGATTTATAGAAAATCTTTAAAAAAAAGAGGAGCATTTAAGTTCCTCTTTTTTTATAATTTATGGTTTTTAGAAAACTAATTCAAATACCGATAATGACCAATAATCTTAAAACTAAACAAACAATCTTCTAAAACTTGCCCAGAACCAATATTATGGACAATTAAAAAGCGTTTATTATCGGCAGATTTTTTATTAACAACAATTCCTGTGTGTGTAATTGCACCACCTAAATTCCAGCAAATTATATCTCCAGGTTTGTAATCATTTGGGTTTTTAGTAATTGGCTTCACAGTACCTTTTCTAGAAAAGAATGTCATTAAATTGGGCACTCGTCTATGGTCTATATTTTTATCAGTTCTTTTTAATCCCCAAATTTTAGGATAGAGATTAAAGTTATTTTTCATATCTAAATGAACTTCTTTTTGTAAATCAATACCCAATTTTCTATGCGCTCTAATAATTACATCTGTACAAACACCTTTATCACTAGGAACATCTCCATTAGGATAATCTATAGAAAAATAACTTGGGTCATAAACCACTTTATCTTTTGTCAATTCTAAAGCAGCTGCAGACAGTTTATCTTCTTGTGCAAAAGAAAATTGAAATAAACATATCAATAAAATTAAAAATAACTTTTTCATTAGCTTTGACTACTGACTACTGACTACTGACTACTGACTACTGACTACTGAATTTTTTACTTCGGACTATAAACAGCACAAGGAATAATAACTTCTTCTAAAGAAATTCCTCCATGTTGATAAGTGTTTTTATAATACTTTACAAAATGATTAAAGTTGTTAGGATAAGCAAAAAACAAATCTTCTTTGGCAAATATAAACGGGCTATTCATAGCTACAGTTGGTAGGAATATATCTTTAGGATTACGAACCGCATAAACATCTTTTTCTTCATAACTCAAGCTTCTGCCAGTTTTATAACGTAAATTAGAGCTGATGTTTTTATCACCAATTACTTTAGTAGGATTTTTACAGTTAATAGTTCCATGATCTGTAGTAATAATTAATTTCTGACCTAGATTTTGCGCTTTCTGTATAATTTCGAACAAAGGCGAATTTTTAAACCAACTCAATGTTAAACTTCTATACGCTTTATCATCTCCAGCCAATTCTTTAATTACTTCCATTTCGGTTTTAGAATGCGAAAGCATATCAACAAAATTATAAACAACTGTTGTTAAATCGTTTTGTTTGGTGCCGTTATAATTATCGGCCAATTCTTTTCCAGTTTTTAACGAAGTAATTTTATAATAGTCGTGTTTAATATTTAGACTTAATCTTTTTATTTGTGCTGATAAAAATTCATCTTCATACATATTCATTCCACCTTCATCAGTATCATTTTTCCAAAAATTTGGATGACGTTTTTCCATTTCTGATGGCATTAAGCCAGAAAAAATTGCATTTCTAGCATATTGAGTTGCTGTTGGTAGAATAGAAAAATAAGAATATTCCTCGTCTTTTTTGTAATGATTATTAATTAATGGTTCTAAAATTCGGTATTGATCATAACGTAAATTATCTATAACAACCCATAAAACACCTTGGTCTTTATTAAGTTCAGGAACCACATAATCTTTAAATAAAGTATGCGAAAAAGTTGGTTTATCGTGAGCTGTTAAAAAATCTTCATAATTCTTTTTAATAAATTTAAAAAACTGATTATTAGCTTCTTGTTTCTGGCTTTCTAAAATACCCAACATTCCAGGGTCACTAATGTTTTCTAATTCTAGCTCCCAGTGAATTAGTTTTTTATATAAATCAATCCATTCTTCGTAAGAATTTACCATAGCCAAATCCATAGAAATTTTCCTAAATTCTTGTTGATAATTAGAAGTTGTTTTTTCTGATATTAAACGTGAATGATCTAAATTTTTCTTCAGGCTTAATAAAATTTGACTCGGATTTACAGGTTTAATTAAATAATCAGCAATTTTAGAACCTATGGCTTCTTCCATAATATATTCCTCCTCACTTTTGGTAATCATAACCACAGGTAAATTGGCTTGTTTTTGCTTAATTTCTGCAAGTGTATCTAAACCCGTTAAACCAGGCATATTTTCATCTAAAAATACAATATCAAAATTCTGTTCATCTACTAAATCTATAGCATCAGCACCATTTGTGCATTTTGTAACTTTATAATTTTTACGTTCTAAAAAAAGAATATGAGGTTTTAATAATTCAATCTCATCATCCACCCATAAAATTTGTATACTGCTCATATATTGTTTTTAAATTTTAACATTTAAGGTTAAATGTACTGCTTTGATATGTTTTTTAATGGTATAAAATGATAAATTATTGCTAAAAATAATAAATTGAAAGGATAATTATCAATCAGAAAATAACTGAAAATATGAAATTAAATATTTAAAATTTGCGATTTAAAGGCATTACTTCGTACTTTGCATCATATTGATAAAACCCGTCTTTTGAAGAAAAAAAAGCCCAATAAACTCAAAATATTAAACGATCCTATTTACGGATTTATACAAATTCCGAATTCTTTAATTTTTGATATCATAGAACATCCTTATTTTCAGAGATTAAGAAGAATTGCGCAAATGGGTTTATCTAATTTGGTATATCCAGGAGCGAATCACACACGTTTTCATCATGCTTTAGGTTGCATCCATTTAATGGAAAAAGCAGTTAGAGTTTTACGTTTTAAGCAAATTGCTATTTCTACGGATGAAGAAAATGCAGTATACATTGCTATTTTATTACATGATATTGGTCATGGCGCTTTTTCTCACGCTTTAGAGCATAGTATTGTTAGCGGAATTTCTCATGAAGAAATTTCGTTAAAATTTATGAAGAAATTAAACGAAGAATTTGATGGCAAATTAGATTTAGCTATAGAAATTTTTGAAGGGAAATATCATCGAAAATTTTTATGTCAGTTAATTTCTAGTCAATTAGATATAGATCGTTTAGATTATTTAAAACGAGATAGTTTTTATACGGGTGTAACAGAAGGTAATATTTCATCAGACAGATTAATTGCCATGATGAATGTTAAAGATGATGAATTAGTTATAGAACAAAAAGGAATTTATTCTGTAGAAAAGTTCTTGATTGCTAGACGTTTAATGTATTGGCAAGTGTATTTGCATAAAACTGGTTTGGTAGCAGAAAATATGTTGGTTAATGTTTTAAAAAGAGCAAAAGAATTGGCAGAAAAAGGAGAGCAATTGTATGCAAGTACAGCCTTAAACTACTTTTTATATCATCAAATAAATCAAGATAATTTTACAGATCAAACTTTAGAAATGTTTTCTAAACTAGATGATTACGATATTTTATCTGCCATAAAAGAATGGGTACATCATAAAGATAAAGTTTTATCCTTATTATGTAAAATGATTGTAGATCGTAAATTATTAAGAATAGAAATTCAGAATAAACCATTTGCTGAAGCTTACATCAGTAAAAAGAAGAATAAGTTTTCTAAGAAGTTAGAAATATCAGAACAAGATGTAGCATATTTTATCTTTTCTCAAGAAATAAGAAACCTAGCATATCAGACAGATAAACCAATTTATATATTAAATAAAAAAGGAAAGTTAAAAGATATTGCAAAAGCATCAGATCAATTAAACCTGCAAGCACTCACAAAACCAGTAATTAAACATTTTATTTGTTACCCAAAGTAAAATGATATTAGCCAAATACCTATAAATTTTATACTTTTGCGGTTGATGAAATTTACAGCACAACAAATAGCAGATATTTTAGAAGGTAAAGTAGTTGGTAATCCTGATGAAGAAGTTTCTAAATTATCTAAGATAGAGGAAGGTGAAAAAGGCTCTTTAACCTTTTTATCGAACCCAAAATACAATCCTTATTTATATACTACAAATGCTTCTATTGCTATTGTAAATGATGATTTTCTGTTAGAAAAAGAAATCTCTACAACACTTATAAAAGTAGAAAATGCATATAAATCTTTTTCTAAATTATTAGAATTTTACAACGAAGTAAAAAATAATAAAACAGGTAGAGAAGCACCACATTTTATAGCAGATTCTGCAAAAGTAGGCACAAATGAATACTTGGGAGCATTCTCTTATATAGGAGAAAATGTAACTATTGGTAATAATGTAAAAATATATCCTAATTGTTATATAGGTGATAATACAACTATTGGTGATGATTGTGTAATTTTCGCAGGAGTAAAAATTTATTCAGAAACTCAGATTGGTAAACACTGTAAAATACATTCAGGTTGTATCATAGGATCTGATGGTTTTGGATTTGCACCCAATGAAAAAGGAGAGTTTAAGGCAATTCCACAAATAGGAAATGTTATTATAGAAGATCATGTAGATATAGGTTCTGGTTCTACTATAGATAGAGCTACATTAGGATCTACAATAATAAGAAAAGGTGTAAAGCTAGATAATCAGATACAAATTGCTCATAATGTAGAAATAGGTAAAAATACTGTAATTGCTGCGCTTACAGGAGTTGCAGGTTCTACAAAAATTGGCGAGAATTGTATGATTGGAGGGCAAGTTGGTATTGCAGGACATTTAATTTTAGGTAATAATTTACAAATACAAGCACAATCAGGCATCAGCAAAAATTTAAAAGATGGTTTAAAAGTACAAGGTACACCAGCTTTTAATTATGGTGATTATTTTAAAGCTTATGTGCATTTTAAAAACTTACCAACAGTAGTAGAATCAGTTAATAAAATAGAAAAAAGACTTAATACTCTAAGTGAAAAATATGAGTAAGAAACAAAAAACAATAGAATCAGAAATTACTTTATCAGGTGTTGGTTTACACACTGGTAATAATGTGTCAATGACGTTAAAGCCAGCACCAATAAATCACGGTTTTGCTTTTAGTAGAATCGATTTAGAAGGATCTCCAATCATTGAGGCAAAAGCTGAATATGTAGTTACCACGCAAAGAGGTACTAACTTAGAAAAAAATGGTGTTCAAATTCAAACTTCAGAACATGTTTTAGCAGCAGCTGTTGGTTTAGATATCGATAATCTATTAATAGAAATAAATGCATCAGAACCACCAATTATGGATGGTTCATCAAAATACTTTGTAGAAGCTTTAGAAAAAGCAGGTATTAAAGAACAAGAAGCAGAAATAGAAGAATATGTTGTAAAAGAAATTATTTCTTATAAAGATGAAGTTTCTGGTAGCGAAATTATTTTAATGCCTTCGGATGAATATCAAGTAACAACTATGGTAGATTTTGGCACTAAAATTTTAGGAACTCAAAATGCTACTTTAGATCATATTGCTGATTTTAAAGAAGAAATTGCAGCTGCAAGAACTTTTAGTTTTTTACATGAAATAGAAATGTTACTAGAAAATGACCTTATTAAAGGTGGCGATTTAAACAACGCTATTGTTTATGTTGATAAAGAATTGTCTGATAGTACAATGCAAAAATTGCAAAAGGCATTTAAAAAAGACAATATTTCTATAAAACCAAACGGAATTTTAGACAACTTAACTTTGCATTGGGCAAATGAAGCTGCTCGTCATAAATTATTAGATGTTATTGGCGATTTAGCTTTAGTAGGTACAAGAATAAAAGGTAAAGTAATTGCAAATAAACCTGGGCATTTAGTAAATACTCAGTTTGCAAAGAAATTGGCAAAAATTATTAAAACAGAAAAGAGAAACTATGTTCCTCAATACGATTTAAATGCGCCACCATTATTAGATATTCATCAAATAATGGATATTTTACCTCACAGACCACCATTTTTAATGATAGATCGAATTTTAGAGCTATCAGACAAACACGTTGTGGGAATGAAAAATGTAACAATGAATGAAAATTTCTTTGTAGGTCATTTTCCAGGAGCGCCAGTTATGCCAGGAGTTTTACAAGTAGAAGCGATGGCGCAATGTGGTGGAGTTTTAGTATTAAGTACAGTTCCAGATCCAGAGAATTACTTAACGTATTTCATGAAAATGGATAATGTTAAATTTAAGCAAAAGGTTTTACCTGGAGATACTTTAACTTTTAAAGCAGAGTTAATTACACCAATTAGAAGAGGTATTTGTCATATGCAAGCGTACGCTTATGCAAACGGAAAATTAGTAGCAGAAGCAGAATTAATGGCACAAATAGCTAGAAAAAAATAAATTATGAATCAACCTTTAGCTTACGTACACCCCCAAGCAAAAATTGCAAGAAATGTTGTAATAGAACCTTTTACTACCATACATAATAATGTAACAATTGGTTCTGGAACTTGGATTGGTTCTAACGTAACAATTATGGAAGGTGCAAGAATTGGAGAGAATTGTAGAATTTTTCCGGGTTCTGTAATTTCTGCAATTCCACAAGATTTAAAATTCAACGACGAAGAAACTACAGTAGAAATTGGTAACAATGTTACTGTAAGGGAATGTGTAACTATAAATAGAGGTACTAAAGACAGAATGAAAACTGTTGTAGGTAACAACTGTTTAATTATGGCTTATTGCCATATTGCACATGATTGTTTAGTTGGCGATAACTGTATTTTTTCTAACAATACAACTTTAGCAGGTCATGTAACTATTGGTAGTCATGTGGTTTTAGCAGGTATGGTTGCTGTGCATCAATTTGCATCTATTGGTAATCATGCTTTTGTTACAGGTGGTTCTTTGGTAAGAAAAGATGTACCTCCTTATGTAAAAGCAGCAAGAGAACCTTTATCCTATGTAGGTATTAATTCAGTAGGATTAAGAAGAAGAGGCTATACCACAGAAAAAATTAGAGAAATTCAAGCAATATTTAGAATTCTATTTCAGAGAAACTACAATAATTCTCAAGCAATAGATATTATAGAAGCAGAAATGGAAGCAACTCCAGAACGTGATGAAATCATTCAATTTATTAAAGATTCTCACAGAGGGATAATGAAAGGATATTATAAAGCAAATTAAATTATATAAATGGCAACAACATCAGATATTAGAAACGGATTATGTATTAGGTATAATAATGATATCTATAAAATTGTAGAATTTTTACACGTAAAACCTGGTAAAGGTCCTGCTTTTGTAAGAACAAAATTAAAAAGTGTAACCAATGGCAAAGTAGTAGATAATACTTTTCCTGCTGGTAGAAAAATTGATGATGTAAGAGTAGAAACACACAAGTTTCAGTATTTATATAATGATGGAGATACCTATCATTTTATGAATGAGCAAGATTATTCTCAAATTCAATTGCAAAAAAATGCTTTAGATACTCCTGAATTAATGAAAGAAGGAGAAGTTGTTACTATCATAATCAATTCTGAAGATGATATGCCATTATCTGTTGAAATGCCGCAAAGTGTTATTTTAGAAGTTACTCACACAGAGCCAGGAGTTAAAGGAAACACAGCAACAAATGCAACAAAACCAGCAACTGTAGAAACTGGTGCCTCTGTAAATGTACCTTTATTTATTAATGAAGGTGATAAAATTAAGATAGAAACTACAAAAGGAACTTACCAAGAACGTATTAAAGAATAATTGGAAATTGCTTTTTGTTTTTAGGTTTTTCTAAAAATGATTAGCCAATTTTTAATAGCGAACTATGAAATTCAAAACTCCACAAACATTACAAGAAATCGCTTCTTTATTAGAGGTTGATTTTATTGGTGATAAAAATTTTCCAATTCTTGGTATTAATGAAATTCACGTTGTAGAAAAAGGAGACATTGTTTTTGTAGATCATCCAAAATATTATGATAAAGCATTAAATTCTGCCGCTACAACTGTTTTAATCAACAAAAAAGTAGATTGTCCAGAAGGTAAATCTTTATTAATTTCTGATGATCCTTTTCGTGATTTTAATAAAATTACCAAACATTTTAATCCCTTTATAGCATCCAAAGAAAGTATTTCAGAAAGTGCAATTATTGGAGAAAGTACTGTAATTCAGCCAAATGTTTTTATTGGTAATAATGTTCAAATTGGTGCTAATTGTGTTATTCATCCAAATGTAACCATTTACGATAATTCAATTATTGGTAATAATTGCACTATTCACGCAAATACAGTTTTAGGTGCAGATGCTTTCTATTATAAAAACAGACCAACAGGTTTCGATAAATTGATTTCTGGAGGTAGAGTAGTTTTAGAAGATTATGTAGACTTAGGCGCTTCTTGTACTATTGATAAAGGTGTAACAGGAGATACAACTATAAAAGAAGGTACAAAAATCGATAACCAAGTGCATGTAGGGCATGATACAGTTATTGGTAAAAAGTGTTTAATTGCTTCGCAAACAGGTATTGCAGGTTGTGTAATTATTGAAGATGAGGTTACTATTTGGGGGCAAGTTGGTACTAACAGCGGAATTACAATAGGTAAAGGAGCAGTGATTCTTGGGCAAACTGGAGTTACAAAATCTGTATCTGGTGGTAAATCTTATTTTGGGACTCCGATAGAAGAATCAAGAGAAAAATTAAAACAATTAGCAGGCTTAAAAAGATTGCTAAAAGAAAAATAAATAGTAAATAACTTTTTTATAAAAGTAAACAATAAACTATTTTTGTAAAACAAAAAAAATATCAGAGCAAATGAGTGTTTTAGTTAATAAGAATTCAAATATTATTGTACAAGGTTTTACTGGTAGTGAAGGTACTTTTCACGCAGGTCAAATGATTGATTATGGAACCAATGTTGTTGGTGGTGTAACTCCAGGAAAAGGTGGTCAAGAACACTTAGGGAAACCTGTTTTTAATACAGTTGCAGAAGCTGTAGAAAAAGTAGCAGCAGATACTTCAATTATATTTGTACCACCAGCATTTGCTGCAGATGCAATTATGGAATCTGCAGATGCAGGTATTAAAGTAATTATTTGTATTACAGAAGGTATACCTACTGCAGATATGGTAAAAGTTAAAGCTTATATTGCAGATAGAGACACAAGATTAGTTGGTCCTAACTGTCCTGGAGTTATTACTCCAGATGAAGCTAAAGTTGGTATTATGCCAGGTTTTATCTTTAAAAAAGGTAGAGTAGGTATTGTTTCTAAGTCAGGTACTTTAACTTACGAAGCTGCTGATCAAGTTGTAAAACAAGGTTTTGGAATTACAACAGCAATTGGTATTGGTGGAGATCCAATTATTGGAACTACTACCAAAGAAGCAGTAGAAATGTTAATGAATGATGATGAAACTGAAGCCATTGTAATGATTGGTGAAATTGGTGGAAATTTAGAAGCTGAAGCTGCACAATGGATTAAAGCTGATGGTAATAGAAAACCAGTTGTTGGTTTTATTGCTGGGCAAACTGCACCTGCAGGTAGAACTATGGGGCATGCAGGAGCTATTGTTGGTGGAGCAGATGATACTGCACAAGCTAAAATGAAAATCTTAGCAGCAAATGGTGTACACGTAGTAAGTTCACCTGCTAAAATTGGAGAAATGGTTGCGAATGTTTTAAAGTAAACTTTATTTTATTAAATAATCGTTAAACTTTTATAATAAATCTTATTAAAATCCGTTGAATTTGTAAATTCAACGGATTTTTTTATTCAACCAAATTCAATTATTATGAAACAAATTAAACGACTTGCTTTAATTTTGTTGTTAATTACAGCCATTAGTTGTAATACCGATAACAATAAAAGCTACAAAGTAACTGCGCAAAAAGACACAAACGGAATAACTTATGAAACTGTAGAAAATGACCCTACAGGTTTAAGGCTATATACTTTAGACAATGGTTTAAAAGTGTATTTAAGCAAAAATGCAGACGAACCCAAAATTCAAACCTATATTGCTGTAAGGGCTGGTTCTAATTACGATCCAAAAGAATCTACTGGTTTAGCACACTATTTAGAACATATGGTTTTTAAAGGAACTCACAAAGTAGGTACTGTAGATTGGGAAAAAGAAAAAGAATATTTAGAGAAAATTTCTGATTTGTATGAAAAACACAGAACAGAAGAAGACACAGAGAAAAAGAAAGCACTGTACCAAGAAATTGATAAAGTTTCTTTAGAAGCATCTAATTATTCAATTGCAAATGAATATGATAAAATGACGGCTTCTTTAGGAGCTACAGGAACAAATGCATATACGTGGTTTGAGCAAACTGTTTACACAAATAAAATTCCGGCAAACGAATTTAATAAATGGATTACTTTAGAGTCAGAACGTTTTAGTACGTTAGTGTTAAGATTGTTTCACACAGAATTAGAAGCAGTTTTTGAAGAATTTAATAGAGGGCAAGATAACGATTTTAGAAAGCGTTATGCTGCTATGTTAGATGGTTTATTTCCAAATCATCCTTATGGACAACAAACAACAATTGGTACAGGACAGCATTTAAAAAACCCTTCAATGATAGATATTCATAATTATTTTGATAAATATTATGTGCCAAATAATATGGCAATTGTTTTAGTGGGTGATTTAGATTTCGATAAAACTATAGCAAAAATAAATGAAACCTTTGGTAAATTTGAAAAGAAAGAACTGACTCATCCTACTTTACCAAAAGAAGAACCAATTACTCAACCTGTTATAAATGAAGTTTTTGGGCCTACATCAGAAAATATTTCCATAGCTTATAGATCTGGAGGTGTAAATACTGAAGATGAAAAGATGGTAACTTTAGTTGATATGATTATGGCCAATGGTAATGCAGGTTTAATCGACTTAAATTTAAATCAGAAACAAGTAGTACAAAGAGCATCATGTTCACCAACATTTTTAAATGATTATGGTTATCATACATTTACAGGCTCTCCAAAATCAGGACAAACTTTAGATGAAGTAAAAGATTTATTATTAGAACAAGTTACTAAATTAAAAAATGGTGAGTTTGATGAATGGATGATAGAAGCAGTAGTAAATGATCTAAAATTAAATGAAACCCGTCAATATGAAAACAATTCAGCTTTGGCAGATAAATATGTAGAAGCTTTTATTTATCAGCAAAATTGGTCTGATAGAGTAAAATTTTTAGATGATTTAAAAAAAGTATCTAAAGAAGAATTAGTTGCCTTTGCAAACACTTTTTATCAAGATAACTATGTAGTTACCTATAAGAGAAAAGGTGAAGATAATAACATCGTAAAAGTTGAAAACCCAGGAATTACTCCAGTAAATCTTAATAGAGACAAAAGTTCAGAATACATACAGGCATTTAATAAAATGGAATCTGAAGAGCTAAAACCTCAGTTTGTAGATTATAAAACAGCAATTAAAGAAACGAAAACAGAAAATGATATTAAAGTTTCTTATGTTTTAAATGATAAAAATGATTTGTTTGATATGAATATAATTTTTGATATGGGTAGTGATAATGATAAAAAATTATCTTTAGCTGCTGGTTATTTAGAATATATAGGCACAGATAAATATACAAATGAAGAGTTAAAGAAAGAATTTTATAAATTAGGAATCTCTTATTATGTAAGTACAGGAAGTGATAAAACCTATGTAGGTTTAAACGGATTAAAAGAAAATTTACCTAAAGGTTTAGAATTGTTAGAACATTTATGGGATAATGCTAAAGCAGATGAAGAGGCTTATAATAAATATGTAGAAAAAATCTATAAAGGGCGCCAAGATGGAAAAACCCAAAAAGGAAATATCCTTTGGAATGGTTTAATGAATTATGGTAAATATGGAGAGAATTCTCCTTTAAGAGATATTATGCAAATAGATGAATTAAAGTCAATTAATCCAGAAGAATTGGTAGCGCTAATTAAAGATATGAAAAATTATAAGCAACGTGTTTTTTATTATGGAAAAGATGTAGATAATGCTGTTGCAGCTTTAAACAATCAACATAAAATTTATGGAGAATTAAAAGAATATCCTATAGCAAAAAAATACAAAGAAACAGAAACTGGAGGTAATGTGTTTTTTACAGATTATGATATGGTACAAACAGAAATGTTGTTTTTGGCAAAAGGAGATCCTTTTAAACCAGAAAATATGGCAGCATCAACATTGTTTAATACTTATTTTGGTAGTGGTTTATCATCAATTGTATTTCAAGAAATTAGAGAATCTAAATCTTTAGCTTATTCTGCATTTGCAGCTTATCAAGGAGCATCAAAAAAAGACTCACCAAATTATGTTATGGCATATGTGGGTACACAAGCTAACAAATTAGAGCAAGCTGTAGATGCAATGATGGAATTGATGAATGATATGCCAGAGGCAGATAAACAGTTTCAAGCTGCAAAAGAATCTACATTAAAAAAATTAGCAGCGCAAAGAATTACAAAATCTAATATATTTTGGTCTTATGAAAGATTACAAAAATTAGGGATTGATAATGACAATAGAGAAGCTATGTACAACACCATAAAGAATATGACAATGGAAGATTTAAAAGCCTTTTTTGACAAGAACGTTAAAGGAGAATCATATAATGTTATGGTAATTGGTAACAAGAAAGATTTAGATGTAAAATCGCTTCAGAAACTAGGTAATATAAAAGAATTAGAAGTAGATTACTTATTTAATTATATTGATGAGAAAAAGGTAAAATCTTAACTTTATCTAATTTTAAATTTAAAACTCGTAAGGTAAATTTACTTTACGAGTTTTTTTATTTTAGTATCTTTGAAGCCTTAAAAATAACCAACAAATATGAAATTACTAGAAAATAAATCAGCTATAATTACTGGGGCAACTAGAGGAATAGGAAGAGGAATTGCTATCGAATTTGCAAAACAAGGTGCAAATGTAGCTTTTACGTATAGTTCTTCTGTAGATGCTGCAAAAGCTTTAGAAGACGAATTAAAAGCATTTGGAGTTGCTGCAAAAGGATATCAATCTAATGCTGCAGATTTTACTGCTGCTCAAGAATTAGCAAAAGAAGTTCAAAAAGAATTTGGAGCTATAGATATTTTAGTAAATAATGCAGGTATTACCAAAGACAATTTGTTAATGCGTATTTCTGAAGAAGATTTCGATAAAGTAATTGAAGTTAACTTAAAATCTGTATTTAACTTAACAAAAGCGGTAATTAGACCAATGATGAAACAGAGAGCAGGTTCTATTATTAATATGAGTTCTGTGGTAGGTTTAAAAGGTAATGCAGGTCAAACTAATTATGCAGCATCAAAAGCTGGTATTGTTGGTTTTTCTAAATCTGTGGCTTTAGAGTTAGGTTCTAGAAATATTAGAAGTAATGTAATTGCTCCTGGTTTTATAGAAACTGAAATGACAGAAAAATTAGATGAAAAGGTAGTTCAAGGTTGGCGAGATTCAATTCCTTTAAAAAGAGGAGGTAAGCCAGAAGATATTGCAAATGCTTGTGTATTTCTAGCTTCAGATATGAGTGCTTATATAACTGGGCAAACTTTATCTGTAGATGGTGGAATGTTAACCTAGTTTTTACAATCTACAATTTATCAATTTAAATATTTTTTTTTTAAAAGATCTTAAATATTTAATTAACATATACTTAACACCTGTGCAAACAGGTGTTTTTTTGTTCGTCTACATTTTAATACCAATCACCTAACCTAACTTATTACCTGTCTAATTTTCAGTTTTTAAAGCTTTAAAGGGTAGTATCTTTACAGTGTAAAACAAAAAAACTTATGAAAACACAAGAATTATCAACAAGACAATTAGCAGTTGTAAACGAATTAAAAAGCGAACACTTAACAAGTTTTCAAATTTTAAATAGAATCAATAGTTTTAAATTAATACTTGTAGTTTATAATGTTTTAGATGAACTTAAAAATAAGGGAATACTAAAAAGTTATACAAAACAGAATGTTAAATATCATTACATAGAGTCAAATTAAAATTAATACCCTAAAAATAGAACTATAATAGCACCCCAAAAGTGAACCCCTAGTACCCTAAAAAACTCCTAAATTTACCTCTAAGTAAATTGAGAATTAAGAATTACCTACAATATAAATATTGTAGGTTTTTTCTTTTTTAAATAGTTCTTTATATCTTTCCCATTAAAATAAATCTATTGCAAACTACTTTAATTTTATTTCTCATTTTAGCATTGTTATTAGGTTTAGCAATTGCTTACTTTCAATATTATTTTAAAGTAAAAAATAAGCTAAAAATTACAGCTATTCTTTTTGTTTTGAAAACATTAAGTGTGTTTTTGTTGATTTTATTATTGATAAACCCAAACATAGAAAAGACCAATTTCACCAATATAAAACCGGTTTTATCTTTTTTGGTTGATAATTCTAATTCTGTTTCATTTTTTAAAGAGGATAATAATGTTGAGGTTTTTATAAAAGAATTAGAAAGTAATAAAGTAATCAATAATAAATTTGATGTTCAAAAGTTTTCTTTTGCTGATGATTTACAGGTTTTAGATAGTCTTTCTTTTGCAAAAAATCAAACAAATATTTCTGATGCAATACTTGGTGTAAATGAATTGCAGAATGATAAAATTTCACCCATTGTATTAATTTCAGATGGTAATCAAACTATTGGTCAAGATTACGAATTTATTAATGCAAAACAACCTATTTATCCAATTGTAATTGGTGATACTACAAAATATGTTGATGTTAAAATCAGTCAACTAAACGTAAATAAATACAGTTATATTAAAAATAAATTTCCTGTAGAAGTCATTTTAAATTACGAAGGGAGTAAAAATGTAACCGCGCAGTTTTCAATATTTAGTAAAGGAAAAACAGTTTTTAGAAAAAATGTACGTTTTTCTGATTCTAAAAAATCGGCAACAGTTACTGCAAATTTAACATCAACCAAAGAAGGTTTGCAATATTATACCGCATCAATATCTAAAATAGAAAACGAGAAAAACATTAAGAATAATTCAAAAAGTTTCTCAGTAGAAGTTATAGATGAACAAACTAAGGTTTTATTATTAACTTCAGTTTTACATCCAGATTTGGGGGTATTTAAAAAGGCGATAGAAAGTAATAAACAACGTTCTGTAGACATTGTAAATATTGAAAATTTTAATAATAAATTATATGATTATCAGTTAATTATATTATATCAATTAAATGATAAGTTTAATGATGTTCTTAGTCGGATAAAACAAAATAATAGTAATTATTTATTTGTTTCTGGAGCTAATACAGACTGGAATTTTATCAACCAAAAACAATTAGGTTTTAGAAAAAATGCGATTAATGAAACTGAAAATTATGGAGCTGTTTTTAATGATGGTTTTCTAACTTTTTTACAAGAAGATATTGGTTTTGATAATTATCCGCCTTTAATGGATAAATTTGGAGAGGTGAATATTAGTAAAGAACATCAAACTTTATTGTATCAAAATATGAATGGTTTAGAAACGCAACAACCTTTGTTAGCTACTTTTGATATCAACAATCAAAAATCTGGAATTTTATTTGGAGAAGGCATTTGGAGATGGAGAGCCAACAGTTTTTTAAACACAAATTCTTTCGAAGATTTCGATAAATTTATTGGGAATATCGTTCAGTTTTTGGCATCAAACAAAAAAAGAAATCGATTAGAAGTAGATGCAGAAAGTTTATATCCTGCAAATTCTACAATAAAAATTTCGGCATTTTATACAGATAAAAATTATCAATTTGATCCTAGAGCAAGTTTAGAAATAACGTTAACAAATACTTCTACTAATGCAATTACTAAAGTTCCTTTTTCTTTAGTAAATAATGCTTTTAAAACAGAAATTGAAAATTTAAATCCTGGAGATTATACTTATCAGGTAACAGTTTTGGGTCAGAATATCAGTAAAAATGGTCGTTTTAAAATAACAGATTATAATATAGAAGAACAGTTTACAAATGCTAATATTCAAAAATTACAAAAGTTAGCAGACAAAACAGGAGGAAGGCTATTTTATAAAAATCAAGTTGATGAAATTACCAAGGAATTGTTGGCTAATGAATCATTTTACACAGTACAAAAATCAACTAAAAAGCAAGTAAATTTAATTGATTGGCAATGGATTCTATTTTTGATAATTGCACTTTTAACTGCAGAATGGTTTTTGAGAAAATACTTTGGTAAAATATAAAATATATGCATTGGGTTTCAGCAATAGAAATTGTAAATTTGATAAAATTTAAAAAATATTAAAATGGCAAATAATCAAATTGATTTAAACTTTCCAAAAGGTGGAGTTTTCTTAATCATAATTGCAGTTGCTGCAATCATACTATTCTCTAAATCTACAGTTACAATTGGTCCTGGAGAAGGAGGTGTAATTTTCGAATCTTTAGGTAAAGGTATTAATACAGAAAAATCTTATGGAGAAGGTTTTCATATTGTTTTACCATGGAACAAGATGATCATTAGAAAAGTACGTCAGCAATCTATTTCTGATGAGATGAATGTACTTTCTGTAAACGGACTAGAAGTTAAAGTAAATGGTACAATTTGGTATGAGCCAGAATTTGAAAACTTAGGGAAACTTATTAAGACTAAAGGTGAAGATTATGAGCGTGAATTATTAGACCCTGCAATTAATGCAGCTGCAAGAAGCGTTGTTGGTAGATATACACCAGAACAACTATATTCTAGCAAAAGAGATGTTATAGAGCAAGAAATTTTAGACGAAGTTCAGAATATTTTAAAAGGACAGTATTTATCAGTTAAAAGAGTTTTGGTAGAAGATGTAAAATTACCAACTACAATTAGAACTGCAATTGAAACTAAATTAAAGCAAGAACAAGAATCTTTAGAATATGAGTTTCGTTTAGCAAAAGCTAAAAAAGAGGCTGAAAGACAAAAAATTGATGCAGAAGGTAAAGCAACTGCAAATAAGATTTTAAGTGCGTCTTTAACCGATAAAATTTTACAAGAAAAAGGTATTGAAGCAACTTTAAAACTATCAGAATCACCAAATAGTAAAGTTGTAGTAATTGGTTCTGGTAAATCTGGTATGCCAATTATTTTAGGAAACCAGTAAGTAGTTTTTACTTTTAAGATATTAAAAAATCCAGCTAAAAGCTGGATTTTTTTGTTGTTATTAATGCTGTTTAGAAATAAATTAGTCTTCAATTTCTTTACCAACAGCAAAAGGTTTTAGCTCATCATTAATAATATTTTCTGTAATATGATTAATGTAATTACTTATTGTTTTTATAGAAATACCTACAATTAATTCCATAACATTTTCTGGTGAAAAACCTTGGCTATAAAAAGTACTTAAATCTTCACCTTCTATATGACCACGAGTTTCTGTTATTTTTTGAGAAATAGCAACCAAAGCTGCTAATCTTGCATCTGGCACTTCTTTTCCTTTGCGAACTGCATTTATTATTGTAGATGAAATTCCGTTTGCTTTTGCAGCTCTAGAATGTGCAGCTGTGCAGTAATCGCAGTTATTTACAACACTTACAGCCAACATAATTACGTGTTGTTCACCAACAGAAAAACTAGTATCATTAAATATTTTAGATAAATTAATATAAGCATCTAATGCAGCTGGAGCTCCAGCCATATATCTAAAAAGATTAGGCAACATTCCGTATTTTTTTTGCCCATATTCTAGGTTTTTTTTTGATGCTTCTGGTGCACTTTCAATAGTATGTTTTATAAATTCTTTCATTTTTTTATCTTTTAATTTGATGACACAAAGTTAAAACGAACTCCTTTTACAAACAATGGACAAAGGTTCACTATTTGGCAAGCCTATATGCTGTAGGCGTTATTCCTGTTTTGTTTTTAAAGATTCTACTAAAATAAAACTCATCTTTAAAGTTCATTTCTAAAGCAATTTCTTTAATGTTTTTATTGGTGTTTTTTAATAGATCTTGGCAATGTGTAATTTGTTTTTGAAGCAATACTTGACAAGGAGGAGGAGAGTTGTATTTTTTAGATAATTTACTTAAATATTTAGGTTTTAAATCTAGTTTCTTTTCATAAAATGAAATGTGATGTTCTTCTATAAAATGTTCATCAACTAAGGCATTAAATTTATCTATAATCTCCATATTTAAAATATTTAAATGGCTTTGTAGCTTTTAAGCACAAGTTCGTTTATTTAAAATTGAAAGTGTCTTTAAAAAATCTTAAATTTTTAGGGTGATGCTTTTTGAGGAGAATCAATTTTAAAATGTAAAGTTTAAAAATGATTTTTTAATGGATTTATAAGATTTTATTTTTAAAAAGAATATCAGCAAAAAAAAAGTAAGCGTCGCTTTTTACAAAACGACGACTTACCAAGTAAACTAATAAAACCAAGTATTAGTACTGTTATTAGAGTTAGCTATTCTAATTTTTACAGTTTTTTAAATATTTTAATGAAGGCTAATTACTTTAGTAATTGTCCAATTTTCATTTTCTTTTTTCCAAGTAACAATAAATTTACTGGGAACCGATTTTGCATTTGGTTCTTCCTCATTATAAAATTTATGATACCCAATTTCGATAGCACCATAATTATGTATAGGATAAACTTCTAGACTACCTTTAATTAATGTTCTTGTAACTTTATTGCAGATATTTTCTTCAATAGATTTTAAAAGTTGTTTTTTATCTGTAGCTAAACCTCCTTTATCGTGAAAGAATTCAATGTTTTCGTTATAAATAGAAGCTTGAGTTTTTATATCGCACTTATTATAAGCTGTAAAATAAATGCTATCCATTTTTACAATTTCGCTGTATAACTTAGTATTTACAATTTTATATTCAGGAATTTCTTCTATTTGAGCAGATGTAAAAAAGCTATGTAAGAACATAATAATGGCAATAAATACTTTTATGATAAAAGAATCTCTAAAAGCTTCGATAAATGAATTCATAGCTTATTTTTTAATTGAAATCTCAAGGCTGTTTCCAGCCTCAAGAAATCTTTGGTTGATTGATTTTTATTGTAATTAAAATCTACTTAGCAGAAATACTTCCACCAGAAGACGATTTTTTATTCACTTGTTTTGGGCTTCCTTTAAAGTCGATATCTCCACCACTTGTAGCTTTAGCATCGATACTTTCTGACGCATAAACATTAATATCTGCACCACTTGTAACTTTTACAGTTACGTTTTTACTTTCTAAATCGTAAGCATCTATAGAAGCACCACTTGTTGCACTTGCAGAATGTTGGTTTGTAATACCAGATATTTCTACATCAGAACCACTTGTTGCACTACTAGAAACTGAATTTGCATCTAAAGCCATTCTAATATCTGCACCACTTGTTGCGCTAACAGAAATGTTGTTTACTTTAATAGTTTCTTCGGTATATACGTCAGAACCACTTGTTGCAGTAACACCCTCTAAAGTGGTAACAGTAACATATACTTTTCTTGCTTTTGCTTTCCAAATATTCTTTTCTGAATAAATTTTTAAAACTCCATTATTAATTTCTGTAATAATAATGTCTTGCAAATTTTCATCTGCTTCTACAGTAATCTCTGTTGATTTTCCTTGAGAAATATATAAGTCTAAACCAGTGCTTACTTTTATTTTAGTAAAATCTTCTTTTAAACTTCTGTCTTCAGTTACTACGTTTCTGTTTCCGTTAATTCTATTGAACATATTAACATTACAAGAACTTAATAATGTTGCTAAAAATAAGATTGCGAAAAATGATTTGGTTGATGTTTTCATGGTGTTTGTTTTAAGTTTACATTGTAAAGGTCTTTTATTAGACGCTTAAAAAGAAACTAAGGTTACTCAGTTGTTGTTTTTTTATGATGAATTGTTTTAAAAAGTTTCTTTTAATTCAGATTCAGTATTTTCTTCATCATCAAACTCAATCTCGCAATCTGTACATTTTAAAGTTCTATCTGTCATTATAAAGTGTTGGTTCGCCATATCTCTATCTTTAATATCACCTTCATTTTTAACATCATCTAAAAAGTTTTTGGTAGAATTATCAAAATAAATAGTTACATCTTCAGGTAAATAAATGGTGATTTCTATTTCTTCATCCTTCCAAATATTTTTAAAGGAAGACAAATAATAAGCATCTAAAATTACTGTGTTACCTTCAATTTTATAATTGTAACTTACTATTTTTGCATTATGACTAGCATTACCTCTATTTTTACCTTGAGATTTTTTTAAGATAATCATATAGCTCTCATCAGAATTACTCTTTTTAACATCAACATTTACATTATTACTGTAAACCATCTTTTTATTATCAACATAAACTTCTTCTCTATAAGAATTTGACCTTAGATTATGTCTATAATAAATCTCATCATCATTGATTATTTTTAAATTTAAAGTGTCATTTTTAATAATATTTAAACTCTTTTTTTCTGATGATTGACCATCAACTGAATGAGATGTACCAAACTCAATCCCTGTAAATATGATGACTAATAAACAAACAATCCAAATTCCAGAAAGTGTTAAAGATGTTGGTTTACTTAGCTTTCTTACATTGCTAGATAAGATTCTTAAACCTAAAATAAACAATAGTAAAAATGGAATACCTATTAGTAAAAAGCTACATAAAGTAAGCGCCCAGGTTGGTATTACAGAATCGTAGAAAAATGGTGGATACTGTAAATTAGCATCAACATTTAACCATTCTAAACTACCTAAAGAAAACCCTCCAACAATTAGAGATAAAATAACAGCAGCAGAAATAAAGATAATTAGGATACCAATAAACTTACCAATAACCTTAAAAATGGTTAAAATAATTTTACCAATAGTATCTAAAAAATCACTTGCTCCGTTATTTTTTTTGGTCTTTCCCGAAAAAGTTTTACTCATTTTATCAGAAAATTCATTAGCACCATCTTTTATTTTTTCTGATGCTTCTTTGGCAACCACACTTACCTTGTCTGATACATTACTAAACTCTTCACGAATCTTTTTTTCAATATTATCGATATTTACAGGTTCGCCTTCCATTTGTAATTTTTCTGAAGTTGTTTTTGCTTCAGGTAGTAAAATCCAAAGTATAATGTAAAGTAACACTCCAAAACCAGCACCAAAGAATAAAGCTAATAATCCTAAACGAATCCAAATGGTATCAATATCAAAATAATGAGCAATACCAGAGGCAACACCTCCAAGAAACTTATCATCACCATCTCTGAATAATTTTTTACCAGATGCGCTATTTCTTTTATAAGAATAGCTAGAATCGCTATATTCTTGTTCAGCATCTGCATAATCTTCTGGTTGTCCCATAATTTTAATGATATCATCTATATCACCTTCATTAACAACTTGTCTTGCATCTGTTATTTTTTCTGATAAAAGCTCACTAATTCTAGCTTCTATATCTGCAATAATTTCGTTTTTTCCTTGCGGATCATCACTTAAAGATCTAGAAATCGATTCTAGATATCTTCGTAATTTCTGATAGGCAATTTCATCTATATGGAAGAAAAATCCGCCTAAATTTATATTTATTGTCTTATTCATTGGTAGTCGATTTTTTACTAGTTACTTGGTGTACTGCGTTTACTAAATTATTCCATGTTTTGCTTAATTCTTTCAAAAACATACCTCCGTTTTCGGTTAAAACGTAATATTTTCTTGGTGGTCCAGAAGTTGATTCTTCCCATCTATAAGTTAACAAACCTGCGTTTTTTAAGCGAGTAAGTAGTGGATAGATAGTACCTTCAACCACAATCATTTCTGCGCTTTTTAGCGTAGAAAGTATTTCAGAAGTATATGCATCACCATTTTTTAGGATAGATAAAATGCAGAACTCTAAAACACCTTTTCGCATTTGCGCTTTTGTGTTTTCAATCTTCATATATTGTGATTTTATTTTATAAATTTTATTGTTAAAGGGTATTTGTAATTTTCACCTTCTCTTGCTTTAATCGATGCTATAATTACCAGTGCAATACCTATAATGTATACCAAACCTGCAACAGATCCAAAACCTAAAAAGCCAAATAAATTATGGGTGTCAAAATCTAGATTTAGATTAAAATTATTCCAATTAAAATGACGACGATGATTGTTAAAAATAGATCCGAAGGCAAAAGGTATAAATACTATAGAAATTAGAAATACATAAAGTGTATAGCTAATATTAAAGTTTACAGCTTCTTTACCTTGTTCATCTAAAAATACACTTCTATCTTTTAGAGTTTGCCAAGCAATTAAAGGTGTAATGATATTACCAAAAGGAAACATAAAACCCGCAAATGCAGATATATGAATTAAAAAGGCATTGGTGTTTTCGTTATTTTTTTTCATTTTCTAAAATATATAATACTTTCTTATGCAAATATATATCCTAAAAAAGGTATTATGCAATACATAGTACTATAATTAACATTTTTTTAACAATTGTGATTTGAAATTATTTGTAATGATTATTGCTGAAAACGTTTGGTATGATTGAGTTTAATTATAAAATAACTATCTTGCTAATTGATTTTAAAAAAAAGATTAAAAAATACTTATTATCAATTTTAACAAACTAAAAATGAAATTTACACCTGCAAAAGTCAATTTTTTTAACCTAATAAAGCTGCCTTTAGCATTTTTTGGAGGTGTAAGAGTAAAATCGATTACAGATTCTGAAGTAGTTGTAACTATAAAACATAGATGGATGAATCAAAATCCGTTTAAAAGTATGTTTTGGGCTGCACAAGGTATGGCTGCAGAAATGCCAACAGGTATTTTAGTAATGAAAGCCATTTACGATTCTAAACGAAAAGTATCGATGTTAGTTACACATCAAGAAGCCAATTTTTACAAAAAGGCAACTGGTAGAATTGTATTCACTTGCTCTGGAGGTAATGAGATTAGAGAAGCAATTCAAAAATCTATAGAAACAGGTGAGGGGCAGTTGATTGTTTTAACTTCTATTGGAAGAAACACAGAAGGAGTTGAAGTGTCTAATTTCCATTTTCATTGGAGTATAAAAGTAAAAAGCGAAGCTTAACTTTGCTTTTGATACAATTGAGGTCTTTCTTCATTATAATCACAATCTTGAAAAATTCCACAAGACACATTTGTTCTTGCTAGAGATTTAGTGATTTCAAATTCTTTTGATAACGCTTCGATTTCAGGAGTTAAATATTTCATATTTGTTGTTTAATTTTAGACCAAAAGTAATTGTTTTGTTAAAACTGTTAAGTTAAGAAAACTTTAAAATTCACTGTTTAATTTTAAATCTATGTTTATAATAGATTATAATGTTAAGACAATAATTTAAATATAAAATTCATTTTAAAACTTATAAACTGGTATAAAGTTTGTAGTTAGGTACCTCAAAACCTTATAAAAATGAAACAAAAAAAACAATTAATTTTTTTAATTTTAACAGCATTGCTACTTATTCAATGTAGCCCAACATTAAATTACTTAGGTAATAATTATGCGCCCACAACAGATGTTTCTGTTTATTTTGATGAAAATGAAATACAAGAAAAATATAAAGTAATGGGTTTATTAACCTTTAATGCTGAACCAATTTATGATAATGATGATAGAAATGAGATTACAACTTTAATAGTAAATAAAGGTAAAGAAGTAGGTGCAGATGCTGTATTAGTAACAAAATTTTCTAGTAATGTTCAGCAAGAAATACCAGATAGAATAGTTGCTAGAGATTCTGAAAAACTTTTTATTGAGGCTAAATTTCTTAAATTTGAGTAATTACAATATTTTTTTGTAACAAAAGTTTAGTTTGTTATTCTAATAGTAAAACTTAAAAAATATGTTCCAAGATAGATTACCAAATAACTCGTCAAATAATAATATGAACGCTCACGAAATTGATTATAAAATTTTCGGTGAAGAAATGCAATTTGTAGAAATAGAATTAGACCCTCAAGAAGGTGTTGTTGCAGAAGCTGGTACTTTTATGATGATGGATAATCATATTAAAATGAATACTATTTTAGGTGATGGATCTAATCAAGATAAAGGAATTTTAGGAAAGATATTTTCTGCTGGTAAACGAATTTTAACAGGAGAAAGTTTGTTTATGACTGTTTTTACGAATGATGGTGTAGGTAAAAAACAAATTTCGTTTGCTTCTCCTTATCCAGGGAAAATTATTCCCATTGATTTAAATGAATTTGGAGGAAAATTTATTTGCCAAAAAGATGCTTTTCTATGTGCAGCAAAAGGAGTTTCTATAGGTATTGAATTTTCTAAAAAACTAGGTAGAGGCTTATTTGGAGGAGAAGGTTTTATCATGCAAAAGATGGAGGGTGATGGATTAGGGTTTATTCATGCAGGAGGTACAATGGCAAAAAAAGTTCTACAACCTGGCGAAGTTTTAAAAGTAGATACAGGTTGTATTGTTGGTTTTACACAAACCGTAAATTATGATATTGAATTTGTTGGCGGAATTAAAAATACCGTTTTTGGAGGAGAAGGTTTGTTTTTTGCAAATTTAACTGGTCCAGGAACTGTTTATATTCAATCTTTACCTTTTAGTAGATTAGCAGGTAGAGTTTTGGCTATGGCACCAAAAACAGGTAACGGAAGTAGAGGAGAAGGCTCTATTTTAGGAGGAATAGGAGATATTTTAGATGGTGATAATAAGTTTTAATAGTTTTAATAACTCATAAAAAATTCCAAACTTTTAAGTTTGGGATTTTTATCTTTTATCAGATTTTTAAATATTAAGTAAATAGTCTCTTAAATCTATTTCTTCATTTAAATCCATTTTCTTTTTTATTCGATATCTGGCAGTTTGTACAGATCTAGGATCTATTAATAAAATTCTTGCAATTTCTTTAGTTTGTAAATGCAGTTTTATAAACATACAATGCCTTAATTCTGTTTCTGTTATCGAAGGATGTTTTGCTAATAGTTTATCAAAAAAGTTTTCATGAACAGCATTAAAGTGTTGTTTTAAAATTTGCCAATCTTCATCATTCTCTAAAACATAATCGATTTGATGGTTAATACTTTTAATTAACGATTTGTCTTCTGTTTTAATTCCTTTTACATCAGCTTTAATCTCTTTAAAATATTGTTTATGATGCAGTAAATTTGTAGATAATGAAACCATTTCTTTCTCTTTCTCTAAAAGCTCTGACTTTGAAGCAATTAAATTTTGATTTATTTCTGCAATTCTTTTTTTACCATTTTGCAAAGTAAAATAAATAACTACTATAGAAATTATTAAAAGTACACTTAAAATAAAAACTAAAATCTGTAAACTGAATTTTACATTTTCTAAATTTTCTTTTTTACTAAGTGTTTTTTCGTTTTCAAATTTTAAATTTAATAGTTCAATTCTATTTTCTAAATTTGAGGTTGTTTTATTTTTATTCTCCACTACAAAAGATAAAATTTCTAAACTTTCATGACCTAATAACTCTAAACTAAATATGCAATCACTAGAGGTAATATAAGATTGATGTACAGATACTAAAATTGTATTTTCTCCTTCTTTAAAAATACTGTTATCAAAAAAGTGTTGATAATATTTATGCTCATCTTTATCTTTAACGGTACTAATTGCTACAGTCTTTGCACCAATAGTAGAGTTTGGCATATTATCTCTAAATAATTCTTTACCATTAACATAAACTACAGCTCCATCATCTCTAAGTAATTTAAACTCATAGGCTAAATGTGTGTTTTTAATAAAAATTTTCTTAGCAAAATATTTAGTTACTTTTCTTACATTTTTATCTTTTTCTGTATGAATAGTTGTATTATTTTTTCTATCACCATAACCAATAGGAGTAATACCAGTTTTCCAATTCGACAAATTTAAATCTTTATACCAATCAGTTTCTAAATAATCTTGATCGTAATAATACCATGTTTCTTCGTTCTTAATTAGAATGTCTTGAGATAAAACGGAAGAAATATTAAGAAATATTAAAACAAACCTAATAGATTTAATTTTATGAAGAATTTTCATTTTTTTTAACTTAGTATATACTTTAGAGTGTAAATATAGTAGTTTTATAGTTAAAAAATAACTTATGTAGTAGCTTAGTAGTGATATAATTTTAACATATGCTAAATACTATGTTATATTTGTGGTATTAATATTTATATTAGTGTATTGAATATTGGGGGATATTTTACATTAAATTAAAAAAGTCGTGATTGTTAAAAATCACGACTTTTGCTTTTGTTTAAAAATTAGAATTTAACTGATTATTCTTCCATAGAATGATAAACAGAATTTACATCATCATCTTCTTCTAATTTTTCTAATAATTTTTCTACATCTGCTTTTTGATCTTCATTTAATTTAACAGTGGTAGTTGGTATTCTTTCGAAACCAGAAGATAAAATTTCTATATTGTTTTCTTCAAAATAAGATTGTAATGAACCAAATTGCTCAAAAGGGGCATAAATGATAACTCCTTCTTCATCATCAAAAACCTCTTCAACTTCAAAATCGATGAGTTCTAATTCTAGTTCTTCCATATCAATAGTAATGTCTTCCTTTTTTACAGTAAAGTTACACGTATGATCAAACATAAAAACTACAGAACCAGAAGTACCAAGGTTACCATCGCATTTATTAAAAGCAGCTCTAACATTAGCAACTGTTCTATTATTGTTATCTGTAGCAGTTTCTAAAAGAATAGCAACACCATGAGGAGCATAACCTTCAAATAAAACTTCTTTATAATTTGCAGTATCTTTATCTGTTGCTTTTTTTATAGCTCTTGCAACATTATCTTTAGGCATATTTGCTGCCTTTGCATTTTGTATAACAGCTCTTAAACGTGAGTTAGAATCTGGGTTAGGACCACCTTCTTTTACAGCCATAACAATGTCTTTACCAATTCTGGTAAAAGTTTTTGCCATTGCTGACCAGCGTTTCATTTTTCTTGCTTTCCTGAACTCAAATGCTCTACCCATTTCTATTGATTTTTTAAATGCTCACAAAGGTAAAAATTCGCAATTAGTCTTGCAATTTTTTTGAAGTTTCATATTTAAAATATACCTATTTATAGGTATTGACCTTTCTAATAATAAACAATAGTTTTGGTTGATAAATTTAAAATTTAATTGATATGAAAAAAATTACATTACTGCTTTTCACATTTATGACAACCATTATAGTAAGTCAAAACAAACTCACGTCCAGTTTAGGAGAGTACTTTGATAATTCAAATTGGGTAAACAATAACAAATCTGAATTTATTTATGACAGCAATAAAAATCTAACTGCAGAAACTGAGTTTTATTGGGATTATTCTAATTCTAAATGGACAAAGTCTTACGCAAGTTTTTATACTTATAATGCCAATAATAAAGTTACTATTGAGCTTTCTGAACATTATAACACCAATGGCACATTATTTTCACAATATAGAACGACAAATGCTTATGATTCTAATGGGAAATTAATTGAAATTTTATATGAGTTTAATGGTGGTAGCCTTTGGGAAATTGAAGATAAGTTTATTTTAGAGTATAATACAAATAATGAGCTTTCAGGAGCTATAGCATATCAATGGAATGGATCTAATTGGGTATTTGGTGAAGATTCTTCTAAAATAACTTTAAGTTACAATTCAAATAATAAAGTTAGTATTTCTAAGTCTGATAGTTGGGATAATACGAAGTGGGTAGATTCTGATAGAACTGTGTATACTTACGATTCTAATGATAGAATTATAATTGAAGATGGACAATCTTGGGATGGTACTAATTGGGTAACTGACTATAAATCTGAATATACTTATGATAGTAATGGAAATGCAGTTACAGAAAAAGAATCTTATTTAGATAATGGTGTACTAACTGAGCAACCTGTAGAAACCATTACTTTTGATACTAGTCAACTTATGGCTAATTTTTCACATCCTTATAAAGATAAAACCGGTATAGATTTTATATTTTCTGCAAACGGAATTGTAAATAAAATTTTAAGTAGATCAAACACAAATTATAGAACTACTTATAATTATAATGAAGTTACTGCAAGTACTAAAGATATAACAATGGTAGATTTTGATGTATATCCAAATCCGGCAACATCTTTTTTGACTATTGATGATGCTAATTTTACCCTTAAAAAAGTAGAATTGTATAATGTACTTGGTAAAAAAGTATTGACTTCATCAGAAAATAAAATAAATATCCAAAACTTAACTAGTGGAGTATATTTATTAAAAGTTGAAACAGAAAAAGGAATTATTGCTACCAAAAGAATTGTAAAAAAATAAATAGTTCCCCAAAATTATAAGGTATTTCTGAAGATAATTACTTCAGAAATACCTTTATTTATTACTTGATTAAATTGTAAGATTGTTTTGCAATCTCAATCTCTTCGTTAGTAGGTATAATTAAAACTTTTACTTTAGATGATTCTGTTTGGATTTCTCTAATTTCTTTAGAGCGAACCTTATTCTTTTTTTCATCTAAGTTTATGCCTAAAAAATCTAAATTTTCACAGGCTAATTTTCTCATAATTGCCGAGTTTTCTCCAATTCCTGCTGTAAAAATAATTGCATCTAACCCATTTAAAATAGTTGCATATGCACCAATATATTTTTTAATTCGGTAAGCAGCTAAGTTTAAAGCATTTTGGCAATCTTCGTTTCCGCTTGCAGCTTTTTCAGAAATTTCTCTTAAATCAGAAAAACCAGTTAAGCCTTTCATTCCAGATTGTTTCTGTAATAAATTATTTACTTCTTCTGCAGTTTTATTGAATTTTTTCATCAGAAAGAAAACTACTGAATGATCTATGTCTCCAGAACGAGTTCCCATAATTAATCCATTTGCAGGACCTAAACCTAAAGAAGTATCAATACATTTACCATCTTTAATGGCAGTAATACTACATCCATTTCCTAAATGAATAGAAAGTAAATTTTTAGACTTTTTACCTAAATATTCAATTGCTTTTTCAGAAACGTATTTATGACTTGTGCCGTGAAAACCATAAGCTCTAATTTTATGCTCATCTAAATAAGAATTTGCAATTGCATATTGGTAAGCTTCTCTAGGCATTGTTTGATGAAAAGCAGTATCAAAAATAGCAATTTGTTTAGCTGATGTAAAGATGTTTTCGGCAATTTCAATGCCTGTTAAATTAGCAGGGTTATGCAAAGGAGCTAAATCAAATAATTCTTTTATGTTGTCTTTAACTTCTTGATTTACAATAACTGTTTTGCTAAATTTATTTCCTCCATGAACTACTCTGTGGCCAACAGCCTCAATATCATCAACAGAAGAAATAACACCTAATTCTTTATTTAGTAAAGCCTCAGCTACTTTTTTTAACCCTATTTCATGATTTAAAATTGGTAAAACTTCAGTATGTTTTTTATCGTCTTTTTCATGTGTAAAAATAGCATCTTGCATACCAATTCTTTCTACAATACCCACGCATTTTACAGTTTCTGCAGGCATTTCTATCAATTGATATTTTAAGGATGATGATCCTGCGTTTAAAACTAAAATTTTCATAATTATTCTTGTTCTGCTTGAATTGCGGTTAATAATACTGTATTAAAAATGTCGTCTACTGTACAGCCTCTACTTAAATCGTTTACAGGTTTGTTTAAACCTTGTAACATTGGTCCAATAGCTAATGCGCCTGTTTCTCTTTGTATGGCTTTATAAGTGTTGTTTCCTGTATTTAAATCAGGAAAAATTAATACGGATGCTTGACCAGCGACTTCAGAATTTGGCATTTTAGTTTTTGCTACAGACATATCTACTGCAGCATCATATTGTATAGGTCCTTCAATTTTTAAATTAGGATTTTTTGCTTTAACAATTTCTGTTGCTTTTCTTACTTTTTCTACTTCTTCTCCTTTTCCAGAGCTTCCTGATGAGTAAGATAACATTGCTACTTTTGCTTCAATACCAAAAGCTTCTGCAGATTGTGCTGAAGATATGGCAATTTCTGCTAATTGTTCTGCATTTGGGTTTGGATTTACAGCACAGTCTCCCATTACAGAAACTCTATCTGACAAACACATAAAAAATACTGAAGATACTACAGAAACACCCGGTTTTGTTTTTATCAACTGTAAAGAAGGTTTAATGGTATGCATTGTTGTATGAACAGCACCAGAAACCATTCCGTCTGCTAAACCATTCATTATCATTAAAGTTCCATAATAAGAAACATCTCTTGTTAAATCGTTTGCAGTAGTTTCTGTCATTCCTTTATGTTTACGAGCTTCATATAAGGTTTTGGCAAAATCATCATTATGAATAGAATCTTCAGGATTTAAAATATTAATACTGTCTAAATCGATTTGTAAACCAATTTGATCGCATTTTAATTGAATGGTATTTTTATCACCTAATAAAGTTAAATCTACAATATCTAATAATTGTAAACGTGCTGCAGCTCTAATAATTCTTTCATCATCGCCTTCTGGTAAAACAATATGTTTCTTTTTAACTCTTGCTTTTTGCAATAAATTATATTGAAACATACTTGGCGTTAACTTATCTGATTTGTGAGAAGTTAATTTTTTTGTTAAACCTTCTGCATTTACATATTTATCGAAAGTATCTAAAGACAATAAAATCTTTTTTTCGTGTGTAGCGTAAATTTTTGATTTAACAGAACCTATTTTGTTTGTTATTTTAAATGTTCCACCATCAGCTAAAATAATTGGCACTGTAGATTGTACACCTTCAATTAATTTAAGAATCGATTCTTCTGGTGTTAACGTACCTGTTAAAATAATACCTGCAATTTTTGGGTAATTGCTAGATGCATTTGCTTGTAAAGCACCTAAAATTATATCAGCTCTATCTCCAGGTGTTACAACTAAAGCATTTTCTTTAATACGTGTTAAGTAATTACGCAATTGCATAGCACCTGTACTATAACTACCAATGGCATTATCTAAAAATTGTTCTCCAAATAAAACGCGTCCGTTTAAAGCTTGTACAACTTCTTTAACAGTTGGGAATGTTAAGAAATCTACTTTCGGAATAATATCTATTTGTAAATCTTTAGGGAAACTATGTTTTAGTTCTTTACAAATGTATTCTACTTCATCAACTTCAATTTTATTGGCTACTATACCAATTACATCTACTTCTTTATTGATAAAAGATTGGTAGGTAAGTTGCATAGTATTTACAAAGTCTTTCTTTTTTTTGCCATTTCCTGCACCTACAATTAATGCTGGTGCATTTAAGTTTTTGGCAATCATTAGATTTACATCTAATTCTGTAAAGCCACCTTCACCAGAAAAGTCTGTACCTTCTACTAATACGTAATCGTATTTGGCTTCTAATTTTTTATATTTTTTGATAACGTTATGAATTACATCATCAGATTTACCTTCACTTAATAACTCTACAACCTCACTTTGTTTGTAGGCATAACAGTCATCATAGTCAATGTCTAAATTAAAAAAATTAATAGCAGTGTTTGTATGGTCATCAAACTTACTGTCTTTTACTTCGTTTATAATTGGCCTAAAATAACCAACTTTAGAAGATTTGGTTAACATCATTCTTAAAAGACCTAATGAAACCAAAGATTTACCACTATCAGATTCAATAGTGGCAATGTAAATAGCTTTACTCATATTGTGTGATAATTTGTTAGATTACAAAAATAATAGTTATATCAAGTGCGATTTATGATATTAGTCATTAAATATTGATAATAATTTGGCATAAAATTTATTACACCTGCAATACACCCATATTAAATGGTTTTTCAATAGGAGCGTGGTTTGCTGCTTCAATTCCCATAGAAATCCAAGTTCTGGTTTCTAACGGATTTATTACAGCATCTGTCCAAATTCTGGCAGCTGCGTAATATGGGGAAATTTGCTTGTCGTATCGCGATTTTATTTTATCAAATAATTCAGCTTCTTTTTCTGGTGTAATTTCTTCACCACGTTTTTTTAAGGAAGCTGTTTCTATTTGCAATAAAACTTTTGCAGCAGAATTACCACTCATTACAGCCAATTCTGCACTTGGCCAAGCTACAATTAATCTTGGGTCGTAAGCTTTGCCACACATAGCATAATTTCCTGCACCGTAAGAATTACCAATTACAATAGTAAATTTTGGTACAACAGAATTACTTACTGCATTTACCATTTTAGCACCATCTTTTATAATTCCTCCATGTTCAGATTTAGAACCTACCATAAAACCTGTAACATCTTGTAAAAAAACTAAAGGTATTTTTTTCTGATTACAATTGGCAATAAAGCGTGTTGCTTTATCAGCAGAATCGTTATAAATAACACCACCAAATTGCATTTCTCCTTTTTTAGTTTTTACCAATTTACGTTGATTTGCAACAATACCAACTGCCCAACCATCAATTCTGGCATAACCTGTTATTATAGTTTTTCCATAACCTTCTTTGTATTGTTCAAATTCAGAATTGTCTACCAATCGTTTTATGATTTCTAGCATATCATATTGTGCATTTCTTTCTTTTGGTAAAATTCCAAAGATATCATCTTCGTTTTCTTTTGGTGGATAAGCTTCTGTTTTACTAAAACCAGCTTTATCATAATCACCAATTTTATCAACAATAAATTTAATTTTGTCTAAAGCATCTTTATCGTCTTTTGCTTTGTAATCTGTAACACCAGATATTTCGCAATGCGTAGTTGCACCACCTAAAGTTTCATTATCAATAGATTCGCCAATTGCAGCTTTTACTAAATAACTGCCTGCTAAAAAAATACTTGCTGTTTTATCTACAATTAAAGCTTCATCACTCATAATTGGTAAATAAGCGCCACCTGCAACACAACTTCCCATCACTGCAGAAATTTGAGTAATACCCATAGAACTCATTATGGCATTGTTTCTAAAAATGCGTCCAAAATGTTCTTTATCAGGAAAAATTTCATCTTGCATTGGCAAATAAACTCCTGCAGAATCTACTAAATAAATTATCGGAATTTTATTTTCTATGGATATTTCTTGTGCTCGTAAATTCTTTTTTCCAGTTATTGGAAACCAAGCTCCAGCTTTTACAGTTGCATCATTTGCAACAACTATACATTGTTTGCCTTTTATGTAACCCATTTTTACCACAACACCTCCAGAAGGACAACCACCATGTTCTGCATACATATCTTCACCAGCAAAAGCACCAATCTCAATCGATTTTGTGTTACTATCTAATAAATAATCTACTCTTTCACGAGCTGTCATTTTTCCTTTTTGATGATGTTTCTCTATTCTTTTTTGACCACCACCTAATTTTACTTTTGCAAAACGTCTTTTTAAATCTGATACTAATAATTTATTATAATCTTCGTTTTTGTTGAAGTTGATATCCATTGAAAAATGATTTCTTAAGTTTTATGCTAAATTAAGAAATATTAGCGGCTTTTTTTTTACAAATATTTAGACTTTTTATTTTCTTAAAAGTGAAAAATTTCCTTTTTTATTAATAGTTGGTTTATTCGTATCAGCAGGAATTAGAGTAATATTAAACCAATAATCATCAGAAGGTAATAGTTTTCCTTGGTACATACCATTCCAACCTTGGCTGTCTATTGGTTCTTGTGCTACTAATTTACCATATCTATTAAAAATATTGATACTCGCATTCGGATAAAATGTTTTATTTGCCCCTTTTACTACCCAAGTATCATTATAACCATCTGCATTAGGCGTAAAATATTTAGGAAATTGAATTACAGAAACTTCTAAAGTAGTATCAGGTGAACAACCATTTTTATCATTTACGATGATAGTATAAATTCCGCCTTCTAAATTCTCGAAAAGAGGTTCATCTTGAAAGCCAATCATTGGTGTTCTTTCGTTGTTTTCTGTTGTGTTTATTATTGCAAATTGATAATCTCCAGGGCCTAAATCGTTATTGATAACATCAATAGAAATCGATGAATTATCCTCACTACTAATGTTGTTAGATTCATCAATAATTGTTATAAAACTGTTTTCTAAAGTAGCAATGTTAGATGCATTTACTTCAATGGTTTCTGTTCTTTCACAAAAAGTTCCATTGGTTGTAGTTGCAGTAACTGTGTATTTACCAGCAGTTGTTACATCAATATTATCTACAGAAGTAGCGTTTAAAGTGTTTCCATTTTCATCTTTCCAAATATAAGTGTAAACATCTCTAGGACTTTCTACTGCTATATTTAATGGTAAATCATTTAAACATAAAATTTGTGGAGTAGTTACCATAAAATCTGGTAGAGGATTCACAATTACATCAAAAGTAGCATCATCATTTACACAAAGTGTTTGTTTGTTTTGAATACGAACATAAAAAGTTTCTGTTGTATTTGTATTTTGATAAGGAGAAACTACAGGATCATTACCAGAAGTAGCATCCGCTTGCGATTTATGAAAGGTAACCCAAAAATCATTCGGACTTTGAGAAGCGCCTAAAATTTCTGTTATTTTACTATCTAAATCGATGTTTTGTACTATTCCATTGGCATCATCACCATCTAAATCGTCATCACAATAGGCTAAGTTAGTAGGAGTTTCAAAAGTTGGTTCTGGATTTACAATCACATCAAAATTAGAAATTCCGTTAACACACATCGAATTTGTGTTTAAAATACGAACATAAATGGTTTCTCTATCAATAGTATTATTTGTGTATGGAGAAACCAAAGGCAGATTTCCAGATTGAGCATCAGCTAAAGAACGATGATAAGTTACAATGTGAATATTTGGATCTTGAGCACCTAAAATACCAGCAGTTTGCGATTCTAAATCAATAGATTGTGAAAAACCATTTCTTGCAGAACCATCAGAATTGTCATCACAAACTTCTAAATCATTCACAAAATTGGCAATTGGCACAGGATTTACAATTACATTAAAAGAAGTGTGATCTGTAAAACAACCAGTTGTGTTATTTGTAACACGCACATAAATTGGTTGAGAATCACGAACTGAATTTTCAAAAGGAGAAGTAAGTTCGTCAATTCCTGCATTCGCATCAGTTTCAGAATCGTGATAGGTTACAGTAAAATCCGCAGCATTTTGACCGTTTAAAATGGCTGTGGTTTGCGATTCTAAATCAAAATATTGTACAATTCCGTTTGTTGCATTACCATCAATTGCATCATCACAGAGTTCTAAATCTGGAACTACTTCTGCTGTTGGTACAGTATCAATTTGCACGTAAAATTCGCCTATTCCTTGGCAATCATTATTAATTGTACTTAGAATTTTATAGAAAATTGGGAACTGAATTCCGTTTGGAATATTGATAACTTCATTTTTAGAAATGTTGTTTCTGAAATTAGTAACATCAATTTCATTCAAAGAATTGTCTCTATCAGATTCATTTTCATAAAAGAAAACTTCTGTATTCATTGGTGGATTTATACCATTTATAATAGCAGTTTTATCCAAATAAAAATTAGTAATGTTATCTGTATCTGAATTGACTGCAGTATCATTTCCATCAACATCTAAAAAATCATCGCAAACGGGTGGTTGAAGATCATTGTAAGAATTTCTTATTGTTTGCCCAACATTTATAGTTAATTCACTTAAATCTGTTTCACAAGAAAACTCAGAAATTACTTTTACATAAACAGTTTCTGTAATATTAACTTGTACAGGATAGGAGGTAGGATCTGCAATTAAATTAGCTCCAGCCATATCTTCATAATACTCAAAAGTAACATTAGTAGTTTCAGAAATATTGATTTCTGCTAGCGTTAAATTAACTGTTGTATTGGTGTCAGCAACCTCTATACATTGATTTAATTCTGGGTTTGCTTTTAAAATTGGTAAGGGATTTACAGTTAGTGTAATTGAATTTGAAGTTTCTGTACAAGCATTACCAGTTCTATTTAAAATTACTCTGTATTGATAATTATGATAACTTAAAGGTGTATTTGTAATCTGTAAACTTGCTGAAGTACTGTTGCTGTAAACAGCATTATCTGTAATTGAAGACCAAGTAGAACCATCAGGAGAAATTTGCCATTGAAAACTATCTGCTGTTGTATCTATTGTAATTACATCAGTATCGTTTTCGCAAAAAATAACATCTTCAAAAGGAGTATTTATTTCTATTGGTGCACTTGTTATGTAATCTGAGTTTGGAGTGGTATAACCATCAGAATTGTTAATTATTTTTCCATTATTGTTTACTGAAAAAGGAGTTGCGTCTAGAATTCCATCATCATTATTATCTGTAAAACCAGCTTCAAAAACATCGAAACAATTGTCATTATCAGCATCTAATTCTAAAAAATTGTAAATATTATCAGCATCTGTGTCTAGAATTGTATATGCTAAGATATTATTATCTGGGGATGTTTCTAAGGCATTTAACAATCCGTTTAAACCAACATTTGCGGTAGTTGCATCATCTAAAATCCCATCATTATTTGCATCAGTTTCGGTTATGCCAGCTTCTACAAAATCAAATATTCCATCATTATCTGCATCTACATCTAAATGATTAGGAATGCCATCATTATCAGTATCAATATTTGTGATAATTCCTATAAAAACATCATCTAAACCATCTAAATCTGCATCTGTATTGGATAAAATTATTTTGGTTGCTGATGATTCTGAAATATCAGGAATACCATCATTATCAGAATCAAGATCAAACATATTTTCTATTCCATCACCATCAGAATCTAATGTAAAACAAGTTAATTCAAGATTTCCACTAAAAGTGGATGAAGCTGCAAGACCTGTAGATTGATGTTTAAAATCGATTTGATCTACTTGATTTGCAACAAACTTAAAATTACTTGAAGCACCAGTTGTATTGGCTTTATACTTAAAATGGATTTCTGAAGCAGAGATATTTGTAATACCAGATTCGAATTCACCATCAAAATTAGAATCAATTAAAAGTTGATCATCAGGATCTAAAAGGGTTACGTTTTTATTGCTTGGACCAATTTTAAGAATAAAAAATTCGCCATCAGAAATGGTGTGATCTAGATTTCTGTTTTGTGTGAATTTAAAATTTACATTTTGCGTAAAATTGAGTTCGTATTGTAATTTAGAATCTACAGAAGGATAAATGATGGATTGAAAATTTCCATTATTCTGACCTGTGTATGTATTTGTAACATCAGATTCTGAATAAACTCGAGAAAGAATTGCTGAATTTGTAGAGCTATCTTGAAAAATAATTTCAGGATTATCAGCATCTGCAAGATTTAAAGTGGCATTGCCTAAAGATTCATCGCAATTTAGGATTCCATCATTATCAATATCTACATCTAAATTATCTATAATTAAATCGCCATCAAAATCATCAGGACAAATGCTAACAGGAATTTCAATAGATTCAAAAGTAGCTCCAGTACAATCTATAGTACCAATTAAACGATATTTACCAGGTTCAGATTCTATAGGTTTATAAGTGTTATTTGAACTTCTTTCTTCCCAAGTTGAAGTAGTTTCATTATAATATTCCCATTTTATGCTATCAAATAAATTGGTGTTTGCAGCTTCTAAAGTAAGATTAGGAATACAATTACCTAAAGTTGAAACTGTAGTATCGAAATTAATTTCTGGAGCTGTAGGGAAACCTGAGTAAAAACTACCAGAAGTTGCAGCACCATTAACATTAAAATATGCACAATAGAGTTCATCACTACTATCTACAGAAATGTTTCCTGTAAGGTTGGTTACTTTATAAGTTTCGTAATCTGCAATTCCGTCATTATCAATGTCTATAGAAAAAGGACCAGAAGTAGCAAAATTCGTGATAGGTTGAGAATTGATATTTACTGATGCATTTACGTTGGTAACAATTGTAATACCGCCTGTAAAAGTTGTGTTACCAATACTTTCTATATTAGGTATATTATCTACTTTTCCTCTGCTTTCGCAACTTAACGGAGGTACAAAAAACATACCTTGGTTCGCTTCACTTGTATTAGCACCAACTCCTTGATAGGCAAAAGCAGGTTTAGAAGTTTTTACAAATAAGTTTCCATTTGCATTAAATTCATCACCTTCTATTAAAGTATATTCACCTTTATTTATAGTAGAGTTTATTCCATTTCTGCTTACTACAGTATTATCTTCGTGAGCAACAATTAAAACATTTTCCCAACCATTGCTACCATCACCTTTTACAAAAATATAATCTGTACCAATTTTATCTGCACCAACAATTTGATCTATACCATAATCACGTCCACCACCATTATGAAAACTACCATTTGCAGAACCCGTGTTTACTACAATATTTTTATCCGAAGAAATTAAAGTACCAATTAAACCATCTCTATTTACAATAACGTCATCTGCACTTGTTGCTACAATATAACTTTCACCTTCATTTAAAACCACAGAAAAAGGAAAAGTACTTGTATAGTTTTTTATCTCTAAACCTGGTGTAATATCATCAAAAGTAATTTGAGTATTATCTTCAGAAGCCATTACAGAAACAAAGTTTAAGTAATTACTTTGAGGATTTTCATTTGTAAACATACCTGCTCTAAAAGTTGTGCCTAAAGCAGATGATCCTTTACTTACTAAAGCACCTGCTTGCGCTCCACCACCTGCCAAAACTCTTACAGAAACATAAATCACGTCTGTAGCTTCTATAATGTAACCTTTATTGGTATGTACAGTTCCTGTTTCATTGGCATTTACAAATAATTGACTGTCTCCGGTAGCAATAAAAATTTCTTGCGGATTTGAGCTTGATACAATTCCTGTAATATCATTGTCTTGCCCTATTTGTTTTATAGTATAACTAACGTCTTTATTTGTAGGTGTTGAAATGTAAAAATACTGACTTTCAGGATTTGCATTTCCTTCTTCAGCATAAGTTAATGGTGGTATAAAATGTTTTTTACTTAACTGTGCTTTTACATCTTTACAATAGAAAATAAAAAGGATAAAAATGAATACTGATAGTTTAGATTTCAATGAGTAATTGTTTAATTAGGAATTATCTGCTAAAAATAATAAGAAATTAATAAAAATTAACCAATCTTATTACAATATTAGACCACTCACGTTCTAAATAGTTTAAAAAAAATCATATACTTTTTGAGTATATGATTTTGATTCATTTTATATTGAAATGTTATTCCTAAATCTAAACTATAGATTTAATAAATGAGGATTATAAATCTCTTTTTAATAATAATTTATAAGACAAATAAATGAATACGAATGTCCAGAAAGAAACAATTAAGATGTTTGTAAAATCTACAGAGTAACTTTTTGTAAAAGTTTCGCCCATAGTATTTGCAGCAGATCTTACAGCACCTAATCTAGAAAAAGGTTCTTTAATTAAATTAGTCATAGATTCTAAAGGCAAAAATTGCATAAATTTATCTACAGTATTACTAGTGTGTTCATTCTCATTAAATTGCCAGAAAAGATAACCTCTAAACATATTTTCTATAATTAGCCAAACAAACATAGCACCAATAGCAAACGCAGAGCGTTTTACTAAAATACCTAAGAATAAGCCAAAAGAGAAAAAACCGACTAATTTTATAAAGAAAGCTAGCAAGTATTCTAGATCAGAAACAATAATAGCAAACTCATTATAATCTGAATATACTAAACCTAAAACCAAAGAAACTACAAATACAAAAACAGTAGAAATACCTGCGAAAGCAATAACGGTATAGAATTTAGATAATATAAATTCCTTTTTACTCAAACCATCTATAAGGTTTTGCTTTAGTGTTTTATAACTGTATTCATTACTCATCATTGATACAATTACCAACAATAAAAAGAATTTTAAAATAGCAGCAATGTAGGTATTAAAGTGCCATATATATGGAAAATTAAAGATTCCTGCATCTGCTAAGTGTAATTTAAAATTACCAAATTCAAATTTTATAGCAGCAATTAATGCGATTGATGTAAGTAAACCAAAGTAAATAATAGACAGCACTTTACTTGCTCTATTATACTTTAATTTGTGAAATTCTATAGTAAGTAGTCTTAACATGACTTTATGTTTTTGTTGATTAGTTGTTTTTTGTTAAATCTAAAAATTGTTGTTCTAAACTTGGTTTACGTTTTACCAAATGGCTTAAAACAAAACCTTTATTAAACAAATCTTTATTGATTTCTGATGCCGATAAATTTTTACTCAAAGTTGCAATTATAGTTTCATGATCTTTAGAAACCTTTAAAATGGATTCGTGATTTTCTAAAAACTCAATTAATTGCTCTTCTTTAGCTTCAACTTTAAGTTCTAATAAACCATTAGAAGCTGTCATTTCATCAACTCTACCAGCGTATAATTTTACACCTTTTCTTATTACAACTACATGGCTACAGACTTTTTCTACTTCATCTAGAAGGTGAGAGGCTAACAAAATTGTAGTTCCATTGGCTGCAATTTTTTTAATAATTTCTCTAATTTCGTGAATTCCTTGCGGATCTAAACCATTTGTAGGTTCATCTAAAATTAATATTTCTGGATCGTTTAACAAGGCAGATGCAATTGCCAAACGCTGTTTCATACCCAAAGAAAAAGTTTTAAACTTACTATCTCTTCTTTCAAAAAGGTTTACTGTAGTTAGTTTTTCATTAATTTTTTCTGTTGATATTCCTTTTATTTTACAAATCAAAGCTAAATTTTGAGTTGCTGTCATATAAGGGTAAAAGTTAGGACGTTCTATAATTGCACCTACTTTTTTTAAGGCTTCATGGGTAGATAGTTTTCCATCAAACCAAGAAAACTCGCCAGAAGTTCGGTTTACAACATTTAAGATAATACCTAAAGTTGTCGATTTTCCAGAGCCATTAGGTCCTAGAATTCCGTAAACGTTTCCTTTTTGAATATCAAAAGAAAGATTATTCACAGCGTGAACAACTCCGTATTTTTTGTCTAAATTTTTAAGAGATAAGATTGTTTCCAAAGAAATTGATTTAGTCAGTTATAAAAAGTAAGACGACTAAAATACAATTTTGTTACGTAGAAAAACAGTTTTTAGTATACAGTTGGCAGTATATAGTTATAAACATTATAGAAATAATGCTATTTAATTTTATCTAATAATAAAATATTAATGTAAAGTTAAAGAATGTAACTGGAAACAGAATACTAATTAATATTCATTAAAATCGAATTCATCAAAAATATCGAATTCATCATCATCATGATCTTCACCTTCTAATTTATCAGCAATAAATTCTTTTTCAGGTGCTTCTGCAGGAATTTCACCAACTGATAAAATAGTTTGTGGTAAATCTGCTCTTTTTTCTGATGAAATTTCAACAACATCAACATAGAATGTCCACATATTTAAAAAATCGTAAACATAAATTAGCTTATCATTTTCTAATGGTAAAGTTTCATTTAAAATACAAGTTTGCATAGAAATTGCTTCACCAGCTTCTGCCATATTAAACAACGGAATTTCATCACCTTGGTTCCACTCATCATCAGTTTTGTAAAAAGAGGCCATTTCTTGACCTTCAAAACCAAAAGCAGTTGCAATTGAATTGTGTAAAACTTCTAAATTAATATGCTCATCAACCAAAATAGTTCTAATTACATCTTCTTTGGTATCTAAGATAACTCGTATTTTGTACATAAATTCGTTAAATATTGAGCTGCAAAAATACAATAAATTATGCTTATTTTTACATTCTTAATCACGCTTAAATGGATAAAGAAAAAACACTTATTACTTTAAATAATTTAAATAAAAACACCTTAATGGAAACTTTAGAAATAGAGTTTGTAGATGTGGGTTTAGATTTTGTAACTGCAAAAATGCCTGTAAATTCAAAGGTTTACCAACCTTATGGTATTTTGCATGGAGGTGCAACTGCAGCTTTAGCAGAAACTGTAGGTAGTTGTGCATCTGCTTTATTTGTAGATACAAAAACTAAAATTGTTAAAGGAATTGAGTTGAGTATTAATCACGTAAAAAGTGTTAAAGAAGGTTATGTTTTTGGTATTGCAAAACCAATTCATAAAGGTAGAACTACACATTTATGGGAAATTAAAATTGTTGATGAAAAAGACAACTTAATTTCTATTTGTAAACTAACCAATATTGTTTTAGACAAAAAGTAGTTGATGAGAATTTTTGATAAAGTAATTCGTCTTTACGACGAAAATTTACCTTTTGTAGTATATAGAAAACCAAAAAAAAATACGGTTTCTAGTTTTTTTATTACTGATGATAAGCTACATTTTACCAGTAATTTTAAAGAATCAGGTTTTGTTTTTGCGCCTTTTAATGCCAATGAAAAAGCCATTTTATTTCCTATAGAAAAATCAGAATGCTTAACTGAAGAAATTAAAATAGAAAATATTAATGCTAATGAAAATACTTTTTTGGTTGATGAAACTTCGAAAGAAAATCATATAAATATTGTTGAAAAAACAATTGATAAAATCAACAAATCAGAATTAAAAAAGGTTGTTATTTCTAGAAAAGAGTTGGTTAAAATCAGTGATTTTGATTTGCTAGAAATTTATAAAAAATTACTGCATAATTATAAAAATGCATTTGTGTATTGTTGGTTTCATCCTAAAGTTGGTTTGTGGTTTGGGGCAACGCCAGAAACACTTTTAAATATTAAAAATGATGATTTTAAAACAATGTCTTTGGCTGGTACTCAGGTTGATGAAGGTCAAATAAAACCAATCTGGAAAAGCAAAGAATTAGAAGAGCAACAATTAGTTACTGATTTTATAGAAGATCAATTAAAAGATATTTCAACAAACTTAAAAATTAATAAAACAGAAACTATAAAAGCAGGTAATTTACTGCATTTAAGAACCAAAGTAGAAGGGAAGCTGAGTGAAAAATCAGATTTAAAATCTTTAATTAGAGCTTTGCATCCAACACCTGCTGTTTGTGGTTTGCCTAGAAATTTGGCTAAAGATTTTATTCTAGAAAACGAAAATTACGATAGAAGTTTTTATACTGGTTTTTTGGGTGAATTAAATTTAGATAAAAAATCATCACTTTTTGTAAATTTAAGATGTATGGCTATCAAAAATAAAACTGCTGCTATTTATATTGGTGGTGGAATTACAAAAGATAGTAATGCTAAAAATGAGTGGCAAGAAACCGTTTCTAAAAGTAAAACAATGAAAAAAGTTTTATAAAAAAACTGCAAGCATAATTGCTTACAGTTTTTTGAAACGTGTAAATTGAATTTGAATTATATACTATATTTTTATGCTACATATTTGGGTAAAATATTTCACCAAAAAAGTTGATTTTTAAACAGTAGTTAGCTGTTAAATATCATCGAAAGAAACATCTGTAAAACTCTGAGCAGAATTCGTTTCTTCTGTAGCAGTATTATCTTCTTTTTTAAAGTCTTTTTGATGACGTTCACTAATTACCTCATTACCTTTTTCTGTAATAATATAATCAGTTGCTTTTTTTAGCATTTCATGAAAATCAGAAAAATCTTCTTTATATAAATAAATTTTATGTTTTTGATAATGAAAAGATCCATCATCATGCGTAAATTTTTTACTCTCTGTAACAGTTAAATAATAATCGTCTGCTTTTGTAGCTCTTACATCAAAAAAATAGGTTCTTCGTCCTGCTCTTAGTACTTGCGAAAAAATTTCCTCCTGTTCAACTCTCTCTGCCATAATCTTTTTTAAATAGTAGTTATCTTTTGTTTGTTATGTGTACAAATCTAACAAAATAATTAATGTAGCAATGTTAAACCTTAAAATTCTTTTTCTAAAAGTTGCTGTTCGTACAAATCTTTATAATATCCTTTTTCAGTTATAAGTTGATTGTGAGTTCCTTGTTGTATAATTTTACCATCATCTAAAACAATAATTTTATCTGCATTTTTTGCTGATGAAACTCGATGACTAATAATAAAGGTAGTTTTGTTTTTTGAAACTTTTTCTAAGTTAGAAAGTATTTTTTCTTCTGTTTCTGTATCAACTGCAGATAAGCAATCATCAAAAATTAAAATTTTAGGATTTTTAATAATAGCTCTGGCAATAGAAACACGTTGTTTTTGTCCGCCAGAAAGTGTTACTCCACGTTCTCCTAAAATAGTATTGTATCCGTTTGTAAAATCAGAAATATTACTGTGGATTACTGCATTTTTAGCAGCTTCTATAATCTCATTTTCTGTAGCATCTTCTTTACCAAATTTAATATTGTTACCAATAGTATCAGAAAACAAAAATGGATCTTGAGGCACAAAACCAATCTGACTTCTTACATCATTTAAATTTGCTTTTTCAATTGGTTTATCATCTAATAAAACAGTGCCTTTTGTAGTGTCGTATAATCTAGAAATTAGCTCTATAATTGTAGATTTACCAGAACCAGTTTTCCCTAAAATAGCTAAAGTTTCGCCAGATTCAACTGTAAAATTAATGTTCTTTAAAGCAGTAATATTTGTATCATCATAAGTAAAAGTAACATCTTTAAAAGTTACTTTTCCGTGAATTTCTGTAGCAGTTTCACTATCATTTTTAATCTCTGGTTCTTGATCTAAAAACTCGTTTATTCTAGCTTGCGATGCTTCTGCCTGTTGTACCATAGAAGTTACCCAACCCACAACTGCAACTGGCCAAGTTAAAATGTTTACATACATGATAAACTCAATGATAACTCCAGATTTTATTTCGCCATTTATATATTGATTTCCACCAACGTAAATTACAATTAAGTTGCTAATTCCGATCAAAAAAATCATCAAAGGAAAAAATAAAGCATTTGCTTTTTGTAGGTTTATGTTTTTCTCTTTGCTTAAATCAGAAATAATATCAAAATCTTTAATAATTGATGCTTCAATTCCATAAGATTTTACCACATTTATTCCCGAAAAAAACTCTTGATTAAAAGTAGTTAGTTTAGATAAATATTGTTGAACTATAGTACTTCTTTTATGAATAACTCTACTTAAAATAAAAATAGAAATTGATAATAAAGGAAAAGGAATTAGTGTATATAAGGTAAGTTTTAAATCTACTCTTGCCATTTGTGTAAAACCGACAGCAAAAAGCACAATCATATTCATAGTGTACATTACAGCTGGCCCAACATACATTCTTACTTTACCAACATCTTCGCTAATTCTGTTCATTAAATCACCAGTTCTATTCTGTTTATAGAAGTTAAGTGATAACTTTTGGTATTGCTGATAGATTTCGTTTTTTAAATCGAACTCAATTAATCTAGAAGTTACAATAATTGTTTGCCTCATTAAAAAAGTAAAAAAACCACTTAATAATGCCAAACCAACAATTAAAAGTACGTTCATTAACAAAGCTTCTTTAACAATAGCTAAGTCTGTGATAGTACCATTTAAATAATCTTCTACAGCATTAAAAGATTCTTTTATAATTCTAGGTACTTGAAGCGCAAGTAGTTTAGATAAGACTGTTATTAACAATCCTGCTAAAATGCGCCATTTGTATTTAGAAAAATATTTGTTTAAATATTGTAATGCTTTCAAAAGAGATATTGAATTAAAAATAAAGCACGAATATACGAGAATCAGAAAGATATATTTTCTTAAAAAAGAATTAAAAAAGTAATGTTGAGAAACTAAATTAATACTATTTTTGCAAAGCAAATTAAAAAGCTATTTTAAGTTCTTTACAATGATTAACAGAAGACATATTCGAGTTAAAGTAATGCAATCTGTGTATGCTATACAACAATCTCATAATGATGATATTATTAGAGAAGAGAAGTTTTTAAAGCACAGTATTCTAAAAATGTACGATTTGTACGTTTTAAATTTTCAATTATTAATTGAAGTTCAAAAACTGGCAGCCAAAAAAATAGCGCTTTCTAAAAAGAAAATTCTTGCTACTCAAGCAGATTTAAAGCCAAATACTAAATTTATAGACAATAAACTAATCAATCAACTTACAGAGAGTGTAAGTTTAGAAGGTTATGTTGAGTTAAATAAACTAGATAACTGGGAGTTAGATGATGAATATGTAAAAATTATTTTTGATGAATTACAGAAAAGTGATTTATACAAGAAATATTTAAATACTGTTGATGATTCTTTTAAAGTAGACAAAGCTTTTGTTATCGACTTTTTTAAAGAAATTGTTGCTCCTAACGAAAAGTTAGCAGAGTATTATGAAGATAAAATGATTTCTTGGGTAGATGATATTCCGTTTGTAAATACTTGGGTTGTTAAGACTCTTAGTAAATGTAAATTAGACAAAACTTTTATACTAAGTAGATTGTATAAAGATAAAGATGATGAAGAGTTTGTGTCTAAATTGTTCAGGAAAACAGTTTTAAAACACAAAACTTACGAAGAAGATATTACTGCAAAAACACCAAATTGGGAAACTGATAGAATTGCAGATATAGACATGATCTTAATTAAAATGGCAATTACAGAGTTTGTAAGTTTCCCTTCTATACCAGTAAGAGTAACTATTAACGAGTTTATAGAAATAGCTAAAGATTACTCAACTACAAAAAGTAGTTATTTTATAAATGGTGTTTTAGATAAAATATCTAAAGAGTTTACAAAAGAAAAAAGAATTGTTAAAATAGGTAGAGGATTACTGTAAAACGCTCCTTTTAAACAATTATTTATTATTTTTACCCAAATTTTAAGAATTATGAGAAAAATAACAATTTTATTCGCATTCGTAGTTTCATCAAGTTTATATATTTCTTGTGATAAAGCAAACCCTAGTGCAAAGATTAATAAAGAGAATTTAGAAGTAGCAAAATCTAGAGATGTAGCTATTAAAAAAGGAGCAGCTTCAATTGCTTTCGAAAATAAAGAATTTGATTTTGGAACTGTAAACGAAGGTGAAATTGTAGAAACTGTTTTTAAAGTAACTAACTCTGGTAAAACAGATTTAATTATTACAGATGCAAAAGTAACTTGTGGTTGTACAGTACCTGTTTGGCCTAAAAAACCAATTAAACCAGGAGAAACTGAAAACATTCAAGTAAGATTTAATACTAGTGGTAAAAGAAATAGACAACAAAAAAATATTACTTTAATCACAAATACCGAAACAGGAAGAGAGATTTTAACTCTTAAAGGTATGGTAACACCAAAAGTAAAATCATAATTTAATTTTTATAATGGATTCAGGAACATTAGCAAGTATGTTGCCATTCGTGGCAATGTTTATCGTCTTATATTTTTTTATTTTAAGACCACAAATTAACCGTCAAAAGAAAGAAAAGGCTTTTCAAGCGGAAATTAAAAAAGGAGCCAAAGTTATTACCACTAGTGGTATTCACGGTAAAATTATCGAGATAAATGCTAATGATAATACCATTACTTTAGAAACTGGAGCAGGAAAAATTAAATTTGAACGTTCTGCAATTTCTATGGAAATGAGTAAAAAATATGCAGCACCAGCTACAAAATAATATCTAATAAAATATTTTAAAATGAGCTTTTTCTTTAATTAGATAAAGCTCATTTTTTTTGTTTACAAGCTTTTTCAGTAGATTGCATTAAATTTAATTTATAGGTGAAAACTACAAAGAAAATACCGAAAACATTTATAACCTTTTTAATCATCTCATCATTAATTTGGTTATTAATTACCTTTTCTAAAGAATATACTTCTGTAGTTACTTTTGCTGTAAATTATACAAATATTGCACAAGATAAATTGTTGCAAGAAACCCCAATAAAAGAAATAGATATTGCTGTAAAAGCTACAGGTTTTAAGATATTAAGATCTAAAATTAGAAATAAAAAAATTAATTTAGATGCATCTAGATTAAAAAGAAAAAACAATGCTAAGTTTTATTTTTTACCTAGAAATCAATCTTTAAAAATTCAGAAGCAACTAATTTCTGGTGTAGAACTGCAAGAAATTATTCAAGATACTATTTATTTAGATCTAGGAATTTTATCCTCTAAAAAAGTAGCTTTACAACCCGATCTAGAAATTAATTATCATATTGGTTACGATCTTTTAGAAGAAGTGAGTTATCAGCCAGATTCTATTGTTATTTCTGGTCCCGAATCTCAAGTAAAAAACATTAATCATCTTAAATTAAGTAAGTTAATATTAAAAGATGTAAAAACTGATTTTAGCAAAGAAGTCAAAATTTTGAATCCTTTAAAAAGTAATAATTTAAAATATAAGGTAAAAAAAGCAACAATTTCTGGAAAAGTAGATAAGTTTACAGAAGGTACGCTAAAAGTACCTTTTGTAATTGTTAATTTACCAGACAATACTAATTTAACCACTTTAACAGAAAGTATTGAAGTGGTGTTTGTGGTTGCTTTGTCTAATTTTTCTAAAGTATCTGCATCTTCATTTGTTATTGAGTGCGATTATGCTTTGGCAGAGAAAAATAATTTGGGATATTTAATTCCGAAAGTAATTTCGAAACCAGATTTCTTAAAGAATATTAAAATTACACCTACTAAAATTGATTTCTTAATTCAAAAATAAATGAAAATTGTTGGTTTAACTGGTGGTATTGGTAGTGGTAAAACTACAGTGGCAAAATTCTTTGCAGAAAATAATAATGTTGCCATTTATATTGCTGATGTTGAAGCAAAAAAGTTGATGAATTCATCAGGAATTATAAAACAGAAATTAATTAACAATTTTGGTGAAAATTCTTATAAAGATAATATTTTAAATAGAAAATACATTGCTGATATAGTATTTAAAGACAAAGAAAAATTATCAGAATTAAATGCAATTGTGCATCCAGAAGTAAAAAAGCACTTTCAGGAATTTGTCAATAAAAATAATGATAAAGATTACATTATTTATGAGAATGCAATCTTATTCGAAAGTAAAAGTAGTTTAAATTGCGATATTATAATAACGGTTTATGCGGATTTAGATACTAAAATTAATCGAGTTATTGCAAGAGATTCTTCAACCAAAAAAGAAGTTTTAAACAGGATGAAGAATCAGTGGAATGACCAAAAAAAAATGTTTCAATCTAATTACATTATTTATAACGAAAAGCTTGACGATACTAAAAGTCAAGTGAGTAAAATCCATAGTATTTTAACACTAAATACTTAATACGTTACTTTATTTGCAAGGTTATTGTTAAATTACTCTTAAAATTCTTTCTTTTTTGTTAATCAACGTTAAAAACGCGAAATGCAATTTTTTAATGACTTAACTTTGATTTATGGGCAAAAAAATGTTTGTGCTTATTGTTATTTTAATGAGTATTTCTTTAATAGGAATTATTGCTGTTCAGCTCTATTGGATTAACAATGCCGTAGAAAGTAGGCGCGAACAATTTAAGAACGATGTTCAGATCTCTTTGGGTAGTGTTGCCGAAAGAATTAATGAAAATGAAAGAGCTTCTTTACAAAAGAAATATCAAGGCATTTTAGAAAATACGGTACTTGCAGATGAGGCCCAAATTAAAAATTTTCTATTTCAAGAAATAGATACAACAACCAATGAAAAATTCACATATGGAGGTACAATTTTAGAAGAAAATTTTAAAATGCCTACTGATTTTTTAGATAATGATAGTATTATCGTTAAAAGAATTACTGGCAAAAACGATTTTTTTCAATCAAAATTAATCAAAGGTCCAGATAACCTATTTTCTTCAATAGACGAAAAAAGATATTCTTTTACATCTAGATTAAAAAGTATAGAAAAAAGTGAGTTTGAATTAATTTTTAAAGAGTTTATACAAACTAAACCAATTCATAGTAGAGTTAGTAATAGAGAGTTAAATGAAACAATAAAAGACGAGTTACAAAAAAGAAATATCAATTTAGATTTTAAATATGGTGTATATAGTAATGATGGTTTAGCAACAAAATTAAAATCTGGTTATTATACGATAAATAAGGATGATAGTATTAAATATCCTTTATTTAGTGATGGTGAAGGTAATCCAGAATACTTATTATATATTTCGTTTCCGTTCAAAAATAAGCATATTTTATCAGGTATTTCTAATATATTATTACTGTCTTTATTTTTTATTTTTATAATAATTATTGCTTTTTCTAGTTCATTATATCAATTAACAAAACAGAAAAAAATATCAGAAATTAAAACTGATTTTATTAATAATATGACACACGAATTTAAAACGCCAATTGCAACAATTAATTTGGCTTTAGATTCTATTAAAAACCCAAAAATTATTAGTGATAACGAAAAAGTTTTGCGTTACATTAATATGATTAGAGACGAAAATAAAAGAATGCATACGCAAGTAGAAAATGTTTTACGAATCTCTAGGTTAGAAAAAAATCAATTAGATATAAGTAAAAGTGTTATCGATATTCATGATGTGATAGAAGATGCAATGAATCACATTAGTTTATTAATAAAAGATAGAAATGGAACTTTACATACCCATTTTGAAGCAATTGTTTCTGAGATATCTGGTAATGAGTTTCATTTAACCAATGTTTTCGTAAATATTTTAGAAAACGGAATTAAATATACAGTAGGCGCACCAATAATAGATGTGTATACACAAAGTACTAATAAGTTTTTTATTGTTAAAATAAAAGACCAAGGAATAGGAATGAGCAAAAACGTTCAAAAAAATGTTTTTGATAAATTTTATAGAGAACAAAAAGGAAATGTCCATGATGTAAAAGGTCATGGTTTAGGCTTAGCCTATGTTAAAGAAATTGTAGAAAAACACCATGGTACAGTGTTTGTTGAAAGTGAAAAAGGAAAAGGAAGCATATTTACAGTGAAATTACCTTTAATTTAAAAGTTTAAAAATGGGAAGTAAAAAGATTTTATTAGTCGAAGATGATCCAAATTTCGGAACAGTCTTAAAAGATTATTTAGCGTTAAACGATTATAACGTTACGCATGCAAAAGATGGTATAGAAGGTTTAATTATGTTTAAAAACAGCGATTTTGATCTTTGTATTTTAGATGTAATGATGCCTCGAAAAGATGGTTTTTCTTTAGCACAAGATATTAGAACTACAAACAAAGAAGTGCCAATTATTTTTTTAACCGCTAAAACATTAAAAGAAGATGTTTTAAAAGGTTATGCAGTTGGTGCAGATGATTATTTAAACAAACCTTTTGATTCTGAAGTTTTATTGCATAAAATTAAAGCAATTTTACAGCGTAAAGAAACAGATAAATCTGCTGAATCAGAACAATTTGAGTTTGAAATTGGTTCTTTTTTCTTTAATTCTAAATTACGTCATTTATCTATTGGTAAAGAGGGTGAGCCAAGCAAATTATCGCCAAAAGAAAGTAAATTGTTAAGAATGCTAGCCATTCATAAAAACGATTTAATGCCAAGAGAATTAGCACTTACCAAAATTTGGAGAGATGATAATTATTTTACTTCTAGAAGTATGGATGTTTACATCGCAAAATTACGTAAGTATTTAAAAGAAGACGAAAATGTTGAAATTTTAAATATTCATGGAGAAGGATTTAGATTGGTTGATAAATCATAAATAAGAGAATTACTTCCACAAAAACAGACTCAACTTTGTATTAAGTTGAGTTTTTTTGTATTTTTATAATATGGCAGAATTCATTAAATTATATAATGAGAACCCAAATCAAAAAGAAATTGATAAGGTTGTAAACATTCTTAAAAAAGGTGGGTTAATTATTTACCCTACGGATACTGTTTATGGTTTAGGGTGCGATATTACAAATACCAAAGCGTTAGAAAAAATAGCGAGAATTAAGGGTGTTAAGCTAGAAAAGGCTAATTTCTCTTTTGTTTGTAATGATTTAAGCCATTTATCAGATTATATAAAGCAAATAGATTCGCCTACTTTTAAGCTATTAAAACGCGCTTTACCTGGTCCATATACGTTTATTTTACCAGGTAGTAATAATTTACCAAAAGGTTTCAAGAAAAGAAAAACAGTAGGTATTCGTATTCCAGATAACAATATTGCAAGAACTTTAGTATCAACTTTAGGTAATCCTATTGTATCGACTTCTATAAGAGATGAAGATGATATTTTAGAATATACTACAGATCCAGAATTGATTTATGAAAAATGGGGTAATTTAGTTGATGTGGTAATTGATGGAGGTTATGGAGATAATTATGCTTCTACAATTATTGATTTAACAGATTCTGAGCCAGAAGTTATTAGAGAAGGTAAAGGAAGTTTAGATATACTTTAATTTTTTTTTAGGTTTCAAAGTCTCAAAGTCTCAAAGTCTCAAAGCTTCAAAGTCTCGAAGTTGCATAGTAGCAAAGCTCTTAAAGTTGTGGGAGTTTTAGTTTTTAAAGAATTTGTTTTTTAAATTCTAAAAACTATCTCAAATTCTTAAACTCTTTTCTGCCTAATACAAAATATTGCCAAACAATACTTGTGTGTAAGTTGTAATCTTGCTTTTTTTGTAAGCTTTTACGCTTTTTTAAGAACTTATTAAAGTTCGCGTAGAAACTGAAATGTGCTTTTAAAATTGCCCAAGTATGTATTGGTCTTAACTCAAAAATGAATTTGATACCTGCGATTCCGTCTAAAATCAAACGAGAAAAAACAACAAACAGAAACCATTTTTTTGGTACATTTTTTACCACATTTAATAAGCTATTTCTAAAATTTAAATAGGTTTTATGTGGATTTGTTTCTTGTAAAGTTGCACCACCAACGTGATAAATTGTAGAAGTACCTACATATTTTACTTTATAACCAATATTTTGAGTTCTCCAACATAAATCAATTTCTTCTTGATGTGCAAAGTAATCTTCATCAAAACCACCTATTTTATGATAAATGGTTGAGCGAATAAATAAACAAGCACCAGAAGCCCAAAATATTTCTGAAATATCATTAAATTGATTTTCATCTGTTTCTAAATGATTAAAAACACGACCTCTGCAATAAGGGTAACCATATAAATCTATAAAACCACCACCAGCACCTGCATATTCGAATTTAGATTTGTTTTTGTAATCTAAAATTTTTGGTTGAATAATAGCCGTTTTTTCATCGCTTTTAAAAACATCTAAAATAGGAGAGAGCCAGTTTTTAGTAACTTCTACATCAGAATTAATTAGGCAATAAATATCTGCCTCAATATTTTGCAAAGCATCATTATAACCTTTTGCATAACCACCATTTACGGCGTTTTTAATAATTTTTACTGATGGGAAATTTGCTTTAATAAAAGAAATGGAAATATCTGTAGACGCATTATCTGCCACGTAAATTTCAGCTTCATTGATACTAAAGTTTACGATAGATGGCAAGAACTGTTCTAACAGTTTTTGACCATTCCAATTTAATATTACGATTGCAGTTTTCAAGGTTGCGAAATTACATTTAAAAAATCAGTTAAGTTCTAATTTTTTCTTAATTATAAGTAGGAATATCTTGCAAGAAAACATAGGTTTCCTTTTCAAAATCCATTTTACAATAATAATGTTGCAAACCATTGGTTACAATTAAATAATTTGCTTTTAACTTTAAGTTATAACGTGCAATTTGATCAAAAGTAGCTTGTGTAATTTTTATTTGCGGAGCTTTACATTCTACAATAATATCTGGTTCACCATTAGCATTAAAAACTAAGATATCTGTTCTTTTTTTACGATTATTGATGGTTAATTGTTTTTCTAATGCAATTAAAGAAACTGGGTATTTTTTTTTATCAATTAAAAAAGAAACATAATGCTGACGAACCCATTCTTCTGGAGTTAATACAAAATACTTTTTTCTTAATTTATCAAAAATAAGCGTCTTATTTTCGCTACTTTTGAGTTTGAAATTATATGTAGGTAGGTTGAGTTTTTGCAGCTTCATTACCACGAATATCACAAATAAAAATGATTTATAAAAAAGAAAGCTACGATATTGTTGGTACTTTATTTGAAGTCCATAATAATTTAGGTGGTGGTTTTTTAGAAGTGGTTTATAAAGATGCATTAGAATATGAATTAAAGAAGAAAAATATAAGTTTTGAAAGAGAAAAAGAATATGTAATTAATTACAAGGATGTTATTTTACCACATAAATTTTATGCTGATTTTGTAATTTTTAGATAAAATAATTTTAGAAATAAAATCAGTGAAAGAATTTCATTCAAAGCATATAAGCTCAGTGTATTAATTATTTAAAAGTTTCTGGAAATAGATTATGTATTTTAGTTAATTTTCAAAATGAATCATTAGAATTCAAAAGAATAGTATTATGATTATCTTGCTACCAATTCACAAATTTTGTGATTTATAAAATGATTATTTATTGTTGAATTCGTGGCGAATAAAGTAAAATAATAAATGAACGAAATAAGAACCATTGTTTCAGATATTAAAAAAGGTAACGTAAAACCCATTTATTTTTTAATGGGAGAAGAACCTTATTATATTGATAAAATTTCTGATTATATAGAAGAAACTGTTTTAGATGAATCTGAAAAAGGATTTAATCAACAAGTATTATATGGTAGAGATGCTAGTGTAGAAGATATTATTTCTTCTGCTAAACGTTATCCTATGATGGCTGAAAAACAAGTTTTAATTGTAAAAGAAGCGCAAGATTTAAGCAGAACTATAGAAAAATTGGTTTCTTATGCTCAAAATCCGCAACCAACAACAGTTTTAGTAATTAATTACAAGTATAAAAAATTAGATAAACGTAAAAAGCTTCACAAAGCTATAACAAAATCAGGTTTGATTTTTGAGAGTAAAAAACTTTATGAAAATCAGGTTGCAGATTGGATTCGTAGAGTTTTAAGCGGAAAAAAGTATCAGATAGAACCAAAGGCTGCACAAATGTTGGTAGAGTTTTTAGGAACAGATCTTAGTAAAATTTCGAACGAATTAAGTAAGTTGATGCTTATTTTACCTAAAGAAACCATTATTAATGATAAGCATATTGAAGAGAATATAGGTATTTCTAAAGATTTTAATAATTTCGAACTTCAGAAAGCAATTGGATCTAAAGATATTGTAAAGGCAAATAGAATTATTAATTATTTTGTTGAAAATCCGAAGAATAACCCAACAATAATGACCATTTCATTGTTAAATAATTTCTTTACAAAACTGTTGCTTTTTCACGGTTTGCAAGATAAATCTAAAAGTGCTGTTTCTAAATCGTTAGGTGTTGGTTTTTATTTTATTGATGATTATTTTATGGCTGCAAGAAATTATCCAATGCGTAAAGTTGCACAGGTAATTGCTTTTTTAAGAGATGCAGATGTAAAAAGTAAAGGTGTTGGTGCAAACCAAACTCAAGGAGATATATTAAAAGAATTGATATTTAAAATACTACATTAAAATGAAAAATATTTTTGAAAAAGAAGTTACAGATTCTGTAATCAATAGAATCGAAAAATTAACAGTAGAAAGTCAGCCAAATTGGGGTAAAATGTCTGTTGCACAAATGTTAGCACATTGTTCAGTTACTTACGAAATGGTTTATACAGACAAACATACCAAGCCAAATCCTTTTGTAAAACTGATGTTAAAAGCATTTGTTAAAAAAGCAGTTGTTGGCGAAAAACCATATCCTAAAAATAGTAGAACAGCACCTCAATTTATAATTTCTGATAAAAGAGAGTTTGAGTTAGAGAAAAAAAGATTGATCGATTTTATACTTAAAAGTCAAGAATTAGGCGAAAACTATTTTGATGGTAAAGAATCGCTTTCTTTTGGTAAGCTAAATAAAATAGAATGGAATAATATGTTTTACAAACATTTAGACCATCATTTAACACAATTTGGAGTTTAAATTATTTACGTTCTAAAAAATCTTCATAGGCATTTTGAGTAATTGCTTTTCCTAAAGAATCTAATGTAGAAGTTTTATCACCAATATCTAAAATGGGTTTTTGACTAATATAATCATAAATAAAAACACCTTCTTTAGAAATTGTTCCATACCCTTTATTAAAGATATAATGTGCATATTGTTTGTTAGATGTATTAAAGATATTTTTACTAAAAATAAAGTCTTTATTATCGCCATTTACTAAATCTAAAAGAGAATAAGAAAAATCTACTTGACTAGAAATAGCCGAAATTTCTATTCCCTTTTTGTTTAAAGCACCGCCCAGCCAAAGCATTGGAATCCTGAATTTTTTTGGAGAAAAATAAGGCCCAGTGTGTTTTGGTGAACTATGTCCATGATCAGACATTATTACAATGATTGTGTTCTTATACCAAGGTTGTTTTTTAGCAAATTCAACAAAATCACCAATAGTTTTGTCAGTGTAATGATGTGCACTTCTAAATGTATTATCGTGTGTATCTTTACCAAATTTATATTCGCATTTAATATCATAAGGTTCGTGACTAGATAAAGTTAAAGCAATATTAAAAAATGGCTCTTGAGGAGATGCTGATAAATCTGAAGCCAGTTTTTTCATAAAAACATCATCATAAGCACCCCATTTTGAGCTCCAATCTTTGGTGTCAAAATCATTACCATCAACAAAATTTGTGATTCCTGCATTTCGTAAATAGGTATTCATATTCCCAAAATTCAAGTCTCCACCATAATAAAAGGTTGTTTTGTAACCTAAATCGATCATTTTTTGAGGCAACATAGGTAAACTTCTAGTTTTGTTAGGTGTAGCCATTATTCTTTCTACAGGTTGTGGGTAATAACCACTTAAAACAGCAGGTATACCTTTGTCTGTTCTATCTCCATTAGCATAGAAATTTGTGAATAATATTCCTTCTTTAGAAAGTCTATTTAAATTTGGGGTTACATCTGGTTCACCACCTAAAGAACCTACAATTTTACCTGGTAAACTTTCCCAAAGAATTAGAATTACATTTGGTTTATCAGTATTTAAAACAGAATCTATATTTGCTTTTAAAAGTTGAGTTTTTCTTTCTTTTTCAATATTTAAAGCTGTTTGTTCATCATAATATTTATAATAGTTTATACCATCTGTTTTATGAGTTAATGTGTTAAAGAAGTTCCAAATAAAATTTACAGCAGCGTGGTTTGCGAACATTTTATCCGAAAAATACACATTACTTTGGTTGATGGGTATGATTTGTAAACCACCTCTTACAGGTATTAATAAAGATAGAGTTAAAATGAGAAAAACGGGTATTTCTAACCATTTACCAAGATCAATTAAACTGCTATATTTTTTTATATTTTTATTGAAAATTTGAATAAATACATAAGAAATTATAAACCATGCTAGTGTGCCAAAAATCAATTGAGAATTAGATACTGTAGAGAGCATTAATTCTGGCGTATTTAAATAAGGTAGAATAGAAGTGTCTAAACGTGTTCCCCAGGCTTGATATAAACCAGCATCAATCAATAATAACAGGTTTATAATAATAATTAATACAATCGTATACCATTTTATGATACTTACAATTCTTTTTTTATTGATGAAAATTGAAAAAATTATCAACAAAAACGGAATTATTGATAAATAAGCAGCAAAAGAAAGATCTAACCTTAAACCATATAAAAATGTTTTTAAGATAGTTAAAAAGTTAATTTCTTGAGTTTTATCAAAATAATATATCAAAAAAAATGCACGTGCAAAAACGAAATATAGCACCCAAAAAATATAGTAGAATACGTTAAACCTAGCTCTATTTATTAAATGTTTCAAAAGAATAATTTTTTACAAAAAAACAACATTATTTTATCGTAAAAAAAATATTAACAAAAAGTTATTCAGTAACCTTTAAACGAGCTTGAGCGGTTACAGAAACATCTGCATAATTATTATTTAAAAATTTTAAATAGCCAGTAATTGCAATCATTGCAGCATTATCTGTAGTGTATTCAAATTTAGGAATATTGGTAGACCATCCCCAATGTTTTTCTGCTAAAAGTAATCTTGCTCTAATTTCTGAATTTGCCGAAACTCCGCCAGCAATTGCAATTCTTTTAATTCCGGTTTTTTTAACGGCATTTTTTAATTTATCCATTAAAATTTCAACAATTGTATATTGTATAGATGCACAAATATCATTCAAATTTTCGGCTATAAAATTAGGGTTAATTCGTTGTTGCTTCTGAATAAAGTATAAAATTCCTGTTTTTAAACCACTAAAACTAAAATCTAAGTCACCCACTTTTGGTTTGGTAAAAGGGTAAGCTTTTGGGTTACCTAATTTGGCATATTTATCTATTAAAGGACCTCCGGGATAAGCTAAACCTAAAATTTTTGCAGATTTATCGAATGCTTCACCAACAGCATCATCAATAGTTTGGCCTAAAATTTCCATTTCAAAATGATTGGTAACTTTTACAATTTGGGTATGGCCACCACTAATCGTTAAACAGATAAAAGGAAATTCTGGTATTTTACTATTTTCTTCTATAAAATGTGCTAAAATATGCGCTTGCATATGGTTTACATCTATCAAAGGTATTTGTAAACCTAGAGCCAAAGATTTAGCAAAAGAAGTACCTACAAGTAAAGATCCCATTAAACCTGGACCTTTAGTAAAAGCGATAGCAGATAATTGTTCTTTGGTAATACTAGCCTGTTCTAATGCTTGTTGTACAACTGGCACAATATTTTGTTGATGTGCTCTAGAAGCTAATTCTGGCACAACACCTCCGTATTTTGAGTGTACTTCTTGGTTAGCAACCACATTACTTAAAACTTTCGCATTACAAATTACAGATGCACTAGTATCATCGCAAGAAGATTCAATTCCTAAAATATATATGGGTTTATTCATGAAATAGGTTAAAGTTTTGCAAAATTAAGTATAAATTCAGCTATGTTTTCAAATTTAATTATAGATATTTAATAGTTTATTAAATTTGCACGTTATTTGTAATAATTGGCAATATTTTTGCTTATTAATTTATATAATTTTCAATATTTAAATAACTAAACTCATCAAAAAGAAAGGAAAAATATTATTAAAATGGCTTGGGTACTTTGTACTCTTTCTGTTATTAGTAAGTATTATTCTTTCTATACCAGCTGTACAAACAAAAATTGGTAATTATTTAACAGCTAAAGTTAATGAAGATTTTGGCACAGATTTAACCATTGAAAAGGTAGATTTATCTCTTTTAGGTAGTGTTCAGTTAAAAGGTGTAAAGATTAAAGATCATCATAAAGACACCTTAATTTTTGTGAGTAAGTTAAGCACATCAATAATTAATGCAAAAAGAATTATTGATAGTGAGGTGAATTTAAAAAGTATTTATTTAGATGATGCTTTTTTTTATATGAAAACTTATAAAGATGAAAACAATGATAACCTTTCTATTTTTATAGATTCTTTTGATGATGGCAAGCCTAAAGATTCTTTAGCTAATCCATTTATTTTAAGAGCTACAAATGTTTATGTAAATAATCTAAATTATAAAATTGTTGATGCCAATAAGGTAGATTCTGTAGCGTATTCAGCCACAAATGCTGGTGGTAATTTACAAGATTTAGCTGTAGAAGGTCCTAATTTTTCAACAAATATTAGAGGTTTACATTTTACAGATAAATACGGATTAGAGGTTACTAATTTAACAACAGATTTTTCGTATACTAAAACTGCAATGCATTTTGTAAGCACAACTTTGCAAACAAAAAATACAGATATTAAAGCTGATATCGATTTTAAATACAAAAGAGAAGATTTAATCGATTTTAATAACAAAGTACAAATTAATGCACGTTTTAGTAAAAGTGATGTTGCTATTCAGGATATTAAAAAGTATTATAATGAATTAAATGGTAACGATATACTAAGTTTAAAAGGCGGAAACCTAAACGGAAAACTAAATAATTTTGAAGTAAAAAAATTAAACTTATCATCAAAAAAAGGCTTGTTTATTAATGGTGATTTGTTTTTTGTAAATGCATTAAGTACAGAAAGGGGTTTTATTTTTGAAGGAGATTTAGTTAACTTAAAAGCAACTTATAAAGAATTAAAGAATATTTTACCCAATGTATTAGGCAAAACATTGCCTACAGAATTTGATAAATTAGGTAAGTTTAATTTAAAAGGACACGTTAAAGTAACTCCTGTTCAAATACAGGCAGATGTTATGGTAAACTCTCAGATTGGTTCTACAATTTCTGACTTGCAGATAGGTAATATAGACAATATTGATTATGCTACTTATCATGGAGAAATTGAGTTACAAGAATTTAATATGGGTGTCTTTTTTAATGATCCACTTTTTGGTAAAGTTTCTCTTAAGGGTGATGTTAATGGTAGTGGATTTAAATTAGATAATATAAACACTAAATTTTTAGGTAACATTTCTGAGTTCGAATTTAAGAACTATAATTATAAAAATATTTCTGCAAATGGTTTGTATCAAAATAACAAATTTGATGGCGAATTAAAAATTGATGACGCTAACTTTAAAATGGAATTTAATGGTTTAGCAGATTTATCAAACGAAATAAATAAGTTCGATTTTAAATCGCAAATTACTTATCTTAATTTAAAAGAAACTAATCTTTTTACTAGAGATAGTATTGCTAATTTAAAAGGATTAATTGAACTTGATGTAGAAGGTAATACCTTCGATGACATTGTGGGTAATGCTGTGTTTAAAGATGTGTATTATACCAATCAAAAAGAAGAGTTTAGTTTTAAAGAATTTAAAGTGTCATCTTCTGTAAAAGATAGTATTAAAAGAATCGACTTAACATCAGAAGATATTGCTAACGGATTTATAGAAGGTAAGTTTACCTTTTCTGAAGTAGGTAGAGTAGCTCAAAATGCTTTAGGTAGTATTTATACCAATTATCAGCCTTTTGAAGTAATGCCAAATCAGTTTCTCGATTTTAGTTTCACCATTTATAATCAAGTTGTAAATGTATTTTTTCCAGAAGTTTATATTGATGATAATACTAAGATTAAAGGTAAAATAGAATCGAATAAAAACCAATTAAAACTTACATTTTCATCTCCTAGAATAGATGTGTATGGCAATGAATTAAAAGAGATTTTATTGCGTACAGATAATCAAAATCCTTTTTATAACTCACATTTAACAGCATCAGAAGTTAATACCAAATACTATAAAGTTTCTAAGTTAAACCTGCTGAATAAAACGCAAAACGACACCTTATTTTTTAAATCTGAATTTAATGGAGGTTTAAAAGACAATGAAAACTTTAATCTCGATTTTTTCTATACAATTAATAAAGAAGAAAAATCTGTACTAGGTTTTGAGAAATCGACTTTTGTATTCAAAAAAACAGCCTGGAACATTAATCCAGATGAAAAAAATACAGATAAAATTACTTTTGATTTAAACAATGATGAGTTTAACTTTAGTCAGTTTAAACTAACCTCTGGTCAGCAAGAAATTAAGTTTAAAGGAAGTTTAATTGGCGATTCTGAAAAGAACCTTTATGCCGATTTTACTAAAGTTAAATTGCAAAGTTTTATGCCAGAAATAGATAGTTTGGCATTAAAAGGCAGAGTATCTGGTAATTTAGATTTTATACAAAACGAAAACATTTATCAACCAGAAGCAAATTTAGTAATCAAAGATTTTGAAGTAAATAATTTTAATCAAGGAGAATTATCAATTAATATTATTGGCGATAATTCTTATGAGAAATACAATGTAGATTTATCAATAAATAATGAAAAAGTTAAAAGTATTGCTGCAACAGGTGTTTTAGATTTTTCTAATAAAAGACCATTAATCGATTTAGAAGTCTTTTTAGAAGATTATCAATTAGAAGCATTTAGTCCTTTAGGGCAAGATGTAATATCTTCATTGCGAGGTAGTGTTTCAGGTGATTTTAATCTAAGAGGTTTTTTAGGGAACCCAGATATGTTAGGAAATTTAACGCTTAAAAATGCAGGTTTAAAATTCCCATATTTAAATATCGATTATGATTTTGATGGATTATCGGTAATTAATTTAGATCAACAATCTTTTATTTTAGAGGATATTAATTTGTTGGATACCAAATATAAATCCAAAGGAAAATTTAAAGGAGTTATTACACATCAAAACTTTGAACAATGGTTTTTAGACTTAGAAATAACTACAGATAATTTATTGGTATTAGATACAAAAAACACAGAAGAGGCTTTGTATTATGGAACTGCTTTTATGGATGGATCTGCAAGTATCTCTGGTTTAACAGACCAATTAACCATAGAGGTTAATGCCAAAACAAATCCGAATACAAAATTTGTTGTGCCTTTAAAAGATGTAGAAACTGTAGATAGTTATAGTCTAATCCATTTTAAGAGCGATAAAATATCTACAGAAGATAAGCAAAGAGAATTGGCACAAGAGGCTGTAAAAGGATTAGATTTAAATATTAATTTAGAAGTTACAAAAGACGCTTTAGCACAAGTTGTTATTGATGAAGTTAATGGTAGTCAGTTAACGGGTAGAGGAGCAGGGAATTTACAAATACGAATAGATACAAGAGGTAAATTCGATATGTTTGGCGATTACAGAATAGATAGTGGAGTTTATGATTTTAAGTACGGAGGAATTATAAACAAGCCTTTTATCATTCAAAAAGGAGGTACAGTTTCTTGGAGTGGTAATCCTTACGAAGCCAATTTAGATGTTACTGCCATTTATAAAGCCAAAGCTAATCCAGCAGTATTATTAGAGAACTTTAGTTCTAATAGAAAAGAAGAAATAGATTTGGTAACTAGAATTACAGGTGGTTTATTTAACTCTAAACAAGAATTAGATATCCAACTTACAAACGTAGATCCAACGATTGCGAGTGAGTTAGAATTTATTTTGAATGATAATAATGTGAACGAAAAAACAACGCAATTCATATCGTTATTAGCTTTTAATACTTTTAGAAATCCAGATAAAGTTAGTTTTGATGTAAATAACACTTTGGCAAGTACAGCTTCAAGCGCAATTGCAGGTGCTTTTTCTAATTTATTAAACAGTCCTGATAGTAAATTTCAATTGGGTTTAGATTATCAGCAAGGAGAAGTAAATGACATAGATCGTTTAAATATAGACAATCAAGTAGATTTATCTGTAAGCACACAAGTTAGTGATAGAGTTATTATAAACGGAAAAGTTGGTGTACCTGTTGGCGCAGAAACACAATCTAGTGTTGTTGGTGAGGTTAAAGTAGAAGTACTATTAAATACTGAAGGTAATTTTAGAGGGATAATTTTTAACCGTCAAAACGAAATTCAATACTCACAAGAAGAAGAAGGTTATACCCAAGGAGTAGGTTTGTCTTATCAAGTTAATTTTAATACATTGTCTGGCCTTCTAACCAAAATAGGATTGAAAAAGAAACCAAAACCAACTACCCAAAATGAGATTAAAAAAGATACTTTAAAGACTAAAAAGAAAGATTTAATAAATTTTGAAGGTAATTTATAGTTAACATTTCTGTAAAGATTTTATAACAATTAGATATCAAAAAAATGAAAACGATTTCGCGCCAAAACCTTTAATTTTCCTTGTAAAACAAGGGGATTTAAGGCTATAACGTTTTCGTAACTTTATTATTTTAAGTCATTAAAAAGGAGTATTTTTACATCATAAATTATGGGAAAAATAAAAAAAATAGGAGTCATGACATCTGGAGGAGATTCTCCAGGGATGAACGCAGCAATTAGATCGGTTGTAAGAACATGTGCTTTTTATAAAATAGAATGCGCAGGTATTTACAGAGGTTATCAAGGTATGATCGAGGGCGATTTTATTGAGTTAAATGCACGTAGTGTAAAAGGTATAATCAATAAAGGAGGAACTTTCTTAAAATCTGCAAGGTCTAAAGAATTTATGACCAAAGAAGGTAGACAGAAAGCTTATGATCAATTAAAGAAAGCAAACATAGATGCTTTTGTAGTAATTGGAGGTGATGGTAGTTTTACTGGAGCTTTAATTTTTAACCAAGAATTTGGTTTTCCAGTAATGGGTATTCCAGGAACTATAGATAATGATATAGAAGGTACTTCTCATACACTAGGTTACGATACTACATTAAATACTGTTGTAGATGTTATCGATAAAATTAGAGATACAGCATCTTCTCATAACAGATTATTTTTTGTAGAAGTAATGGGTAGAGATGTTGGGCATATCGCATTAAATGTTGGTGTGGGAGCAGGAGCTGAAGAAATTTTAATACCTGAAGAAGATTTAGGATTAGAACGTTTATTAGAATCTTTAAGAAGAAGTAAACAATCTGGTAAATCTTCTAGTATAGTAATTGTTGCAGAAGGCGATAAAACAGGTAAAAACGTATTCGAATTAAAAGATTATGTAAACGAACATTTACCAGAATACGAAGTAAGAGTATCTGTTTTAGGACATATGCAAAGAGGAGGTTCTCCTTCTTGTTTCGATCGTGTTTTAGCAAGTAGAATGGGGGTAAGTGCTGTAGAAAGCTTAATTGATGGTAAATCTAATTTAATGGTAGGTTTAATTAGCGATAAAATTGCAGTAACTCCTTTAGAAAAAGCGATTAAAGGACAATCAAAAATAAATAAAGAATTAATAAGAGTATCAGATATAATGTCTGTATAATAACTAAATAACAAGAATAAGATGATTAAAATAGGAATTAACGGATTTGGTAGAATTGGAAGATTAGCATTCAGATCTGCAGTAAAGAGAGAAAACGTACAAGTAGTTGCAATAAATGATTTATTAGACGTAGATTATTTAGCATATATGTTAAAATACGATTCAGTTCACGGAGCATTTGATGGTACTGTAGAAGTAGCAGATGGTAAGTTAATTGTTGATGGTAATGAAATTAGAATTTCTGCTGAAAGAAATCCTGCTGATTTAAAATGGGATGAAGTAGAAGCTGAATATGTTTTAGAATGTACAGGTATTTTCAAGAGCTTAGAGCAAGCTGATTTACACATTCAAGGTGGAGCTAAAAAAGTAGCTATTTCTGCTCCTTCTGGAGATGCACCAATGTTTGTAATGGGGGTAAACCACACAAAATTACAAGCTTCAGATACTATCTTTTCTAACGCATCTTGTACAACAAACTGTTTAGCACCAATTGCTAAAGTTTTAAATGATAACTTCGGAATTACAGAAGGTTTAATGACAACTGTACACGCAGCAACTGCAACTCAAAAAACGGTTGATAGCCCATCTAATAAAGATTGGAGAGGTGGTAGAGCAGCAATTCACAATATTATTCCTTCTTCTACAGGAGCTGCAAAAGCAGTAGGAAAAGTAATTCCTGAATTAAACGGAAAATTAACTGGTATGGCTTTTAGAGTACCAACTATGGATGTTTCTGTTGTAGATTTAACTGTAAAGTTAGAAAAAGGAGCTTCTTACGAAGAAGTAAAAGCTGCAATGAAATCTGCTTCTGAAAACGAAATGGCAGGTGTTTTAGGTTATACTGAAGAGTTAGTAGTTTCTCAAGATTTTGTTGGTGAAACTCGTACTTCTGTTTTTGATGCAAATGCAGGTATTGCTTTAAACGATAACTTTGTAAAAGTTGTTTCTTGGTATGATAACGAAATAGGTTACTCAACTAAATTAGTAGATTTAGTAGAATATTCTGCTTCTTTATAAGAACAAAATTTTTATATAATAAAAAACCTGATAGATGAATTTCTATCAGGTTTTTTTAGTTTTGAACACCGAACACCGAACACCGAACACCGAACACCGAACACCGAACACTATTTAACAGCAATAACGCTAATTTCTACGTTTACAAATTTTGGCAAATTAGCCACTTCTACAGTTTCTCTTGCTGGTGCAGTTTCTTCATTAAAATAGCTACCATAAACAGTATTAATTTTAGCAAATTGATGCATATCAGCAATAAAAATAGATGTTTTAATTACATCATCAAAAGTCATATCAGCAGCATCTAAAACTGCTTTTACGTTTTCCATTACTTGCTTGGTTTCATTTTCTATAGAATCTAAAACTAATTCACCACTTTCTGGGTTAATTGCTATTTGGCCTGATGTATATAAAGTATTTCCGCTTAAAACAGCCTGATTGTATGGTCCAATAGGAGCAGGAGCATTTTTAGTTGTGATTATTTTTTTCATTTTTTTGTAGGTTTAATTTATTTAAACATAAATTTAAATAGGTATTATATTAATAGTTTTTGAAGAAGTAATTTATCAGAAATTAAAATAAAACTCTATCTGGTGGTTTATTTTTATCCCATTTTAAATCAGATAGTGTAGATGATTTTACACCTATAAAAAAGGTATAAGAAGAATTAGTACCAAAAGGAACCCAGTTAAAGTTAAACTGCCAACTATCTAAATCTCTAGTAAAATTAAATCTAGAGAAAGAGAAAGCACCACCTTTAACATCGTAACCAGAAGAGTAACCAACTTTCCATTTTGGCGATAATTCTATATTACCACTAAAACCTAAAGTATGCACACCAACTTCTCCAGGATCTATACCATTATTACTATAATTAGCAGAATATACTAAGTTTACAGACCAAGGTATTTTAGCTCTATATAAATCTGTTTTTTTAGTTTCTCCTTGATTATTTTTTGCTGTGGTTCTTCTTCCTTGATTATTTGTTGGGTCTATATTTGCACCCATTGTATCTGGAGGATTGTTAGCGCCATTTCCATTTTTATCCTTATCATTCTCTTTCGATTTATCAAAATCAGTACTTGAAATAGAATAATTTGCGGTTAAATTGGCACTCGTTAATCTTGGAAAAGAATTAAATTGATCAATTTTAACTGCACTACCATTTACTTCTACCACCTGATAAGGATCTAAAGAACCATTAAAGTTTAAAGCTAATTTATCTTTAAATAAACGTGTACCAGCATTAAAAGAAACGTTAGACCAACGTAAGCTATCCGCAGCAATATTATAAGACGAACTAAAGTTTAAATTGTTTAAAAGCATCACTTTTTCATCTTCTTCATCACTATCAGGGTCTTTGGGGGCTACTTTAGCTTCTAAAACGTTATTTAAAGAAATACCTATAGAGTTACTTAAACCAGAAGATGGTGCACCATAAATTCCTTGATCAAATATTGTATATTCCTGAAAGTCAGTTGGGTCTGCACTTTGTTGTACTTCTTTAATAAATTTGTCTTTAAAGTCAGGTCTATAAGAATAAGAAATAGTAGGTCTAAACGTGTGTCTAATAGCTTTTAATCTTCCTTTTTTAAAGTTAAACGTACCATAAATGTTGGTAGATAAACTAACACCCATATTGTATTCTCTATACGTTTTAAAGCCTCTTAAAGTATCAGTAACTACAACATTGCTAGTTTCGTCATATACTTTTTGTATATAATCAAATTGCCAAGTTTCTTCATAATTTGCACTAGGTGATAATGTAAAATATTTAAAAGCTTTTATATTGGTGCTTGTACTTGTGCTATGTTGTGCACCAGCTCTAGCAGTTTCAAACATTTTACTTGTTAAAAACTCATCATCTGTGGTGTTAATTAAATACTGTCCTTGCATATTATAATTAAAACCTAATTTTTGAATAGGATTCTTTTTTATTCCTCCTTTGCCTTGAAAAGGATAAACTCTATTCATATTCAAAGTTAAAGAAGGCAATGTCATTGTAATACTTTCTGTATTTGTGTTTTGTTGATGTGTAGCTGTAAGAGCCATATTAAAAGGAGTGCCAACAAAAGTTTTACTATAATTTATAGATGAATTAAAAGTGTTATTTTGTGTTTGTGCTACATTATATTGGTTTAGTGATTCTCTAAAAAAGCTACTACTACCTAAATTTACAGACGCAGAAAACCTAGAATTAGGACTCGCTTTTGAGTCTTGACTATGTGTCCATCTTACATTAAAATTATTGCTTTTACTATAATCATCAAAACCTCTAATTCCGCTTATAATATTCTCAAAATCGAAACTAAAAACTCCACTAAACCTGTAACGCTTTACATAATTAGAGTTGGTTCTAATTCCCCAACTTCCATTTGCCCATGCATCACCAGTAAGATTTAAATCAACATAATCATTTATGGCAAAATAATAACCACCATTTTGTAAACCAACACCTCTGTTACTACTTCCTGTATCAAAAGAAGGCATTAAGAAACCAGAAGTACTTGTTTCTGTCATCGGAAAATAAGCAAAAGGCAACACAAGTGGTGTAGGTACATCTGCCAAAACCAAGTTACTAAACCCAACAATTATTTTTTTACCAGGTACTAATTTTGCTTTATCAGTACGTATATAATAGTCTGGTACTTTTTTTTCTGATGTTGTAAATTTTATTTTTCTGATGTAAATTGTGGAATCGTTTACTCGTTTTGTTTTTTCGCCATAGGTAAACATTTCACCTTGTTTTGTTTTTAAACCATAAATTAAAGCGCGTTTGCTTTTAAAATTATACAGAATAGAATCTTGTTCAGATTCTTGGCCTCCTTGTTTAAAAACAGGTCTTTGCGTGTAACCAGTACTGTCTATTATTCCCTTAGCAAATAAGGTGCTTTTTTTATAATCTATAATTACAATACCAGCTTTTAAATCAATATCTGTATAAGTAATATTTGCCTCATTATATAAAGTTATGGTTTGGTCTTTTGCATTCTGTATGGTGTAATCTTTGGCAACGTGTACAATTAAATCATCGATTGTTTCTTTAGGTTTTAAAGAATCGTTTGCAACTGTATCGATATTTTTTTGAAGTAAATTGTCTTTTTTAATCTGAAAAGTAGAATCCTTCTTAATAAAATTTAAAGAATCTAATTTCTTCGGATTAACTGTATCTTTCTTAACAGTAGGAATCGTAATCTTTTTGTTCGATTTAATATCTTGACAAAAACTAATCTTTACTACAAATAAGCAGCAAAATAAAAGTAAGTATGATAGGTTTGTTTGCAATGCTATAAATACTATTTTTGTAGTGAGTAAAAGTATGGCTCAATATTTGAATCACAAAATTAATGAAGCCAAAATTAGTTAAATTTTATTGATGAATAAATTACCAGTCCACAAATTTTGTACCACACTAAAAAATGTCTTTTTTTTAGTAATTCTTTTGTCTATTTTTTGTTCATCATCTGTAATAAACGCACAAAAGGTTTATACTATTGTTTTAGATGCTGGACATGGAGGTAAAGATCCAGGAAATTTAGGAAATGGATATAAAGAAAAAGATATTGCTTTAAAGGTAGCTTTAATAGTAGGTAAGAGTTTATCCAAAGAAAAAGATATTAAGGTAATATATACAAGAAAAACAGATACTTATCCAGATTTATGGAAAAGAGGTGAAATAGCAAACACAGCTAAAGCAGATTTGTTTGTGTCTATTCATTGCGATTCTCATACTTCTAATGCTTATGGAGCAGGTACTTTTGTTTTAGGGTTAAGAGGTAATAAAAAAAACTTAGAAATAGCTAAAAGAGAAAATGCTTCCATATTATTATACGAAGATAATTATCAAGAAAAATATGAGGGCTTTGATTCTAATTCTGCTGAATCTGTAATTGGTTTATCGCTTTTACAAGAAGAAAACCTCGATAAAAGCTTAGAAATTGCCAGTTTAATTCAGAATAACTTTGCTTATAAGCTAAGAAGGAATAATAGGAAAGTTAAACAAGATAATTTTCAAGTTTTAAGAGAAACTATAATGCCAAGTGTTTTGGTAGAATTGGGTTTTTTAACCAATAGAAACGAAGGTAGATATTTAAACTCTTCTAAGGGGCAACAACAAATGGGGAAGGCAATTGTAGATGCCATTAAGATATACATTAATAACCTAAAATTAAATACAGTTGGCGAACAAATTATAGAATCTAGTAATCTTGAGGTTGTAGAATTTAAAATACAAATTGCTTCTGGTAAAAATAAAATACCTACAAAATCTTATAATTTTAAAGGATTAAAAAATGTGCAAAGAGTAAAAGTTGGTAGCTATTATAAATATTATTACGGAGTTACATCTTCTTATAAAAATGCACAGCAAGCGTTAAAAACTGCAAAACAAAAAGGATACAAATCTGCTTTTATGGTGGCTTTTAAAAATGGAGAAAAAGTTGCTGTAAAAGATGTGTATAAAATGAACTAGTTTTGGTGGCAGTAACCAAAAATAATTAGTAATATTGTTAGTAAATATTCATTTATGTCAAAAGAATTAAAAACAGGTATTATAGCTATTTTAATAGTAGTCGCGTTTATTTGGGGCTATAATTTTTTAAAAGGTCACGATGTTTTTTCACCCTCAGCAAGAGAGTTTATTGTAGAATATAATAATGTTGGTGGCTTAACAGAAGCTAGTTTAGTAACAATTAATGGTTTAAAAGTAGGGCAAGTAGAAGATATTAATTTTAACCAAGATCCTAATAAAAAAGGAAAATTAGTTGTGAGATTTTCTTTAGAAAATGACATTGAATTTTCTAAAGAAAGTATCGTAAAAATATATTCACCAAACCCATTATCTGGTTCTAATTTAGCAATTATACCAAGTTATGAAGGTGAACTTGCAGTTACTTTAGATACTTTACAAGGAGAAATAAAAGCTGGTCTGTTAACTTCTATAGGTGAAAGGTTAGATCCTTTACAAACAAAATTAGAAAAAGTTATTGTTAGAGCAGATACTTTATTTAGCGGTATAAATAAAGTCTTGAATGATGAAACTATTACAGGTATTAATTCTTCTGTCACCAATTTAGCAGCAACAATTTATGAGTTAAGACAAGCTGTTAAATCTGTGAATTATATGGTTTCTGATAATCAAGAAAACATAAAAATAACTTTAGAGAATGCCAAAAACATTACTGGTAATTTAAATAAATTGGCAGATAGTTTAACTACCGTTAACTTTAATCAAATTGTACAAAAAGCAGAAAATGCAGTAGATAATTTTAATGAGTTGTCTAAAAAAATAAACTCTACAGATGGTACAATTGGTCGATTAATTAGTGATGATGATTTGTATAATAATATGACAGCAGCATCAAAAGAATTAGAACAGTTATTAAGAGATCTAAAAACAAATCCTAAGAGATATGTTCACTTTTCTTTATTTGGTAAAAAGCCTAAAGAATACGTTCCAACACCACCAGATAGTTTGTTGTTTATCAAAGAATAACGTTACATTAATTTAATTTATATAGAATGCAATATTTAACAAACATATTTTTTATCATCGCCTTAATAGCAGGTATTGGTTTTTTTGTGATGAATATCAAAAAACTATCAAGAAACATAAAATTAGGGAAAGATGTAAACAGAACAGACAGAAAATCTGAACGTTTAAAAAATATGATGATGATTGCGCTTGGACAATCTAAAATGGTAAAAAGACCTTTTTCTGGATTCTTACATATTATTGTTTATGTAGGTTTTATAATTATAAATATCGAGGTTTTAGAAATTATTATTGATGGTATTTTTGGTACACACAGAATTTTTCTTGGTGTTTTAGGCGATGCTTTTTATGGATTTTTAATTGGTACTTTCGAAATTTTAGCTGCTTTAGTTTTTGTAGCTGTAGTTATTTTTTGGTTACGTAGAAATGTATCGAATATTAAGCGTTTTTTAAGTAAAGAAATGAAAGGTTGGCCAAAAAATGATGGAAATTATATCCTTTATTTTGAAATGGTTTTAATGACGTTATTTTTGGTGATGAATGCTACAGATCCAACTTTTCAACAAGCAGGAATCGGAAATCCTATCAGTCAATTTATAACACCTTTGTTTGATGGTTTTTCTGCTGATACAATTCACGCAATAGAAAGAACAGCTTGGTGGATTCATATTTTAGGAATTTTAGTGTTTTTAAATTATCTATATTATTCTAAGCATTTACATATTTTACTTGCTTTTCCAAATACCTATTTTGCAAACTTAAATCCGAAAGGACAATTTAATAATTTAGAGTCAGTTACCAACGAAGTTAAATTAATGATGGATCCTGATGCAGATCCTTATGCAATGCCAGAAGAGGGAGCAGAAGAAACTGTACCAGAAAAATTTGGAGCATCTGATGTTACAGATTTAAATTGGGTACAATTATTAAACGCTTATACTTGTACAGAATGTGGTAGATGTACATCTTCTTGCCCTGCAAACTTAACGGGTAAAAAACTATCTCCTCGTAAAATTATGATGGATACAAGAGATCGTTTAGAAGAAGTGGGTAGAAATATAGATACTAATAATGGTGTTTTTGTTGATGATAACAAGCAATTATTAAACGATTATATTTCTCCAGAAGAACTTTGGGCGTGTACAAGTTGTAATGCTTGTGTAGAAGAATGCCCTGTAAATATAGATCCATTATCGATTATTATGGATATGAGAAGATATTTAGTTATGGAGCAAAGTGCTGCACCACAAGAATTAAATATGATGATGACAAATGTTGAAAATAATGGAGCTCCTTGGCAATACAATCAACAAGACAGATTAAACTGGGCAAACGAAGAGTAAGATTAATTTTTAATTTTAAGTTTTTAATTATTAGTTTAAATAACTAAACACTCAAAATTTAACACTAAAAACTAAAGAAATGAACGTACCAACAATGGCAGATATGATGGCTCAAGGCAAACAACCAGAAGTGTTGTTTTGGGTTGGTGCTGCAGGAAGTTATGATGATAGAGCAAAAAAAATAAGTAGAGCTTTTGTTAAAATATTACATCAAGCTAATGTAGATTTTGCAGTTTTAGGTACCGAAGAAACTTCTACAGGAGATGCAGCAAAAAGAGCAGGAAATGAGTTTTTGTTTCAAATGCAAGCAATGATGAATATAGAGGTTTTAAATGGTTATGAAATTAAAAAAATAGTGACATGCGATCCGCATTCATTTAATACTCTAAAAAATGAATATCCGTCTTTAGGTGGTAAATATGAGGTTTATCATCACACACAATTTATTCAAAATTTAATATCTGAGGGGCGTTTAAATATAGATAATACTTCATTAAAAGGAAAAAGAGTAACGTTTCACGATCCTTGTTATTTAGGTAGAGCTAACGAAGTTTATGAGTCTCCACGAGATTTAATAAGAAGGTTAGGTGTTAATTTAACAGAAATGAAACGTCATAAAGAAACTGCTTTATGCTGTGGTGCAGGAGGTGCACAAATGTTTAAAGATGCTGAGCCAGGTAATAAAGAAGTTAATGTTTTAAGAACAGAAGATGCTTTAAAAACCAATCCTAATATTATAGCTACAGGTTGCCCATATTGTAATACTATGATGACAGATGGAATTAAATTTAAGGAAAAAGAGGCAGAAGTAGTTGTAAAGGATATTGCTGAGTTAATTGCAGAAGCTAATAATTTATAAGCATTAAAGATGCCACTAATAAAAGAAGAAGTACTTAATGAATTATACTCTGAATTAGATAGGTTAAAAACCGACAAAGAAAAGTTGCAAACTGGTTTTGTAGATTTAAAACTAAAATCTAATCAACAGAAAAAAGCAAATAGAAGAAATATTATTATTTTAATTGTTGCTATCATTTTACTTGTTTTCTTATCAATATATCTTTATTTACAGCATTCAAATTCGCAATCTGTTATAGAAACTAAAGAACAAAAAATAGTTACTTTATTAAATCGTATTAATTCAGAATCAAAACCAAAAACATCAAATTTAAAATCTACTGTAATAAACCCAGATGTTATTTATACTATTCAATTAGGTGTTTTCGAAAAATTAGATTTAGACATTAGTACAAAAGAAAATTTCAGTTTTAAGGAAATTGAAAATAAAGAAAAAAGAATTTATCAATTAGGTGTTTTCTCTAGTTATACAACAGCAACTTTATTTAAAGAAGAAATTAAAAAGATTGGTTTAGAGGATGCTTTTATAGTGCCTTACAATAAAGAAAGTGATAGAATTGATATTAAAAAAGCTTTGGTTTTAAGTAACGAAGAATTCTATATTAAAGAATAGTTTTATGACAAATTATTTTCAAAATGATTTAGTGTCAGTATTACCAGATATTACAAAAATTGAATTTAAGAAAATTGATAAAAGTTACTTTAAGGTAATTTTAATCAATTTTTTTTTAGTTTTTGGTTTGTTTTTAGTGGGATTAGTTTTGTTGCATCAACTTGTTTTTTCAGAGCAGTTTAACCAATATATTATTTATGTTTATTTAACTTTTATGCTTCTTTTTTTGTTGATTTTCATTTTCGAAAAATTAAGCTTTACGAAAAGAAAATATGCATTAAGAGAAAAGGATATTTCTTATAAACAGGGTTTAGTTATTAAAAAATTAACAACTGTTCCTTTTTCTAGAATTCAACACGTAGAAACAGACGAAAAACCTTTTTCTAGAATATTTGGTTTAGCTTCGTTAAGTGTGTATACAGCAGGTGATAGTAGTGACGATTTAGTAATAAAAGGCATTAAAAAAGAAACTGCTCTACAAATCAAAGAATTTATAAGTACTAAGATTAATGAATAATTCTTTTGATTTTTCTTCTTTTTCTAAACAATCTCCAAAAGGGATTTTTGTAATCTACATTGCACTTATTTATAAGGTTTTAAAAGCTACTTGGTTATTATTAATTATTGTTTTTAAGGATTTTTCTAAAATATCAAGTTTTAATGTAAACTACATTTATGCTGGTTTTGTTTTCATTTTGCTTTTTTTACTGGTGAGAGCCTTTTTAATTTATAAGAATTTTCAGTTTAAAATTAAAGACGATCATTTTATACTAAATCAAGGTATTCTAAAAAAGACAAATACAGCCATTCCTTTTCATAGAATTCAAAATATAAATTTTAAGCAAAATTTAATTCAGCAAATTATTAATGTTTATCAAGTTAGTATAGAAACAGCTGGTACCAGTAAAACTGAAATTTCTATTAAAGCGCTTTCTTTAGAAAAGGCAATAGCTTTAAAAGAAATTATCACTAAAAACAAGGAGTTTAATACAGAAAGTAAATCAGAATCAGAAATAGAACCATTATTAAATATTGGTTTCAAAGAACTGTTTAAAGTAAGTTTAACCGAAAATCATTTGCAAAATTTGTTTTTGTTTTTAGCTCTTCTGATTGGTTTTTTTCAACAACTACAGCAATTTACAGATAGTATTGGCAAAACAGAAACCTTAGATGGTTTTATAAAAGAAAACACAAATGCACTTACTGTAAGTGTATTTTTAATATTTATACTATTAATTGCACTAGTTGTAATTGCATTAATAACTTCTTTTGTAAGAGTATTCTTGGTGCATTTTAATTTAAAAGTGTATCTAAAAGAGAACGCTTTCGAAATTAATCAAGGGTTATTTACTAAGAAATCTATTGTTTTAAAAAAGGGGAAAGTTCAGAATATAAGAATATCAACAAATCCTTTAAAACGACTCATAGGCATTTCTTTTGTTACTTTTAAGCAAGCTGTAAGTGGTAAGACAAATAACAAAAAGAAAGAAAAATTAATACGCATTGTTGGTTGTAAAAAAGATCAAATTGAAATTATAAAAAATAGTTTATTTCATTTTGCTGATGTAGAAAGGATTGATAAGAAACATCCAGATAACTATTATAAACGAAGAATTTTTATGTTTACTTTTTTGTTTTTAATCGTTATTTATACAGCATTATATTTAATATTTTCTCATTTCGAAATTTTCTATTCCGTTCTTGTAGTGATTCCTATTGTTGTATTTTTGGTCTTTAAAAAAGTAAAAAAACGTTTTTATAAAATCTCTGATTCTATGTTGTTGGTAGGTAAAGGTTTATTAGAAACTCACCATACTTATTTAGAAATTTTTAAAGTGCAAAACATTAAAATGAAGCAAACTATTTTTCAGAAAAGGAGTAATGTAGCAGATTTAATTTTACAAACCGCTTCTGGAAAAATTAAAATTCCTTGTATTAATTATATGGATGCAGTAAAAATTTATAATCATACTTTGTATAAAGTAGAAACAACGCATAAAGAATGGATGTAAAAAGTTTTATAAAAGCAGCTCGTTTAAGAACTTTACCATTATCAGTTTCAGGAATTATTGTTGGGAGTTATTTAGGAGTTGCTTATTTAAATTCTATTTCAACAGCTAGTGTTAAAATCGTTGTTTGGTTAACACCAACTTTCTGGCTAGCAATTCTAACTACAATTGGTTTTCAAGTATTATCAAATTTTGCAAATGATTATGGTGATGGAGTAAAAGGTTCAGACAAAAACAGAACAGGAGAAGCAAGAATGGTTTCATCAGGAGCAATAACTCCTAGGCAAATGAAAACAGCAATGATAATCACAACAATTATCACTTTAATAATTGCAATTTTATTGATATACGTTTCTTTTGGAAGCGAAAATTTTGGGTACTCTATTTTATTTTTCGTGCTTGGTATTGCCTCAATAACAGCAGCAATTAAATATACAGTTGGTAATTCAGCTTATGGTTATTCTGGTTTTGGTGATGTTTTTGTGTTTATTTTCTTCGGATTATTAAGTGTTGTGGGGTCGTATTTTTTATTTACAAAATGTATCAATTTTCAGATATTTTTACCAGCAATTTCAATTGGTTTATTAAGTACAGCTGTTTTAAATTTAAATAATTTAAGAGATAGAGAAGAAGATAAAAAGAATAATAAAAATACTTTAGTGGTTAAATTAGGAACTGAAAAAGCAAAAAAATATCATTATTTTTTAATTTTCGGAGCTTTAATATCAGCATTAATTTTTGTCTTTTTAAATTTTGAGTCTGTGTATCAATTTGTATTTTTAATGGCTTTTATTCCGTTAATTAAAAATGTAAAAACGGTAGCAGAAAATAAAATTCCTGCAGAATTAGATAAAGAATTAAAAAAAGTAGCACTAAGTACTTTTTTATTTGCAATTCTTTTCGGAATTACAAATACATTTTTTTAAATTATAACACATAAAATTAAGTATTATGAATATTCAATTTTTAGGTCATTCTTGTTTTTCTATACAAATAAATGATGTAACAATTCTTGTAGATCCTTTTATTTCTGGCAATTCATTAGCTTCTCATATAGATATCGCTACGTTAAAAGCAGATTATATTTTGCTAACGCACGCGCATCAAGATCACGTTTTAGATGTAGAAGTAATTGCAGAAAGAACAAAAGCTGTAATTGTATCTAATTATGAAATTGCAATGTATTATGGAGCCAAAGATTTAAATGTATTTGCCTTAAATCACGGAGGTACTTTTAAAGCAGATGAATTTTCGGCTAAATATGTAAATGCTATTCATACTTCTTCTTTTGCTGATGGTACTTATGGAGGAGAACCTGGTGGTTTTGTATTATCATCTAAAGAGAAAAACATCTATATTGCTGGTGATACAGCTTTAACTATGGATATGAAATTAATACCAATGTCGTTTACATTAGATGCTGCTATTTTACCAATTGGAGACACTTTTACAATGGGGGTAGAAGATGCAATTTTAGCAAGTGATTTAGTAGCTTGTAATACAATAATTGGGTGTCATTTTAATACATTTCCTCCAATTGAAATTGATGTAAATGAAGCAAAAGATAAATTTTTATCAAAAGAAAAAGAATTAATTATTTTAGAAATAGGAGAGGATAAAAACGTTTAAATGAAGACAATAAAAATAATTTTAGGAATTATTACAGCCATAACCATTGTGTTTTTTGCAACAGGTTTATTTGTGAAAGAAACCAATTATACAGCAGAAGTTTCTGTAAATAAGCCAATTGAAGAAGTGTTTGTGACTTTTAACAAACAAGAAAATCTTAAAAATTGGATTCCAGAGATAAAATCTTTCGAAGTAGTTAACGAGACTATTGGTAAAACTGGAAGTACTTATAAAATGGTTGTTGAAAATCAAGGACAAGAAATAGTAATGACCGAAAAGGTTTTGGCTTATGTACCCAACGAAAAAGTTACTATCTTTTTCGATGCTGAAAATATGCTAAAAACAGACGATTATGTTTTTACTTCTAATGGTAACAAAACCACAATTACATTAAATTCTAGTTGTAAAAGTGATTCTTATATTATGGCTTGTATGTTTCCTTATTTTAAAGGTACTTTTAAAAAACAAGACCAAGGTTACTTAAATAATTTTAAAGAATTTGTAGAAAAACAATAATTTAATTTTGATAAAAGCCAACTACAAAAAATACATTCTAAATTTTAAAAATCCAAGTGGAACTTCTCGTGGAATTTTAAGAACCAAAGAAACTTGGTTTATCATTTTACAAGAAAATAACAAAACCGGAATTGGAGAAACAGGCCTTTTTAGAGGATTAAGTATAGATGATGTGCCTAATTACGAAGAAAAACTAATTTGGGTTTGTAATAACATACATTTGGGTTTAGATAAATTATTATCTGAACTCATTGAGTTCCCATCCATTCAATTTGGTTTAGAACAAGCTTTTTTATCCTTAAAAAGTGATGATAAGTTCGAGATTTTTCCATCAGAATTTACCAAAGGAAATAAAGCAATTTCTATAAATGGCTTAATTTGGATGGGCGAAAAGTCATTTATGAAAAATCAGATTAAAGAGAAATTAAAAACTGGTTTTTCTTGTATTAAAATGAAAATTGGTGCTATTGATTTTAATGCTGAAATTGAATTATTAAAATCAATTAGAAAAGAGTTTTCTGCGGATGAAATTGAGTTAAGAGTAGATGCAAATGGAGCTTTTAATCCTGCAAATGCGTTAGAAAAACTAAATAGATTATCAGAATTAGAAATTCATTCTATAGAGCAACCTATTCAACAAGGTCAGTTTTCAGAAATGGCTAAACTTTGCCAAAAAACACCTTTGCCAATTGCTTTAGACGAAGAGTTAATTGGAGTGTTTTCATCCGAAGAAAAAAAGAAAATAATTAAAGAAATTAATCCGCAATATATTATTTTAAAACCAAGTTTAGTTGGTGGTTTTGCTGGTAGTACAGAATGGATTAAATTAGCAGAAGAAAATAATTCTGGCTGGTGGATTACTTCTGCATTAGAAAGTAATATTGGGTTAAATGCAATTGCTCAATTTACATATTCATTGCAAAATAATTTGCCTCAAGGTTTGGGTACAGGTGGTTTGTTTACCAACAATTTTAATAGCCCTCTAGAAGTTAAAAACGGAACATTACAATACAACCCAACTTTGCATTGGGATTTTAATTTAGTTGAATACAATATTTAGAATTTTGTGCTAATTTTCGTACAGAATTAGAAACTTAAAAGAAGAAATGAACTACATACAACAAGGATATACAGGAAAATTAGGAATGTGGAAATACTTAATTATTCCGATTTTATTTTTTGGATTAATGGCATTAAATTTTTTAGCAATTTGGCTTTTAGATTTAGATGTAGAAAAAATAATGAAAGTAGAAATCGCTAAAAAAGGCGCAAATCGATTTTTGATTGAAAGCTTAGCACAGTTTGCTGTAGGTTTACTAGCGCTTTTAATTTGGGTGAAATTTATACACAAACAGACCATTACTTCTTTAACAACTTCAAGAAAAAAAGTAGACTGGAAAAGAGTGTTTTTTGCCTTTTTTTTATGGGGAAGTATTACAACTATTTTCTTAGTAATTGATTATAAAATGTCTCCAGAAGATTATCAATGGAACTTTGATATTGATAAATTTTTAAATTTAGCATTAATTGCTGTGCTTTTAATTCCGTTACAAACTAGTTTCGAGGAATATTTTTTTAGAGGATATTTAATGCAAGGAATTGGTATGGTTACTAAAAATAGATGGTTTCCATTAATTTCTACTTCACTGGTTTTTGGTTTGTTACACATTGCAAATCCTGAAGTTGGTAAATTGGGTTACGGAATTTTAGTCTATTATATTGGTACAGGTTTTTTCTTAGGTATTATAACTTTAATGGACGAAGGTTTAGAATTGGCCTTGGGTTTTCACGCAGCAAATAATTTATTAACTGCTTTGTTGGTTACTGCAGATTACACTGTTTTTCAAACAGATTCTATTTTAATAGATCTTTCTGAGCCAGTTTTAGGTATTGATGTTTTTGTGCCGGTTTTTGTAATTTTCCCTATCTTAATGTTCATTTTTGCTAAGGTTTATAAATGGCAAGATTGGAAAGAAAAACTAACTGGTAAAATAGAAAAATCAATTAATTTACAAGAGAATTATAGAGTTTTAGATGAAATTGGAGCAGAATAAATTTCATAAGAATTTTAAATTAAATGGAGTTTCATTTTCTTCTGTAGATGAAATTTTGAGCTTTTCTAAAAGTGTTTCTGATGATATACATTTGTTTTTACAAAACTGGTTTTCTGATGAAAAAGTAATTATTGTAAAAACTTCGGGTTCTACAGGTACTCCTAAATCAATTCAGCTAAAAAAAGAGTTGATGGTAAATTCTGCAAAAGCAACAGGGAATTATTTTAATTTACCCCAATACACAAAAGCACTTTTATGTTTACCAATAGTTTATATAGCTGGTAAAATGATGCTGATAAGAGGCATTACTTTAGGTTGGCATTTAGATGTTATAGAATCAACTTCAAATCCATTAGAAAAAATCAGTAAAGAATATGATTTTTCTGCAATGGTACCTTTACAGGTAGAAAATTCGCTTTCTAAATTAAATTTAATAAAACAATTAATTGTTGGTGGTGGAGTAGTATCAAACACATTGCAAACCAAATTACAAGCTTTAAATACAAAGATTTTTGCAACTTACGGAATGACAGAAACTATAACTCATATTGCTGTTAAAAAGCTAAATAATTTTTCAAATCAGAATTCTAATTTAGTAGAAAACCTATATTACGAAACTTTACCAAACGTAACTATTTATAGGGATGAACGTAATTGTTTGGTAATTGAAGCACCAAAAGTATCCGAAGAAATTATTTTTACGAATGATGTTGTTCAGCTAATTTCTGATAAACATTTTAATTGGTTAGGCCGTTTTGATAATGTAATTAATTCTGGTGGCGTAAAATTACATCTAGAGAAAATAGAAGAAAAGTTATCTAAAATAATTACAAATCGTTTTTTTGTAACTGGTATTTATGATGAAATTTTAGGTGAAAAATTAGTTCTAATTATTGAAGGAAATAAGCAAGAAATTAGTTTAAAAAATAGCTCACTTTCAAAATTTGAAAAACCAAAAGAAATTTATTTTATCGATAATTTTAAAGAAACAGAAACAGGTAAAATTCAAAGAAAACGAACAATTCAACAAATTGTATCAAATTAAAATTTATTGAAACATTAATTCAATTGTCAATTCGTCTAATAAACCATCAGCCAAAAGGTTATTTTCTTCTTCAAATTTTTTGATTGCATTTAATGTTTCGATTCTGTAAACACCATCAATTTGAATTTTATGTCCTTTTTTATTCAATTCTTTTTGTACTTCGTAAATTATAGCATTTTTAGAACCATTGTATAATTTTAAATTTGAGTTATAAAGACTTTTAATTTTAGAATTCTTTATTTTTTTAGTGTAAGAATCTAAATCAATTCCTTTTTCTTCTAAAAATTTAATTTCTTTATTCGATAATCCTTGCTCTTTTAATTTAGTAGAATTCGTAAGTATAGCTTCATAATAATTAACTTTAGCTAATTTTTTAGCATAATTTTTTACGGCAGATTTAGTTTCTTCATTATCATCTTCAGGTGTTCTAACATCAATATTATTTGCAGACCATTGTAACATAACATAGCTGTCTAGCTCTTCAATAGCTGCGTAATAATTATATAAAAGCTCCTTATTATGATACGTTTTATCAATTTTTTTATCGCTTACATAATTAACTTCAGGCGAGTTGTATCTTTTATACTGACTATATTTTCCATAGCCAATAATTGCTACTATTATTAAAAGTAAAAAAATAATAATTTGTTTCATACGTTGGGGCTATATATTAAGTTCTTAACAAATGTATTAAAACTTTTTAGAAAAATATTGTTGTCGAAAAAGTTAATAAAAAAATCAAATGAGATAATTTAAAAAACACTACTGTAATATCTTTGTGAATTAAATTTAGAAGAGTGTCAGCAAAAGAAAAGAAAAAACGAAAATATCGATTTTTAAGAAGAACTCTTAGAGTTATACTTGGTTTCTTAACCTTTCTTTTTTTGATTATTTTATTTATTAGAAGTCCTTGGGGGCAAAATATAATTGTAAACGAGGCCACCAAATACATATCTGATAAAACCAATACAGTTGTAGAAATTGATAAAGCTTTTATTACTTTTAAGGGTAGTTTAGCCATAGATGGTTTGTATTTAGAAGATAAAAAAGGAGATACTTTAGTTTATTCTAAATCTTTAAAAGCCAATTTACCAATTTGGGGTTTAATAAAAGGTACAAAATTAGGTGTAGATAATGTAGAATGGAATGGTTTAAAGGCAAACATCATTAGAAAAGATACAGTTAATGGGTATAATTTTCAATTTTTAATTGATGCTTTTGTTACACCAACTACTAAAGCACCAACTACTGTACAAACAGATACAATAACTAAATCACCAGAAATTGTTGTAGGTAGTTTAAACCTAAATAATTTTGATATTGTTTATACTGATATTCCTTTAGGGATAAAAAGTAGCTTTAGAATTGATGCTTTAGAAACATCTGTAGAAACCATTGATGTTGAAAATATGGTTTTTGAAACTGAAGACATAAACCTTTATGATGCAAAAATTGAATATATTCAATTGCCAGTTTTATTACAGACTTCTGAAGAAAAAGTTGTTTTGCCAAATCTATTTGCGAACCAAATTAATATAAAAAATACAAGCCTTTTTTATGAGGATAAAGTAAATAAACTAACAACGAATGTAGATTTAAAAGATTTTGAGACTGATGCTTTAAGAATCAATTTAAAAGAATCAATTTTTGATATTAATTCGTTAGCATTAAATAATTCTAAGATTAACATCAACCTAGAAAATACTCAAACATCAACTAATACTTCAAACGCTGAGTTTGAATGGCCAGAAATATTTGTAAATATTAATGATATTCGTTTAGAAAACAATAATTTTATTTATGCTGTAAATAATAATGAAATTAAAAATAAAGTTTTTAACCCAAATGCAATTTCAGTTTCAGAATTTAATTTATTAGCAAATAACATAAATTACCAAAAGAAAGCAGGAAGTTTAAATGTAGAAAACTTTAATTTTAAAGAAAGTTCTGGTTTAAATTTAGAACAATTAAAGTTTAAAGCAAATATTTCTGATACAAAACTGAGTTTAAATAACTTCTTTTTTGAGTTTGATAAAAATAACGTTGCTGGTAATTTAAAGATGAATTACGCTTCATTATCAAACTTTATCGAAAATCCAGAAAACGTAAAAGTAGATTTAAATTTACCTACTTTAAAATTAAACTTAAATCCTTTATTAAAATTTCAACCCGATTTTAAAAGTAACATTTATATAAAAGAACTTAGTAAAAAACCGATTACAGGTAAGCTTTTCGCAAATGGAAATTTATCAAAAATAAACATAGATAATAGTCAAATTAATTGGGGAAGCAATACAAATATTATTGTTGATGGTACTGTTTTAAAACCAACAAATCCTAATGATTTACAACTAGATCTACCTACATTAAAAGTAACTACAACTAAAACTGATCTTTCAAATTTTGTTAATGAAAATGAACTAGGTATTCATTTACCAGAAAATATATCAATTGCTGGTAATGTAAATGGTGGTTTAAATGATATTGCTACAAAATTAAAGTTAAACTCTTCTCAAGGTACAATCGAGTTACAAGGAAAATACAACTCTAAAGAAACTATAAGTTTTAATACAGAAATTAATATTGAAGATTATAAATTAAATGAGCTTTTAAAAAATAATCAATTAGGGACTTTAAGTCTAAATATAAATGCTTCTGGTAATGGAGATAATCTAAATAATTTAGATGCTTCTTTAAAGGCAACTGTTACCGATTTTACTTTAAACAATTATAAAATTAAAGATGTAGCTTTAACTGGCGATTTTAAAAATGGAGTAGGAGAACTAACATCAAAATATAAAGATGATAATTTAAATTTCGATTTAAATGCATTTATAGAATTAGATACTGTAAATACAGAAGCAAAAATTGATTTAAATATTATTGGAGCAGATTTGGGTGGTTTAGGTTTAATGAACAGAAACATTAAAACAAGTATGAATATAGACGCTAATTTTAATGGTACTTCAACTGATTATAAAACCGATGTTAAAGTTAAAAACGGTGTAATTGTTTATGATAATAAAACATATTTATTAGGTCAGATTACAGCAAATGGTTTCACAAATAAAGATACTACAGCAGTTTCTGTAAAGAATAAGATGTTAAACTTAGAGTTAGAATCTAACACAGATCCTCAGAGTTTTACAACTGCTTTACAACAACATATTTCAAGTTATTTTTATAGAGATGTAGTACTTACAGACACAATTGTAAATCCTATTAATATTAAATTTAGAAGTAAAATTTCACAAACATCTTTAATAAAAGACGTGTTTTTAGTCAATTTAAAAGATATAGATACCATAGCTGTTGCTTTAGATTTTAATGAAGTAAAAAGAAAATTAGATGCTAAAATTTCTGTTCCGCATATAAATTATAATGGAAGTGAATTAGATAGTTTGGCGTTTAAAATGAATACAGATAAAGAAAGTTTTAATTTCGAGTTAGGTTTTAATGGCATTGAAGCAAATCCACTAAGAGTGCCACAAACAGTCATTACAGGTCAACAAATAAATAACCAACTTAATTTAAAATTTGTTGGTAATGATAAAGGAAAAACCTTAATGAATGTTGGCGCAAAAATTACTGGTAATCGTGAAAGGTTGGTTTTTTCTGTAGATCCAGAAAATTTAATATTAAATAGTAGTCCTTGGAATATTGCAAATGATAATAATCTTGTTTTAACCGATAATAATTTATTGAGTTTTAATAATTTTAAAATAAATAAAGACAATCAATCCATAGAAATTACAGACAAAGCAGCCAATATAGAAAAAACTCATATTGCCATTAACTATAAAAACTTTAAAATTAGTGAGGTTTTAAACTATCTAAATCCTGATAAACAAATTGCAAACGGAATTTTAAATGGTAGTTTTATTTTAGAAGAACCTTTTAATGATACTGGTATTGTTGCAGATTTACAAGTAGATAAATTTAAAGTATTAAAAACAGATTTAGGTAAATTTTCTATTGATGCAAAATCTTTAGGAGGTAATAAATACGATTTTAAAGCCAACTTAAAAGAAGGTGACATCGATTTAGATTTAATAGGAGATTATGTTGTTGTAAATAATGATGCCAATTTAAATTTAGATGTCAACTTAAATGAATTTAAAATGAATGCTTTAAACACACTTTCTTTAGGAGAAATTAAAGAAACAAGTGGTAGTTTTAATGGTGATTTTAAAATTACAGGCACAATTTCTAATCCTGAATACAATGGAAATATAAATTTTAATAACGCAGAATTTAATGTCACTAAATTAAACACAAAGTTTACTTTAAAGAATGAGAAATTAACGTTAGATAATGAAGGTTTATATTTATCAAAATTTACCATTTTAGACGCTAAGAAAAACGCATTAGTTTTATCTGGTAAAATTTTAACAGAAAGTTTTATCAATCCTAAGTTTGATTTAAAATTAAACGCTAAAAACTTTAGACTTATAAATGCTGATAAAAAAGATAACCCTTCATTTTATGGCTTGGCAACATTTAATGCAAACGCAGATTTAACAGGAGATTTACAAATACCAAAACTATCAGCAAACGTAACTTTAGGATCAGATACAGATGTAACTTATGTTTTACCATCAACTTATGCAAGTGTAGAACATAGAGATGATGTAGTGGTTTTTGTAAATAGAGAAAACCCAAATGCTATTCTTACGCAAACCGAAGAAAAAACGGCAACAATTACAGGTTTTGATATTTTTACAAGACTAAAAATTAATAAAGATGCTGCAATTACTGTTGTTATAGACGAAGAAACAGGAGATAATTTTAACGTTTCTGGAGAAGGAGAATTCCTTTTTAATATGATGCCAAATGGTAGAATATCTTTAACAGGTAATTACGAAATTGCTGATGGCCATTATGAATTAAATTTATATAGTTTAGTAAATAGAAGGTTCGATTTAGTTCCTGGAGGCCGAGTTTCTTGGTCTGGAGATCCTTTTGAAGCAAATCTAGATGTAAGTGCTATTTATAATATTGAAACATCAGCTTCATCTTTAATGGCAGCTCAAATTTCTGATGAAGATGCATCTATTCAAAATAAATTTAAACAAGTTTTACCATTTTATGTCTACTTAAATATTGATGGTGATTTATTACAGCCAAAAATATCTTTTAATTTAGATATGCCAGAAGATGAACAAGGTGCTGTTAGTGGACAAGTTTATGGTAGAGTACAACAAGTTAATGAGCAAGAAGAAGAATTAAATAAACAAGTTTTTTCTTTATTGGTTTTAAATAGATTTTATCCAGATTCTGGTAGTGATGGTAGTTCTGGTGGTTTTGCAACAATTGCAAGAGACAATTTAAATGATGCTGTTTCTGGGCAATTAAATGCTTTTTCTGATAAAATTTTAGGAAATTCTGGTATAGAATTAAATTTCGATTTAAATAGTTATACAGATTATCAAGGTACAACAGCAACAGACAGAACACAATTAGGGGTTACAGCTCAGAAAAAATTATTCAACGAACGTTTAATTGTTAGAGTGGGTAGTGATGTAGATATACAAGGTAGCAGCCAAACAGGAGAAGAAACTCCTTTAATTGGTAATGTTAGTTTAGAATATAAATTATCTGAAGATGGTAGATTTAGACTAAAAGGTTTTAGAAAAAGCGAATACGAAAACCTAATTGATGGGCAAACCATTGTAAACGGAATTGCGCTAATTTTTACCCAAGAATTTAATGAATTTAGAGCGCTTTGGAGTGCCATTTTTAAAGCTGAAAGTGATAGAGTTAAAAAAGAAAAAAGGCGATCTGAAGAAAAAATTAGTGACAAAGAAGAAAAAACAAACAATAGTTTAGAAAAGAAAAAAAATTAATCATTGAAAAATTTTTTAAAAAATAGTATCCTTGTTTTAGTGGTAACTTTTATGTTATACTCTTGTAGTATTAATAAATTTATACCAGAAGGTAAAAGATTATATACAGGTGCTGCCATTAAAATGGATGCAGATTCTGCAGTAGCACAACCAAACAAGCTAAAAGAAAACTTAACTCAAGTATTAAGGCCAGAACCAAACTCTAAGTTTTTAGGGATGCATTTAGGTTTGTATTACTATTATAAAAATCAGAAAGAGAAAACGAATTTTATCAATAGATGGTTATTTAAACAATTTGGTGAAGCACCTGTTTATCAATCTGATGTAGAAAATTTAGAAATAGAAGAAATTTTGTTAAACAGATTAGAAAACAATGGTTTCTTTTATAGTGCTGCTACTTCTTCTTTTACAGAATCAAAAAAGAGGGCTTCATTAGAATATCAACTAAAAGTAAAAGAGCCTTACACAATGGCTAATTATAAAGTAGATAGTTTTACCAAACCAATTTTTAGAGAAATTAAAAAGTTAAGCACAACATCACCTTTCGAAAAGAATATGCGTTTTGATTTAGGTAATTTTAAATTAGAAAGACAAAGATTAGATAGCGAACTGAAAAATAAAGGTTATTATAACTTTAATAGTAATTTTTTAATTTTCGAAGCAGATACAAATCAATATAAAAATAAAAAATTCGATCTTTTTTTAAAGCTTAAAAAAGATGTGCCAGAAAAAGCAATAATTCCTTATAAGATTAAAACCATCAATGTTTATCCTAATTACAATTTAAGAGATTCTACTACAAATAAATCCAATCGATTCGAAAATAAAAATTATTATCAAAATGAGGTTTTCTTTAAGCCTAAATATTTAGACGATTTTATCACTTTAAAAGAAGGTGAATATTACAACCCAAATACATCAAAAAACACAGCAAGGCGTTTATCTACAATTGGTGCTTATAAATATGTAAACATTCAATATAAAGAAATAGATACGCTAGCCAATGATAATGAAGGAGCTTTAGAAGCCAACATATTTTTATCGCCCTTAACAAAACGTGCAATTCGTGCAGAATTACAAGCAGTTACAAAATCTAATAATTTTGCAGGACCAACATTAGGTTTGGTTTTTAGCAATAGAAATCTTTTTGGTGGTGGAGAAACCTTAAATCTTAGTTCTAGTGTTGGTTATGAAACACAAGTTTCATCAGGCGATAATGCAGGTTTAAGTAGTTTAGAATTAGAGTTAAAATCAGAATTAATTTTTCCAAGAGTAATTGCGCCTTTTTCTATTAATGAAGACTTTTTTGAATATTCAATTCCGAAAACAAAAACCAGTTTAAGTGCAACTTATTTAGATCGAAGTGAGTTGTATACATTACTTTCTGGAACTGCACTTTTTGGTTATGTTTGGAATGCCAATAAATACATTACTTATGAGTTTAATCCTATTTCTGTAAATTATACAAGACTTTCTAATACTACACCAGAGTTCGAACAGATTTTAGATGATAATCCATTTTTATCACAAAGTTTCGAGCAGCAATTTATTTCTGGTTTAACATTTTCATTTACCTATAACGAAATGTTATCAGCAAATAAAACCCATCAATTTTATATGAATTCTACTTTAGATGTTGCTGGGAATTCTATAAGTTTATTAGCAAAAAAAACTACAGAAGGGCAACCCAAAGAGTTTTTAGGTTTAGAATATGCACAATATGCTAAAGCTGATGTAGATTTAAAATATCATTTTAATTTTGGGAATAATAAAGAGCAAACTTTGGCTGCAAGAATTTTTGCAGGTTATGGTTTGGCTTATGGTAATTCTGATGTTATTCCATTTGTAAAACAATATTTTTCTGGAGGTCCTTATAGTGTACGAGCTTTTAATACACGTTCTTTAGGTCCTGGTACTTACTCAGGTACTGACAATGAGAATAGCACAACTTTTTTTGATAGATCAGGTAATATTCGTTTAGAAGCAAATGTAGAATATCGTTTTCCTATTTATTCTTTCTTTAAAGGAGCATTTTTTGTTGATGCTGGTAATGTTTGGAATTCAGTAGAAAACCCAACATTTAATGGTACAGATAAATTTACCTCTAATTTTATAAATGAATTGGGTATGGGTGCAGGTTTTGGTTTAAGAATAGACGTACAAGGTTTTGTAATTCGTTTTGATTTGGCAGCACCTTTTCATGATCCTTCTTTACCTGAAGGCGAACGTTTAGATTTTAGATTCGATGAACCCGTTTTTAACTTCGCAATTGGGTATTCTTTTTAAATAAAAGAACCATAATTAAAAGCCGTGAGAAATTTTTTCGAGTTCTTTATAGTTTATAATTTTAATGTCTTTACCTTTAAAAACTATAATGTCTTTCTTTTTTAAGTTTGATAATAAACGAATTGCAGATTCTGTTGCTGTACCAATAATATTAGCAATTTCTTCTCTAGATAAGTGAATGTTTATAATACCTTCTTTAGTAGTTCCAAATTTTTCTTGTAGTTTTAATAAAGTTTCAGCCAAACGTTGTTTTACGGTTTTTTGAGCCATATCTACAATTAAATTATCTGCTTTTTTCAAAGAACCAGCCATTGTCTTTAAAACATCAAAAGTAAAATCAGGATTTTTTTCTAGGTCTCTAATAATTTCTTTTTTAGGTATAAAACAAACTTCTAAATCGTTTAATGCAATAGCGTTTAAATTAGAAACTTCATCCGAAATTAAACTTCTTTCACCAATTAAATCGCCTCTTTTTACTAAGTTTATAATCTGGTTTTTACCATTTTCACTCATTTTAGAAACCTTACAAATACCATCTTTAATACAAAAAACTCCATTTATGTGTTCTCCTTCTTCAAATAAAGATTCACCTTTTTTTATAATTTTAGAAGTTTTACAATTAGACATTCGCATTAATTCTTCTTTATTAAGGTGTTTTAAAGAATTAAATTGACGTACAATACATTGTTCACATTTACTCATTAATAAGTGTTTTAAACTAGATGCAAGATAAAAAAAAGCTGATAAAAATCATATTTTAAACTCAATACTTATCAGAAATTTGCAACAGGCAAAAAGAGTAAATATGAATAGTACACATTGTTATCATTGTGGAGATTCTTGTGAAAATGAAGACATAAAAATTGATGATAAAATTTTCTGTTGCAATGGTTGTAAAACCGTTTATGAAATTTTTTCTGAAAATGATTTAACTTGTTACTACGACTTTCAAGAAAACCCAGGTGCAATTCCAACTGAAATACAAGGAAAATATGATTTCTTAGACAATAAAGAAATCATAGAAAAATTGTTAGAATTTAATGACGATAATACCCAAATTATAACCTTATATATACCTCATATACATTGTAGTTCTTGTATTTGGGTTTTAGAAAATCTGAACAAATTAAATTCTAAAATAAGTACATCTCAGGTAGATTTTCCTAAAAAAACAGTTCGAATTTCTTACAATGCAAATTTAACTTCACTTAAAGAAATTGTACTTTTATTAAGCTCAATTGGTTATGAACCTTACATAAGTTTAGAAGATTACGAAACAGGTAAAAAGAAGGTTGATAGAAGTTTAATTTACAAACTAGGAATTGCTGGTTTTGCCTTTGGTAACGTAATGTTTTTATCTTTTCCTGAGTATTTTGAGGTGGATGGTTTTTGGTTAGAAAAGTATAAAAATATCTTTAGATGGTTAATGTTTTTGTTTTCTTTACCTGTAGTTTTTTATGCTGCAAACGATTATTTTATTTCTGCTTTTAAAGGATTACGTTCTAAAATTTTAAATATTGATGTTCCTATTGCACTAGGTATTTCTGTACTTTTTATAAGAAGTTCTATTGAAATTATTTTCGATTTAGGAACTGGTTTTTTCGATAGTTTAACAGGTTTGGTTTTCTTTTTATTATTAGGTAAATTCTTTCAGCAAAAAACTTATAATTTCTTGTCTTTTGAACGTGATTATAAATCGTATTTTCCTATTGCTGTAACCAGAATTTTATCAAACAAAAAAGAAGAAAACGTACAAATTTATGATGTTGAAAAGGGAGATAGACTCTTAATTAGAAATCAAGAATTAATACCCGTAGACGGAATTTTAATCAACGGAAATGCACAAATAGATTACAGTTTTGTAACGGGTGAAGCAGAACCTGTTGCTAAAAAATCTGGAGATAAATTATTTGCTGGTGGTAAGCAATTATCAGGCATTTTAGAAATGGAAGTTTTGTCTTCTGTTTCGCAAAGTTATTTAACACAATTGTGGAGTAATGATGTTTTTAAGAATGATAAAACATCTTCTTTTAAAACCTTAACAGATAAAATCAGTAAAAATTTTACGATTATTGTTTTATCAATTGCATTTATTTCAACAGCTTTTTGGTTGTTTTTTGATGCAAGCAAAGCATTAAATGTATTTACAGCTGTGCTAATTATTGCTTGTCCTTGTGCAATTGCTTTGGCAGCACCTTTTACTTTAGGTAATTTATTACGCATTTTTGGTAAGCAAAAATTCTATTTAAAAAACGCAACTGTAATTGAGCAATTAGCAAGTATAGATTCAATAATTTTTGATAAAACTGGTACATTAACTACCAACAAAGAAAGCACAATTTCTTATGATGGAATTGCTTTAAATCAGCAAGAAAAAAGGATTTTAAAAAGCAGCTTAAGAGCTTCTAATCATCCTTTAAGTAGAACCTTATATAATTCTTTTGATGATATAGAAGCTTTAGAATTAGATGATTATAATGAGTTTTTGGGTAAAGGTATTGAGAGTAAATATCAAGACAATAAGCTTAAATTAGGTTCAGCTTCTTTTTTAAACAGCGAAGATAAAATAGCAACTTTTGATACTTCTGTTCACATTAATTTTAATGATCTTTATAAAGGGAAGTTTACATTTAAAAACAATTATAGAAGTGGTGTAAAATCAATTTTTAATACATTTAAAAAGAATTATGATTTGGCTGTTGTTTCTGGAGATAATGAAGGAGAAAAGAAATATTTAACCGATTTTTTACCAAAAGAGACTACTTTTTTGTTCAATCAAAAACCAAATGATAAATTAGAGGTAGTTAAAGCACAACAAAAATCATTAAAAAAAGTAGCAATGATTGGTGATGGTTTAAATGATGCAGGAGCTCTAGCACAAAGTGATGTAGGTATTGCTTTATCAGAGAATATAAATGTATTTTCACCTGCTTGCGATGCTATTTTAGATGCTTCTCAATTTCATAAAATAGAAGCTTTCTTTAAAGCATCTAAAAAAGCGATAACCATAATAAAATACTGTTTTGTATTATCGCTTTGTTACAATGTTGTTGGCTTATATTTTGCCATTTCGGGTCAGTTAATGCCAGTAATTGCAGCAATATTAATGCCTTTAAGCTCAATAAGCATTGTGATTTTTACAACTATTTCTACGAATATATTAGGAAAAAAATTAAATAAAAGTCATGCAAATAAATAAATATATAGATCATACATTATTAAAAGCTACAGCCACAAAAAATGAAATTATCAAAACTTGTGAAGAAGCAAAACAGTATAATTTTTATGCAGTTTGTGTAAATGGCTGTTATGTAGATGTAGTGCAGCAAAATTTAAAGAATACAGATGTTAAAATTGCTGCTGTAATTGGTTTTCCTCTAGGAGCAATGACTACCAAAGCTAAAGTTTTTGAAGCTAAAAACTCTATAGAAAATGGAGCATCAGAAATTGATATGGTTTTAAATGTAGGTAAATTGCTAAACAATGAATTCGAATATGTACAGAATGAAATTCAAGAAATTAAAGAAGCAATTGGTAATAATGTTTTAAAAGTAATTTTAGAAACCTGTTATTTAACCAATAATCAAATAGAAAAAGCTTGCGAATTGGCGGTAAACGCAGGTGCAGATTTTGTAAAAACTTCTACTGGTTTTGGTACAAACGGAGCAACATTAGAACATGTAGAATTAATGAAATCAGTTGTAAAAGATAAAGCACAGATTAAAGCTTCTGGCGGAATTAAAAGCATAGAAATCGCAGAAAAATATATTGAGTTAGGTGCAACTCGTTTAGGAACTTCTTCTGGAGTTTTATTGGTTACCAAAGGAACATCAGATAAAAATACATATTAATATGAGTGTACACATAGGAGCAAAAAAAGGAGAAATAGCAGAAACAGTTTTGTTACCGGGAGATCCTTTAAGAGCAAAATGGATTGCAGATACTTTTTTAGATGATGTTTTTTTGTACAATGATGTTCGTGGTATGTTAGGTTTTACAGGTACTTATAATGGCAAAAAAATCTCGGTACAAGGTACAGGAATGGGGATACCATCAACATTAATTTATACACACGAATTAATCAATGATTATGGTGTTAAAAATTTAATTAGAGTGGGTTCTGCAGGTTCTTATCAAAAAGAAGTTGCAATTAGAGATATTGTAATTGCAATGTCTGCCTCAACAAATTCTGGGTTAAATACAATTCGTTTTAATGGTGCAGATTTTGCGCCAACAGCAAGTTTTAAATTATTTAAAAAAGCTATAGAAATTGCTGATAAAAAAAATATACCTGTAAAAGCAGGTGGTGTTTTAAGTTCTGATGAGTTTTATGCTGATGATTTTGAGAGTTATAAAAAATGGGCAGATTACGGAATTTTATGCGTAGAAATGGAAACTTCTGGTTTATACACAGTTGCAGCAAAACATAATGTAAATGCACTCTCAATTTTAACAATTTCGGATAGCTTGGTAACTAAAGAAAGAACCACAGCAGAAGAAAGAGAACATACTTTTAATGAGATGATAGAAATTGCAATAGAACTTACATAAATACTATGAAAACAAAATCTTTAATTCAAAAATATAACATTCCTGGGCCAAGATATACAAGTTATCCTACTGTGCCTTTTTGGGATGAGAATAGTTTCACAAAACAAAAATGGATTAACAGTTTTAAAAAATCATTTGTAGAAAGTAATCAAAAAGAAGGTATTAGTTTATACATTCATTTGCCATTTTGCGAGAGTTTATGCACGTTTTGTGCTTGTCATAAACACATTACCAAAAGACACGAAGTAGAAGAAGATTATATAAATGCTGTTTTAAAGGAATGGCAATTGTATGTCGATTTGTTAAATGAAGTACCAATTGTTAAAGAATTGCATTTAGGAGGAGGAACTCCAACTTTTTTTTCAGAAGAAAATTTAGAGTATTTATTAGACGGAATTTTCGCAAACTCAGAAAAACACTCTGAAGCCGAATTTAGTTTTGAAGGGCATCCAAGCAACACAACTAAAGCGCAATTAAAAACTTTATACAATTGTGGTTTTACAAGAGTAAGTTTTGGTGTGCAAGATTATAACGAAAAAGTACAAAAGGCAATTCATAGAGTACAACCTTTTGAAGCTGTAGCTCAAGTTACAAATTGGGCAAGAGAAATTGGATACACTTCTGTTAGTCACGATTTAATTTTCGGTTTACCACATCAAACAAAAGAAAATGTAATTTATACCATAAATAAAACCAAAGAATTACAGCCAGATAGAATTTCTTTTTACAGCTATGCACACGTGCCTTGGGTAAAAGGTGTTGGGCAAAGAGGTTTTAACGAAAATGATTTACCAAAAGACGATGAAAAAAGACAGCTTTATGAAATTGGGAAACAACTTTTTACTGATTTAGGTTATGAAGAAATTGGTATGGATCATTTTGCATTAAAGACAGATAGTTTATACAAAGCCACAATAAATAAAACGTTGCATCGAAATTTTATGGGGTATACATCAAACAAAACTCAGTTAATGATTGGTTTAGGGATGTCTGCCATTTCTGATTCTTGGTACGGATTTGCACAAAATGTAAAAACAGTAAAAGAGTATCAAGAAATTGTAAATGCTGGAGAAATTCCGGTTTTTCGAGGTCATATTTTATCAAATGAAGATGAAATAATCAGAAAGCACATCTTAAATATTATGTGTAATTTTTATACTTCTTGGCAAGATGAATCTATAAAAATAGAAAATATACAAGAACATTTAGAATTATTGGCGCCTTTAGAAAAAGATGGATTAGTAATTATTAACGATAATTCTATAACTGTACCGCAAAAAGCAAGGCCATTTGTACGTAATATTTGTATGGCTTTTGACAAAAAACTATTTAAACAAAAGGTTAAGGGAAAGTTATTTTCTATGACAATTTAAAAAAAGAGGGGCATTTGTTTTGTTGTAAAGTTTAAAATTCTTAAATTTATATCAACTTAAAATTCCCCCACAATGAAAAGTAACCGAATAGATTACCTAAGAACTTTAATTTTACTTCGAAAATTATCTGGTGCACTAGTAAAAGTATCCATCTTTATCTTAAGCATCACATTTATTTTTGGCTCAATTTAGATAGGCATTTAGCTTTCTAAATAGAATGTAATTTTAAAAACAAAAAAAACATCATACCTAGTTGGTATGATGTTTTTTTTTGTGAAAAAAAAAGGAATATGATAAAAGTCATATTTTAAAAAAATACACAAAACTATTTTTGTCATATCAATTATCAGGCAAGATATGAGCGTAATATACCTACTACTAGCACTAAGTATTTTAGTGGCAATTGTATTCTTTATCGCATTTATTTATTCAGTTAAAAAAGGTCAGTATGATGATTCATATACACCTTCAGTTAGAATGCTGTTTGATGATGAGCTTGTAAAAGAAAAACAATAAAAAAATTAATTAGACTTTAAAGAACAATTTATGGAAATGCAACAATTCTATTATGACAACAAGATCGTCAAGAAGTTTATCTACGCTACACTTCTGTGGGGTATAGTGGGTTTTAGTGTAGGTTTACTTTTGGCCTTTATGTTTTTATTCCCAAATTTAACAGAAGGAATTTCTTGGTTAAGTTTTGGTCGTTTAAGACCATTACATACTAATGCTGTAATTTTTGCTTTTGTTGGTAATGCAATATTTGCTGGGGTTTATTACTCTCTACAAAGGTTATTAAAAGCCAGAATGGCAAGTAACTTTTTAAGTAATTTTAATTTCTGGGGATGGCAATCTATTATTGTTGCTGCAGCCATTACATTACCATTAGGTTATTCAACATCAAAAGAATATGCAGAATTAGAGTGGCCAATAGATATTGCTATCGCTTTAGTTTGGGTCGCTTTTGGTGTAAATATGATTTGGACAATTTTACAAAGAAGACAACGTCATTTATATGTTGCTATTTGGTTCTATTTAGGAACTTTTGTAACAGTTGCAGTTTTACATATTTTTAATAGTTTAGAATTACCAGTAAGTTTATTTAAAAGTTACTCTGTTTACGCAGGTGTGCAAGATGCCTTAGTACAATGGTGGTATGGTCATAATGCAGTTGCATTTTTCTTAACTACTCCATTTTTAGGTTTAATGTATTATTTTGTACCTAAAGCAGCAAACAGACCTGTTTATTCTTATCGATTATCTATCGTGCATTTTTGGTCTTTAATCTTTATTTACATTTGGGCAGGACCTCACCACTTATTATATACAGCATTACCAAACTGGGCTCAGAATTTAGGGGTTGCTTTTTCTGTAATGTTAATTGCGCCATCTTGGGGTGGTATGATAAACGGATTATTAACATTAAGAGGTGCTTGGGATAAAGTAAGAACAGATCCTGTTTTAAAATTTATGGTTGTCGCAATTACTGGTTATGGTATGGCAACTTTTGAGGGGCCAATGTTATCTCTTAAAAATGTAAATGCAATTGCTCACTTTTCTGATTGGATTATTGCTCACGTACACGTTGGTGCTTTAGCTTGGAATGGTTTCTTAACATTTGGTATGTTGTATTGGTTAATACCTAGAATGTTTAAGACGACTTTATTCTCAACAAAGTTAGCGAACTTCCATTTCTGGATAGGAACTTTAGGTATCATTTTATATGCATTACCAATGTATGTAGCAGGTTTTGTACAAGCTTCTATGTGGAAACAATTTAATCCTGATGGTTCTTTAACTTACGGTAACTTCTTAGAAACTGTAAATGAAATTATACCAATGTATTGGATGCGTGCTATTGGTGGTACAATGTTTATAATTGGTGCAATTGTTATGTTGTATAATGTTGTAAAAACTGTTAAACAAGGTAGTGGAGTAGAAGACGAATTAGCAGAAGCTGCAGCGTTAACTAAAGTATCTAAGTACAGAACTAAAGGAGAAGGTTACCACACTTGGTTAGAAAGAAAACCAATTAAATTAACAATTTATGCAACAATTGCCATATTAATTGGTGGTGTTGTACAGATAATACCAACTTTATTAGTAAAGTCTAATATACCAACAATTAGTAGTGTAAAACCATATTCGCCATTAGAATTAGAAGGTAGAGATCTTTATATACGAGAAGGTTGTGTGGGTTGTCATTCACAAATGATTCGCCCTTTTAGAAGTGAAGTAGAACGTTATGGTGAGTATTCTAAAGCAGGTGAATATGTTTACGATCATCCATTTTTATGGGGTTCTAAACGTACAGGGCCAGATTTACATAGAATAGGTGCAAAATATTCAGATAGCTGGCACTTAAACCATATGTATGATCCACAAAGTACATCACCAGGTTCTATTATGCCATCTTATAAATGGTTGGTGCATAGTGAGCTAGATAAATCATCTACAGAAGGTAAAATGAAAGCTATGGTTACATTAGGTGTTCCTTATACTGATGAAGAAATTGAAAATGCACAAGCTTTAATGGATGCACAAGGAAAATTGATTGAAGAGAATTTATATCAAGATCCTGATTTTGCTAAAACTTATGAAGCAGACAAAAAATATGCAAAAGATAATGGACAAGAATTTGTAGAAATGAAAGATAGAGAAATTGTTGCTCTTATTGCTTATCTACAAAGATTAGGTACAGATATTAAAGTAAAAGACGAACAACAAATTTCTAAAAAATAAGATTATGCTAAAATTTGTAAAAAACCATATGGAAAGTATTACTGGTATAGAAATATATCCATTAATATCCTTAATTATCTTCTTTACTTTTTTTGTAGCCTTATTTTGGTGGGTTTTTACAGCAAAAAAAGAATATATAAACAAGGTAAGTAACATCCCTTTAGATCACTAAAAAACAATTGAAATGAGAAAAAAGATTCAATCTACAGTTTATATATTATTTGTAATAATTACATTTTTTGCACTTCTAAAGTCTTTTATGGCTTATGAAAAGCCACTAAATTTTTTAGAAAATCCATTAGTTTGGTTGGCTTTAATCGGTTTTATTTTAGTCTTGGTTTTAAAAGAATATGTAAATGTTTTAGCAATTACAAAAGCTAAAGAATTACAAAACGAAAAAGATGGTATTGTACCAGAAGAACCAAATCTTTGGATAAAAAAGCTAATAAAATCTTGGACTAAAGCAAAAGCAATAGAACAAGAAGAAGAAATTATTTTAGATCATAATTACGACGGAATTAAAGAATTAGACAATTCACTACCGCCGTGGTGGGTGTACATGTTCTATGCCACAATTATATTTGCAGTGGTTTATTTGGTACGTTTTCATATTATGGGTGGCGATACTCCAGAAATGGAATACCAAAAAGCAGTTGCAGAAGCTAGAATGGAAATAGATATGTACAAAGCAACGTCTCCAGATGTTTTTGATGTGGCAAATTTAGAGCTTTTAACAGATGAAAAAGATTTAAAAAGAGGTAAAGCTGTATTTAATTTAAACTGTGCTTCTTGTCACTTAGCTGATGGTGGAGGCTCTATTGGACCTAATTTAACAGATGAATATTGGATTCTTGGAGGCGGAATTAAAAACGTTTTTAACACAGTTTCTAAAGGTGGTAGAGATGGTAAAGGTATGATTGCTTGGAACAAAACAATAAAAGCAGAAGATATTGCTAAAGTTGCAAGTTATGTGCTATCTCTTCAAGGAACAACACCCGCAAAACCAAAAGCGCCACAAGGTGAAATTTGGGAAGGAGAATAGTTAGTAAATAATAATTTTTAATCTTCATATTCAGATTGTAATCTATTCTGATTTTCATTTTTAAAAATTAAAATATGATAAGAAACCTATCAAAAATTGATAGATAAAAAGTAAAAGAGCGTTAGTAATAGTTAGAATGGAAGAGCCAAAGAACGAACAATTTAGAGATAGTATTGGTACTATAAACGAAGAAGGAAAGCGTTCTTGGGTTTTTCCGAAAAAACCTAGTGGAAAGTTTTATAAATACAGAAGTTATGTAAGTTACTTTTTATTAGCGTTCTTATTATTGGCACCTTTTATCAAAATAAATGGCAATCAGTTTTTACTATTTAATGTTTTAGAACGTCGTTTTAATATCTTCGGATTTCCTTTTTGGCCACAAGATTTTCATCTTCTAGTAATTTCAATGATTACTGGTGTTGTATTTGTAATATTATTTACAGTAGTTTTTGGCCGCTTGTTCTGCGGATGGATTTGCCCTCAAACCATTTTTATGGAAATGGTTTTTAGAAAAATAGAGTATTGGATTGATGGTGATAGAGGAAAACAAATCCGTTTAGAAAAACAACCTTGGAATGCTGAAAAAATTAGAAAAAGAGTACTAAAATGGTTTTTGTTTTTTGTAATTTCTTTTATAATTGCCAATGTTTTTTTAGCTTATTTAATTGGCGGAGATACCGTAATTAGTTACATAACTGGTAATCCTTTAGATAATGTTAGTACATTAATATCTTTATTAATTTTTACTGGAGTTTTCTATTTTATTTTCGCTTGGTTTAGAGAACAAGTTTGTATTATAGCTTGTCCTTATGGTAGGTTGCAAGGTGTTTTATTAGACAATAAAACCATTAATGTTGCTTACGATTATAAACGAGGAGAAAGAGAACAAGGTCGATCTAAATTTAAGAAAAACGAAGATAGAGAAGCTTTAGGTAAAGGAGATTGTATCGATTGTAAACAATGTGTGGTTGTTTGTCCAACAAATATCGATATTAGAAACGGTACACAATTAGAATGTGTAAACTGTACAGCTTGTATCGATGAGTGCGACCATATTATGGAAAGCATCAATTTACCTAAAGGTTTAATTAGGTACGCAAGCGAAGAAAATATTGCAGAGAATAAGCCTTTTCAGTTTAGTGCAAGAATAAAAGGTTATTCAGCAGTTTTATTCATTTTAGTGGGTATTTTAGTGGGAATGTTATTTTTAAGAAATAATGTAGAAGCTACTATTTTAAGGTTGCCAGGTCAACTATACGAACACAAAGAAAATAATATTATCAGTAATGTGTATACATACAAGGTAATTAATAAAACCACAAAAGATATAGAGGATGTTAGTTATAAAATTTTATCTCATAAAGGCGAAATAAAATTGGTTTCTAATCATAATTTTGTAGTGCCAAAACAAGGTTTAGCCGAAGGTACTTTATTTATAGAACTAAATGCATCCGTCTTAAAAGACGATAATATAGATATTGAAATTGGTGTTTTTAGTGGCGATAAATTAATAGAAACAACAGATACAAATTTTCTAGGGCCAAGAAGTTATAGGTAAATTGATAACTCATAAAGTTGAAACTTAGGAGTAATAAAAATGAGTAAAATCTATCATTTTAATTTTAACAATATATCTTAAAAAAGAATTTAAAAATAAAAGATTATGAAATTTAATTGGGGAACAGGTATTGTAATAACGATTATCGCTTTCATAGCTTTTATCATGTATTTTGTAATTACAATGAGTACAGATCATGCATATAGTCACGATTTAGTAACAGATAAATATTATCAAGCAGAGTTAAATTATCAGCAAGAAATTGACGCTACACAAAATGCAGTTAATTTAGAAGAAAAAGTAAAAATACAGAGAGATAATAAAGGGTTATTAATAAAATTTCCAGAAGATTATCAACCAAAAGAAATAAAAGGAAAAGTGTTCCTATATAGACCATCTAATAAACAATTAGATTTTGAAATACCTATTTCAATTTCTAAAACATATTTGCTCGTGCCTGAACAACGTTTATTAGATGGTCGTTGGAACATTACCATTCATTGGAGCTATAAAAATACAGATTATTTACTAAAACAAGAAATTGTCTATTAATGCTATTATCTGCAATCATATTTGGTTTATTGGGTAGTTTTCACTGCATAGGTATGTGTGGCCCAATTGCATTTATGTTACCTGTAGATAGACAAAAACCAGTAAAAGGTTTTTTTCAAATTGTAAGTTATCACTTAGGTAGATTGTTTACTTACAGTTTAATTGGTTTGTTATTTGGTTTTTTAGGCAAAGGTTTTTACTTATTTGGCTTTCAACAGCAACTTTCAATAATTATAGGAGTTTTAATGATTTTAACCATTATTTTTCCTAAAATTTCTCATAAATTATCCTTATCAAAAAAGATAAGTACTATTATTTTAAAAATAAAAAGTGCTCTAGGTAAAGAATTAAAAAAGAAAGGAAATGATACTTTTTTTACCATTGGTTTTTTAAACGGATTTTTGCCTTGTGGCTTGGTTTATATGGCTTTGTTAGGAGCTATAGCAACTTCTAATGCTTTTTTAGGTAGCTTATATATGTTCTTATTTGGCCTAGGTACAATTCCTCTTATGACAGCTTTTGTTTATTTAGGTAATTTCACAAAAATTAGTTTTAGAAATAAAATTCAAAAAGTTATCCCAATTTTAGTTATATTTATTGGTGTTTTTTTTATTATTAGAGGCTTAGGTTTGGGCATTCCCTATATTTCTCCATCACCAGTTTTAGAAATTACAGACAGCACTTTTATAGAATGCCATTAGGTAGTTTTTTTATTTGTACTTATCGACACTTAATTAATATTAATCGATACATAATTTATTTTAATCGATACTAGTTAGATATTTAACTGATGAAAATTGCTATTATAGAAAAATAAAGTATTTTCGTTAAATTAAATTTATCTAATATGCATAAGAGTAAATTAAAAATTTTATTGGTTGAGGATAATCAAATAGAAGTAATTAAACTCAAAAGGTCTATTTCGAAAGAACTTCAAAACTACGTTTTAACCATTGCTGGCAATGGGTTCGAGGCTTTAGAATGTGTAGATGTAGATGTGCCAGATATGATATTGTTAGATTTGAATATGCCAGATATGAATGGTATAGAGTTTTTAACAATTATAAAACAAAAAGAAAATTTAAGACATATTCCTGTAATTATATTAACAACATCTAGTAATAATGATGATATTTCAGAATGTTATGCACTCGGTATAGCTGGTTATATTTTAAAACCATTAAAGTTTGAGGACTATGAGTTAAAGATAAAAACAATTATGAATTATTGGAATTTTAATGAATTTTTAAAATTATAGGTTATGAAAGGTATAGTTTTTACAGAATTTTTAGAATTAGTAGAAGATAAGTTTGGTTTAGAAATGGTAGATAGAATTATTTCATCATCAGATTTAAAATCAAACGGAATTTACACCTCAATTGGTACCTATAGTTTTTCAGAAATGTTACAGCTATTGCAACATTTAAGCGCAAATACTGGTATTTCTATAGATGACTTATTATTGGTATATGCCGAACACTTTTTCAGTGTAATTGAAACAAGTTATCCTGGTCTTTTAGCCACATATAAAGACCCTATAGAAATGTTATCATCTATAGAAAATCATATTCATATAGAGGTTAGAAAAATATATCCAGATGCAGAATTGCCTATTTTTATAGTTGAAAATAAAACAGAAAATTCACTAACTATGATTTATAAATCGAGTAGGGCAATGCATCATTTTGGATTAGGTTTAATGAACAAAACATTTCAGCATTTCAATAGTTCTGCAAAAATTGTTCTAGAAAAAATTAAATCTGATGGCACAGAAGTACGTTTTCTAATTACAAAAAATTAATGAGTCAAGAAAAAATTGACATATTAGAAAGAGCACTTTTAAGGCAAAAAACTGCAAGAAAGCAAGCCGAAAAAATTCTTGAAGAAAAATCTTTAACTTTATACAATACTTCTTTACAACTTAAAGAAGTAAATAAAAAATTAGAAAGTTTACTTGATGAAAAAAAATCTGAACTAAAAGGAGTTTTTGAGAATATTAACGATGCCTATTTAGTTATAGGTATTCAAGGTAATGTACTCAAAATGAACGATGTTGCAGAACAACTTTTTGGTTTAGACCCTACAGAAACAGAAGCTAATATATTAGACCTTATTTTTGAGGAAGATTATACCTATGCAATGAATTCTTTTTTAGAATTGAAGAAAAAAGGTAAGTTTTCTAATTTTAGCGCAAGAGTTACATCAAAAAATAATGAAATAAAGTGGGTAAACATTAATGCCAGTATTATTTACGATAAAAATAATATGCCCATTGCTGCACAAGGTATTGTTAGAGATGTAACCAAACAAAGAGAAGAACAATTGGTTATAGATTTGGTAAACAATACAGCCAAATCGGTTTTAGGTAAAGAAAATATAAATGAAATTGCTTGGGAAATAACTAGCAATATTGCAAATTATTTAGGCAACAACGATTGTGTGCTTTATTTGGTAAATAGAGATAATAATACTTTAGAGCAAATTGCAGCATTTGGCGAAAAAGTAAATGATAGTAATAATGCTTATAATAATGGTATTATACCTTTAGGTAAAGGTATTTCTGGTAGTGTAGCTTTAACTGGTATATCAGAAATTATTGATGATACTTCTAAAGACAAAAGATATATTTCTGATGATAAAATTAGATCATCAGAAATTACAGTTCCTATTATAAGCAATGGAGAAGTTATTGGTATTATTGATGCTGAACACGAACATAAAAACTACTTTACTGCAGAACACAAAAAAACAATAGAAAATATTGCCAATATAGTTTCATTACAATTAAAAAGTGCCATTAATTTAAGAGAACGTATTAAAGTAGAGCAGCATAACAAAGACTTGGTCGCAGAATTAAGAAGAAGTAATGATGAGTTAAAAGAATATGCTCATATTGTATCTCATGATTTAAAATCGCCATTAAGAAGTATTTCTGCTTTATCAACTTGGATTAAAATGGATAATGAAGACAAATTTGATGAAATTAGTCTTCAAAATTTTGACAATATTGATCTGACTTTAGAAAAAATGGAAAACTTAATTACAGACATTTTAAGGTTTTCTAGTATCAATTCTAATGCTAAAGATAAACAAGAGATTGATTTAGATAATTTGGTGAAAAAACTCATACATATTATGTATGTGCCAGATAATATTTCTATAAATATTGTAAATAAATTACCAATTGTAAATGGAGACAGCACTAAATTCGAGCAATTATTTCAAAATTTAATTGGTAATGCTATTAAATTTAGTAATAAGCCAAATGCATACATAAATATAGATTTTGAAGAGCAAGAACATTTCTATAAATTTTCTGTAATAGATAACGGAATTGGTATTGAAAAAAGGCATCATGATAAAATATTTAAGATTTTTCAATCTTTAAAAATTTCTGATGATTCAACAGGAATTGGTTTATCTATTGTTAAAAAAATTGTAGATATTTACAAAGGAGAAGTTTGGGTAGAATCTGAAATTGATAAAGGAACAACTTTTTATTTTACCATTAAAAAATCTGAAGATTAGGTTTTTAATTCTTTATTTAAACCGATAAATCTTTATCAATAAAAATAATATTTTACAAAATAATAGTATTAGTCATTAAAAAACTATAATTTTATTACAAAAATTATATTCTATGAAATGTATAATTGTTGATGATGAAAAAATGGCCAGAGAAATTATAAAATCGCTCTGTACAGAATTTAATAATTTAGATATTGTTGATGATTTTTCGAATGCAATACAAGCCATAAAATTTTTAAACGAAAATTCGGTAGATTTAATATTTTTAGATATTCATATGCCAGATTTTAGTGGTTTAGATTTTATAAAATCTTTGAAAAATCCGCCTAAAATTATACTAACAACTTCAGATCCTAATTTTGCTTTACAAGCTTTTGAGTACGATTTTATTGTTGATTATTTGCTAAAACCAATTGAGCCATCCCGTTTTAAAAAGGCAATAACAAAAGCAGAAAACAAAAGAATACAAACAATTTCTACAAGTAAAAAAACAAACGATGTTTCTAATGATTTTTATGTAAACATTAATAGACGTCTTATTAAAATTGATTTACCTTCTATTTATTTAGTAGAAGCTAAAGGAGATTATATACAAATTAAAACAGAAGATAAAAATTATATTGTACATTCTACCTTAAAAAAGATAGAAGAAAAATTACCAGAATCTCTCTTCTTAAAAGTGCATCGTTCTTATGTTATTAATATCAAGAAAATTATTGATATCGAAGATAATAGTGTTTTAATTAAAAAAGAAGTAATACCCATAAGTAGGTCTAAAAGACCAGAATTAATGAAACGTTTAGATTTACTTTAGAAACTCATCTAAACTTTACTTCTTTTTATCTATAGTTAAAATCCAAATAGCGAAAACCCTGATTTAATCTTTGTTAATTGTCTATTTTTGTGGTAGTTAAAATAACCACGAAAAATACTATTGGTATTGCTAAATAAAAATGATTACTCATAATTTTTCCCCAATAGCCAACCCCTAAAATAAAATCCCTAATTTTATTGAAGATAGACTAAAGTTTTTTGCTTTAGTCTTATCTTGGTTACAAAGGTTTTATTAGTAACTTTTAGCTTTGTAAAAATATCTAATTAGCAGAATGGGTGTAAATATTACCAAAAGAATTTCCAAGAAAAATTATTAGTATTTCTGTAAATTTTATTATTAAAAAAATCTTAAAATGGATTTTAAAGACACACTTTGTGGTGCTAAAATTTTCCATAAAGATGTAATTAAAGTTTCTTTTAATGATAAATTTTTTAACTCGGTATATTATTGATGTAGAGGTTTTTTAAGAGAATAACATTAGATTATGGTATACATCTAGCAAAAGAAATGTTATGTGAACAACCTTAAAAAAGATAAATACACGCTGATGGTTCTATGTTATTGATATAAAATTTTATTAAAATTATTGGTCAGTTAGGTGAAATAACTTGGAAAAATAGAAGCAAAAAGAAATACCAAAAATTTCTAAAAAATAGTGAAGCTTAATAAAATTACAAATTATAAATAAGTAACAACTTTTAGAAACTAAGGTTGTTTTTTTATTTTAGAGGTTTTTTAAATCAAAATTTTATAATTTCACAGTTGATGAATACATTACCAAAAGTTGCATATAATTCAAGTATAAAATTAGACATTGAAGTAATGACTTTTGATGAAATGCATCAAAAACTAACCAAAACCAACAATCACAATCCTTTTTTACCACATAAAATTCAGTTTTACATTATTCTTGTAATTACTGAAGGAAATTATGATCACTTTGTAGATTTTAAGTTTTATAATCTTAAAAAGGGAGACATCTTATTCATTGCAAAAAATCAGGTGCATCATTTTACTGAAAACTTTAAAGAAACAGCTGGTTTTGCTATTATTTTAAATAGCGATTTTTTAGAACAAAACTACTTTTTGTCTAAGAGTGTTAATTTAAATAGGTTATATAATTACCATTTAGAAACACCAGTTTTAGAAATAGATGAAAGTTTAGAAAATAATTTTATAAATATTGTGCAAAATCTATATTCAGAATATCAGCAAGAAAATGATTTTGCTAAAAATGAAATGTTACGTTCTTATCTGCATATTTTTTTATTAAAATCAGAAAGAATAAAAGAGCAATTATCAGAAAAAAACATTAAAAATCGTTGGTTAGATGTTTTTAATCAATTTAAAAATTTACTTGAAAAAGAATATGTAAAAACAAGAAGTTCTAGGTTTTATGCTGATAAATTGTTTGTTTCATATAAATTTTTGAACGATGTTGTTAAACAGTTAACTAGCAAAACTGTAAAAGCTTTTATAGACGATTTTGTAACTACAGAAATAAAAAGATATTTACTTTCTACATCCTTATCAATAAAAGAAATTAGTTATAAAACGGGTTTTGAAGAACCTGCAAATATGATTAAGTTTTTTAAGAAAAACGCTAAAATCACACCATTTAAATTTAGACAAAAGAATTAGGTAATAATTATTTTGGTTATACTTTTACTGTTTTTGTCATCATTTTGATAATCAAATCACTTTGGTATTGCTATAATTTTGCAGTACAAATTAATTTAACTTATAAAATTACAAATGATGAAATTAAAATTTATAACATTAATAATTACTAGTTCTATTGCTGTAAGTTGTTCAAGTAGTAAATCAACAAAAGCAATTGCAGATCTTAAATCTGAATCTACAAAACTATCAAACAAAGATAAAGTGGTGGCTTTATTAAATAGCTTTAATACTGGCGATCAAAAACCAATTTCTTACATCAATCCAAAAAAATACATTCAGCATAATTTAGCAGTTGAAGATGGTTTAGCAGGTTTTGGAGCTGTAATGCATCACGCACCAGAAGGCGGATTTAAAGCAAATGTAATTCGTGCTTTTCAAGATGGAGATTATGTTTTTACACATACAGAATATGACTTTTTTGGCCCTAAAGCAGGTTTCGATGTTTTTCGTTTCGAAAATGGTTTAATTGTAGAACATTGGGATAATTTATTAGAGGTTCAAAAACCAAATCCAAGTGGTAGAACTCAATTTGATGGTACTACAGTAATAACAGATTTAGATAAAACTGAGGCAAACAAAAAAATAGCAAGAGGCTTTATCGAAAATGTGTTGTTAAATCATAAAATGGATCAAGTAACTAATTACATCAACCCTAAAAAATACATTCAACACAATCCTGCTGTTGCAGATGGTTTAGAAGGTTTTGGTGTAGCAATGAAATATTTTGCAGAAAATGGTTTAGTAATGGAATACACCAAATTACATAAAGTTTTAGGTCAAGGAAACTTTGTATTAACCATATGTGAAGGTAAATTTGGTAAAGGAGATCACACTGCTTATTACGATTTATTTAGAATTGAAAACGGATTAATTGTTGAGCATTGGGATGTTATTTCTACTATTCCTGTAAAATCAGAATGGAAAAATACTAATGGTAAGTTTTAAGAAAATTTATTAGTAATTCATAATAAAGAGGAATATCTTAAAAACTGGTGTTCCTCTTTTAAAGGTTAAATAACTATGAAGATTATAGAACAACAAAACATAGAAAATATATTAGAGCAGCTTTTTAAAGATGCTAAAAACGATTATTTTAAAATGATTACTGGTATCACAAAAGGAATTATTAGACCTTTTAAACCAGCAGATTTTAAAAACGCATATTTATCAATATCTAAATTACAAGGTGAAGAGTTAAAAGAAATCATCATTAATAATGATATTAAAAACGTTGTTGAATTTGGTACTTCTTTTGGCATATCAACATTATTTTTAGCACAAGGTGTACTTGAAACAAATGGAAATATTATAACTACAGAATTAATAGAATCTAAAGCAAAAAGAGCGATAGAAAATTTTAAAAATGCCGGGGTTTACGATTTGATTGATGTTAGAATTGGAGATGCTTTAGAAACCTTAAGAAATTTTAATGGAAATATAGATTTGCTTTTTTTAGATGGATGGAAAGACTTGTACTTACCATTATTTCAAATGTTAGCGTATAATTTTAATAGTAATACTATTATTTATGTTGATAATGCTGATATGTCTGAACCTAAAGATTTTCTAAAAACAATCGCAAAAACAGGTAAATACGATTTCGAATCAAAACACGATGGAAAAGCGGTATTAATAACTTTAAAAAAATAAGAAAATGAGTCAAATAGCAATTTGCCCAACTTGTGGCAGTAAATCAAAAATAAAAGAAAAAGAAGGTGTTGTAACGTATACAGCTGTTCAAGATGATGAAGTTTTTAAAAAAGTAGGGCAATTAAAAAAAGCAATGCAAAAATTTAAAGACAAAGCAGCGCAATTAGAAAAAGAGTTAGAAGCGTTGAAAAAACATTAACAATAAGAAATTTATAACACTATAATAGGTACAAATTTAATAGCATAAATTGATAATAAATAGTAATAATATCATATAAAACTAAAAAGTTTGGTACAAAATAAAAAACAAAAAATAACTTAATTACAAGTCTGATGAATATGAAGTTTATCAAAAATAATTATGGATGGATCATTGTAGCCATTTTAGCAACATTACCAGTATTACCACTTTCTAATATGCTAAGCACTGCAATTACAGAAGGTATAGCAAGCACAAAAGGAGAAAAAGCAGTGAGTATGTTGTACCATATTTCTGGTGAATTTGCCATAAGATGGATGACAGCAGTACTAACTTGTACTCCGTTTTTTATATTATTTGGTGTAACCAATTTATATGTAAGGCAAGCAATGGGAATTGCAACCGGAGTTTGGAGTTTTCTACATTTTATCATTTTTATTTGGGCAGATGGATTTTTAGAAACCTTTACTCAAGTAAACTATATAGCAGGTTTTATTGCAGTTTTAATATTGATTCCTTTGTTTTTTACATCCAACAGAAAATCAATGAAAAAACTTAAAAAGAACTGGAAAAAACTACAATCTTATGCCTATTTAGCCATCTTTTTAAGTTTATTACACATTGCAATTCTAGAAAAAACCTATTTAATTTATGCAATTATTGTTGGTTTAGGTTTTATCATCAGAATACCAACAATTAAAAATAAGTTCTTAAAAAGACGTGCAAAATAAATTATTTTAAAACAGGTAATAAAACTTCCCAAACATTGCTGGCCAAAATTTTATGACCTTCTTTTGTAGGGTGAATTCCATCAGATTGATTTAAAGAAGGAATACCACCAACATTTTCTAGTAAAAATGGAACTAAGGTTAAGTTATTCTTTTTGGCCAAATCAGGGAAAATGTTTTTAAATTCAGAAGTATAATCTTGTCCCATATTTGGCGGAATTTGCATACCAGCTAAAACAATTTTGGTGTCTGGATATTTTGTTTTTACAGCATCTACTATAAACTGTAAATTGTTTTTTGTTTCTGATAAATTTACACCTCGCAAACCATCATTGGCACCTAATTCTAAAATAAAAACATCAGGTTTCTGATTCAAAACCCAATCAATTCTGTTTTTTCCACCAGAAGTTGTTTCTCCACTAATTCCAGAATTAACAACTATGTATTTCAACCCTAAACTATCTATTTTCTGTTGAATAAAACCAGGAAAAGCATTTTCTACATCATCTAAACCATAACCCGCAGTTAAACTATCACCAAAAAAAACGACTCTTTTAGAGGTAGTTGCTACAACAGTAGTTTTTGTTTCAGTTTCAATTGTTTTTGATGTATTATCTGATTTAGGAGCATCAGATTTACAAGAAAATAGCAGTAATGCTAAAGAAAAATAACAGAATTTTAAGAAAATTGTACGGCTTTGATTGTTGCTATTCTTTAACAAATGATTATTTTTCAGTTTCAGCATATTTTAATATAAAGTTAAAAATAAATAATGTCAAAGATATTAAAGATTAATGATTTAGAGAAGACATATACAAGTGGTTCTAAACAATTAACAGTATTGAACAATATTTCTTTTTCAGTAGAAAAAGGAAGTGTTTTTTCTATTGTAGGGCCTTCTGGTAGTGGAAAAACCACACTGTTAGGTTTATGTGCTGGTTTAGATTATCCTACAGCAGGTACAGTAGAATTATGTGGTACTGCTTTACACGATTTAAATGAAGATGAACGAGCAGCTTTGCGTAATAAAAATGTAGGTTTTATTTTTCAGAACTTTCAATTATTACCCACTTTAACAGCTTTAGAAAATGTAATTGTTCCTTTAGAATTACAAGGCGATAAAAATGCTTCAAAAACAGGAATTGAACTTTTAACAAAAGTAGGTTTGGGTGATAGATTGCATCATTACCCAACGCAATTATCTGGTGGTGAGCAACAAAGAGTTGCTTTGGCAAGAGCTTTTTCTAACAAACCTGCCATTTTATTTGCAGATGAACCAACTGGTAATTTAGACGAAGAAACTGGCGAAAAAGTAATTCAATTGTTGTTTGAATTAAACAAAGAAGCTGGTACAACTTTAGTAATCATTACACACGATTTAGATTTGGCAAACCGAACCCAACAAATTTTACGCTTAAGAGGTGGTAAGATTGTATCTAATGAAAAAACAGTTGTAGTTTAATGAGCAAAAATCAATCTAAAGCAGGTTTCAATTGGTTATTAAAAATGGCATGGAGAGATGGTAAAGCCAGTCTTTCTAGGTTAATGCTGTTTATGGCATCTATCATTTTAGGTATTGCAGCTGTGGTTTCTATTCAGTTGTTTAGCGAAAATTTAAAAGACAATATTAAAAAGCAATCCAAATCTTTAATGGGTGCCGATTTTATTATTGATAGCAGAAAAAAACCATCAGAAAAAGTACAGAAAATAATCGATTCTTTAGGCGCAGATGCTTCTGAAGTCAATTTTGTTTCTATGGCAGCTTTTCCAGAAAAAGACGGAACTAAATTAGTTAAAGTAAGAGCTTTACAAGGTGATTTTCCTTTTTATGGTGAATTAACTACATCCCCAGTAAATGCGGGTAAAACCTATCAAGAATTAGGTGGTGCTTTAGTTGATGCAACTTTATTATTACAATTTAATTTAGCTGTTGGAGATTCTATAAAACTAGGTAAAGTTTCTTTTCCAATTATGGGTGCTTTAAAATCGATTCCTGGTAGTACAGCTATTTCATCTTCTATAGCACCATCTGTGTTAATTCCTTATCGACTTTTAGAAAAAACGGAATTGCTACAATTAGGCAGTAGAACAGAATATCAATACTTTTTTAAAGCTCCAGAAATGGATTTAGATCTGTTAGACAAAACAATAGATCCTATTTTAGATGATGAAAATGCTGATTTAGATACACACACGAGCACCAGTAGAAATCTAGGTAGAAGATATGATAATGTTGGTCGTTTTTTAAATCTTGTAGCCTTTATTGCACTTTTATTAGGTTGTATTGGTATTGCAAGTTCTGTACATATTTACATTAAAGAAAAATTAAAAAACGTAGCTGTTTTAAAGTGTTTGGGTGCTTCTAGAAAACAATCTTTCTTTATTTATATGATTCAAATTTTAGGAATTGGATTAATAGGAGGTATCGTTGGTGCAGCAATTGGTATTGGCTTACAATTTCTATTTCCTTATATTTTACAAGAGTTTTTACCATTTAGTGTAGAAGTTTCTATCTCTGTTCAACCTATTTTAATGGGGATTATTCTTGGTATTTTAATGTCGGTTTTATTTGCCTTATTGCCTTTGTTAGGTACTTGGTATGTTTCGCCCTTAGAAGTTTTAAGAGGACAAGAAGAAAATCAGCAGAAACCTAAAAAAGCAAGAATATTAGTAATTTTAGCCATTCTATTATTTATCTTTTTATTTTCCTTTTGGATGTTAAAAAGTGCTTTAAATGGATTGCTATTTACCATCGGGATTTTCATCACTTTTGCAATTGTTGCAGGAGTTTCTAATGTATTTATCAATCTAATTAAAAAGTTTTTTCCTAGTTCTTGGGGTTTTATAAGCAGACAAAGTTTACTGAATTTATTCAGACCTAATAATCAAACAATGGTGTTAGTTGTAGCCATTGGTTTGGGTACTTTTTTAATTAGTACGTTGTATTTTACTAAGGATATTTTATTGGCAAAAACATCCATAGAAAACAAAAAGACGGATGCGAATATTATTTTGATGGATGTGCAAAGTTCTCAAGAAAAAGCATTGATACAGAATTTTGAAAGTAAGGGTTTAGAGGTAATTGATAACATACCAATTATTACAATGCGTATGCACAGTATTCGTGGCAAATTAGCCAACGAAATTAGAAAAGATACGACTGTTAAAATGCGTAGATGGATGTTAAATCGAGAATTTAGAGTTACGTATAGAGATCATTTAGTGGAAACTGAAGAACTATTAGAAGGTGAGTTTACTGGTAATTTTAAGGGTGAGCAACCTGTACCAATTTCCATATCAGAAAGTATTGCAAGAGATGCCAAATTAAAACTCGGTGATAAAGTTACTTTTAACATTCAGGGTGTTTTGATGAACACAAAAGTAGGTAGTATTAGAAAAGTAGATTGGAGTAGTATGCAAGTAAACTTTTTAATTCTTTTTCCTGCAGGTGTTTTAGAAAAAGCACCACAATTTAATGTAATGACAACCTATGCAGCAGATGAAGAGAGTTCAGCAGATTTACAACGAGATTTAGTAAAAAACTTTCCAAATATTACCATTTTAGATTTACGCCAAGTGTTTACCATTGTAGAAGATATTCTAGATAAAATTTCTTGGATTATCAATTTTATGGCATTTTTTAGCATTCTAACTGGCTTTATTGTCTTGATAGGTTCTGTGAGAAACAGTAAATATCAACGCATAAAAGAAAGTGTTTTATTAAGAACATTAGGTGCTAAAAGTAAGCAGATTTTACAAATCACAGCTTTAGAATATATGTATTTAGGCTTGTTGGGGAGCTTAACAGGTATTTTATTGTCTTTAGTTGGTAGCCAATTATTAGCTACATTATTGTTTAAAGAACCTTTTGTGCCATCTGCAATTCCGTTTTTGGTTTTTCTGCCAGGCATCACAGTTTTAGTGGTAATTATTGGGTTAAGTAATTTAAAATCGGTTTTACAAAGTCCGCCTTTAGAAGTTTTAAGAAAAGAGGTTTAAGTGTTTTTATAATTTTAAAGTTAGGAAAAGATATTTTTAGTTATTTATTCCATTTTTAAGGATAATTAAATAATTTTTACACTGACTGAATTATCATTTCATCAGGTTTTATAATAAAAACCACATTATTTAGCCAAATAATTAAAATGAAAAGTTATGTTTAAAAAATACCCAATTGTAAAAAAGGTTTTACTTTTTTTGTTATCACTTTTAGTAATATTAGTATGTTTTGGTTTTTGGTTTGTGAGTTTATTACCATCTACGAATCTAAATATAGAAAATACCACAGTTAAAGATTTACCTTATTTATCAGAAAACGTTTTACCCAAAAAAGGAAAAATTTTAGCAGTGGTTACCAGTACAAAAACCATAGGAACTACAGGCAAAAAAACAGGTTATGAATTAACTGAATTATCAAGAGCATATTATGTATTTAAAGCCAATGGTTATCAAGTAGATGTTGCAAGCACTTTAGGTGGTAAACCTAGAGTTATTATCGATAATGATGATATGGGCGCGTATGATTTTGCTTTTTTAAATGATAAAATTGCCCAACAAAAAACAAATAATACCATAGCAATGAAAGATGTAATTGCAGACAATTACGATGCTATTTATTTTGTTGGTGGTAAAGGTGCAATGTTCGATTTTCCTAATGATAAATCAATTCAAAATATTGTAAAAGAGTATTACGAATCAAATAAAGTAATTGGTGCTGTTTGTCATGGCCCTGCAGCTTTGGTAAATGTAAGGTTGACAAATGGTAATCATTTGTTAGAAAATAAGTCTGTAAGTGGTTTTACAAATGAAGAGGAGTTACTTTTAATTCCTGATGCAAAATCTATTTTTCCATTTTTATTACAAGAAAAACTAACTGAACAAGGTGCTAATTTTAATAAAGGCGAAATGTATTTAGAACAAATAAGTCAAGATAAAAACTTAATTACAGGTCAAAATCCTTGGTCTACTTGGGCTTTAGCAGAAAAAATGATAGAACAACTTGGTAATACACCAAAGAAAAGAATGGTAACTGCAGAAGAAAATGCAATTAAAGTTTTATCCATTTATAGTAAAGAGGGCAAACAGAAAGCAAAAAATGCTATCGAAAATATGATAAATTTAGAAAACAAATCCATAGACAGAATGTTATTAGCACAACATACAATTGTTTCAGTAATGAAAGTAGAGATTGGCGATTTTTTCAATATTTTAAATTTACTTTCATTTACTAAAAGTTGCGATTCTAAAATAGAGAAAAAATAATTAAATTTGGAATAAAGAATAATTGGAATTTATAGATATACTTTTAATCATCTTAAGCAGTGTAGGACTTTTACACGGTATTCTATTTGCCATACATTTATTTCTATTTAAAAAGAAAAAAAAGGTATCAAACTATTTATTAGGGTTGATACTTTTTTTTATGGCTTTTAGAATTGGCAAATCAATAATGCTAAATTTTGGAGATAATTTAGAGCCCACATTTATAATTATTGGTTTGGCATTACTCTTATTGATTGGTCCTTTTTTAAGAGGATATATGTTAGTTATGACTAATCCTAATTTTAAATTAAGCAAGCAGTATTTAGTAGAATTATTGCCTTTTGTAATGATATTTATCGCAAGTTTCTTTGCGGATAAAAATGATATAAATAATCCTACAACTGTTATTGTTTTTGGTAGTATTATAATTTTTATTTATCTGCATTTTGCAACTTATATTTTTATTGCTATTAAAATTGTATTGCGTCTAAAATATCAATTAAACAATAGTTTACAAACCAAATCTCAAAAAGCAATTTTAGATTGGTTAACCTTTTTAGTGATAGGTTTTGTAGTAATTTGGGTTTCGTATTTCTTAAATATTATAGAAGATGCTGTTCCTTATATTATAGGTCCAATAATGTATTCTATTGTTATTTATTTTTTAAGTTATAAAGCATATTTACTAAAAATTACTGATATTGATGGAGAGGTTTTTAAAGTAAATGAAAATGCTATATTATTTAAAGAAATTTCTAATTTGGTGATTGCCAATAAAATGTATTTAAATGCTGATGTTTCTTTAACTAGTTTAAGTAAATTAATAGGGGTAACCACTCAGAAAACTTCAGAAATTATTAATCAATATGCGCAAAAGAACTTTAACGATTTTATAAACTCTTATAGAATTGAGGTTGCAAAAAATCTTTTGAATGATTCAAAAAATGATAATTTAACCATTGCTTCCATTGCATTTGATGCTGGTTTTAGCAGTTTATCTTCTTTTAATACAGCTTTTAAAAAATTTGTTGGTGCTACACCTTCATCCTTTAGGAAAAGTAATAATTAATTGTTTTTTCTAAATTGATGTAAAGATTTTTTGGTTAACTTTAGTCAATCAATACAATAAAATTGAAGATAGTCTCATAGATGTAACCATTGTTTTAGATAGTTCATTAATTAGAGAATCTTAAAAAATGGAAATGGTAGTTTAATTTTTTATTACAAAATTTCACCTTTTTCTTGCACAGTTGCTACACCCCAATCAGCAATAGCTTGCACTACAGGTACTAATGTTTTTCCAAAATCGGTTAAAGAATATTCCACTTTTAAAGGTGGTTTAGAGGTATATACTTTTCGTTTAATTAAGCCATCTTCTTCTAGTGTTTTTAGCTGTAAGCTTAAAGTACGTTCGGTTACAGTAGGTATTTGTTTTCTTAATTCATTATATCTAAGCGTGTCTTTTCTTAAATGATATAAAATAACCGTTTTCCACTTTCCACCAATAAATCCCATTGTTAAACTAGCGCAACATGGGTATTCTTTTCCATTTAATTTATACATAATTAGAGTATTAAAAATTTTATTTATTTACAAAGATAATGTACTATCATAAATTATACAACTATACTTTTTATAGTTAATTTAACATTTCATTTAAAATACAGTATATCAGTTATTTGATTGCTATTTTTTATTGATTTTTTATACTATCCTTTTTGATAGTTATTGTGAGGATTGAATACTATCTATATTTTTGTCACTATAAAAATGATAGTATAATATTAAACAGATAAAAATGAATTTAAAAGAAACATTAAACTGGAGGTACACAACCAAAGAATTTAACCCAAGTAAAAAAATATCTGATGCAGATATGGCAGAGGTTAAAAACTTATTAAGAATGAGTCCTTCTAGTGTAAACTTACAACCTTGGCATTTTATAGTTGCAGAAACTACAGAAGGTAAAGAAAGAATAGCAAAAGGTACGCAAGGTTTTTTTAGTTTTAACAAACCTAAAGTTATCAATGCTGCTGCTGTGGTATTATTTTGTGTAAAAACAGATGCAGATGATGCATATTATCAACATATTGCAGATACAGAAGATAAAGATGGTAGGTTTCCTAATGAAGATATTAAAAACGGATTTTTAGGTGCTGTAAAAACATTTGCAGGCATTCATAAATACGATTTAAAAGATTTACAACATTGGATGGAAAAACAAGTTTATTTAAACATTGGTAGCTTTTTATTAGGGGTGGCAAGTTTAGGAATCGATGCTACACCAATGGAAGGAATTGATGTAAAAGCTTTAGACGAAGAATTCGGATTAAGAGAAAAAGGTTACTCCGCTTTAGTAGCAGTTTCTTTAGGTTATAGAGCAGAATCTGATTTTAATTCTACAGAAAAAACGCCTAAATCTAGATTATCAGAGCACGAATTATTTACTGAAATATAAACTTATTTAAAACATAATCTAGAGTTATGAAAAAAGAAATAGTATTCATATTTGCATTTATCGTTACCGTTTTTGTAAACGCACAAACACCAACAACAGATGCTGCAAAATCTAAAAACGAAGTAGTAACCGCAGACAACATAGAGTGGGGTTGGTTAAATCCACTTCGTGGCGATAAAAGCCCTGCTGCAGGGAAACTTTGGGGAGACAGAACTAAAAACGAACCAGCAGGATTTTTAGTAAAATTCAACAAAGGATTTTCTTCACCACCTCATATTCATAACATTACCTATCGTGGTGTAGTTATAAAAGGATTGTTGCATAATGATGATGAAAAAGCAGAAAAACAATGGTTACCAGCAGGTTCTTATTGGCAACAACCAGCAGGTGAAGCACATATTACAGCTGCAGATGATAATGAAAATATGGCTTTTTTAGATATTCAAGAAGGGCCTTATTTAGTAAAACCAACATCAGAAGCTTTTGATAATGGAGAAAGACCCGTTAATGTAGACAAAACGAATTTAGTTTGGTTAAATGCTAAGGATATGGAATGGGTTGCAAAAAAAAGTAATGTACAAACTGCTTTTTTATGGGGGAATCACCAAGAAAATCAATTGCGAGCAACACTTTTAAAATTACCAGCAGGTTTTAACGGAAGCATTAAAAACTTAAGTAAAAACTTTAGAGCGGTTGTTATTTCAGGAAAAATTATACATTAGTTTTCTAAAAAAGGAGATAAAAATGTTTTAGAACCAGGTTCTTATTTTGGTGCTGAAGAAAATGCTACATCAAAAATAATAACAGAAAAAGAAACTGTTATTTACATAAGAAGTAATGGTGTTTTTTTGGTAGAGTAATTGTATTTTACTAATAAAAAGAGTAAGAGCCACAGATTTGTGGCTTCTATTTTTATAAATTTTCAGGTCTCTTTTAAAAGGATATTATGCCAAGAACAATAATCGAAAATATTGTAATTCAACAATACAAAAACCAAACTTTTTTTGAGTTTTGTAAATATACCACCATTCGTTTTTTTGAAATCGTGTATTTCGAAAAAGGCACAGGTACCATAAAAATAAATGGTAAAACAGTAAACTATACACCAAATAGCGTTTTTGTCTTTATTCCTGATGATATTTATATCGTAAATCCAGATACCACAACTTCTACAGTAGCCATAAAGTTTTTAAAAAGTTTTTTTAGAAATACAAGTTCCCAAAATGTAAACCTACCTGTAAATGACTGGTTTCGTAAAATCGAAGAAATTTTAAATAGCGAAAGTCACGAACTTCGAGAAATGCAATTCGAAACAGATGCAGACAGAGCACATTTAGTGGCTTTGGTAAATATGGTGGCTATAGAATATTTAAATAAACAATCTTTCGATATTTTTATCATTCAAAATTCATTGTCTGTAATTTTACATTTAATTGCCAGAAACATACAGTATACCAATACTACTAATACTGTAAAAGAATTAAAATCATCTAAGATTCAGCAAATCATCAACTATATTCATTCTAATATTTATAATGCAGAGTTGTTGTCTACTAAAAGTTTAGCAGAAGAATTTTACATGGCAGACAATTATATTAGTGAGTATTTTAAAAAGCATACAGAAGTATCTTTAAAGAAATACATTATCAACTATAAATTAAAACTAGTAGAAACCCGTTTAAAATATACTGATTTACAATATACAGAAATTGCAGCAGAACTAGGTTTTACAGATTCTAGTCATCTAAACAAAACTTTTCAAAGTTATAAAGGGATGACTATTAGTGCTTATAAGGCAAGCATTTCCTAATAAATTACTATTTACCTCTTTTTTTACTAAAAGGCCTTTGTTTTTTACTCTTTTTAAGTTTGTGTGTCTAAATACCTTTGTTGTTAGATTATTAAGACGAACAAATAGTTATAAAAAATAAAATATACTGTAATAGTAATTTTTAACAAAAACAATCATATTATGAAAACAACAACAAATACAAATGCACTAGAAGAAGCACGTGCATTGACACAGCCAACTCGTGAAGCTTCGTTAAAACGCGATCTTTCTGTTTCTCAATTTTGGAATAACAACAGAAAGTTGTTAGAAGAGGCTTGGGCAGAATGGGAAATTCAAAATAAAGATAATTTATTAATTCCTGATGAAACATTATTAGATCCAAAATTAAGAAAAGCAATAAATGAAGCTTGGACAAACCCAGAGAAAGAAACAGCAGTGGCAGATTTATGGCAAGAAATTATTCCTGGTGTGTATTCTGCTCAATTTTTCGATGTTGAACGTTTAGCAGCATTTCGTAATTATTTAGAAGAAGTAGTTAATGCTCAAATTCCTAAACGAGCACCTTATGGTATACAATTAAATCGTTATGGAATGATGTTAGATCCACGCTCTGAAGGATACTTTGCAGCACCGAGTTTTCAGGCTTTTTACAACGATATTATGAATCGTTATATGCGCCCTATTGCACGCTTGTTATTGGGTACTTATGGGTATGATAACCAAACGTTTGGTTTTTCTATTCAGTACAATCCAGATAAAGACAAAGATTTACATGCGCATACAGATGCATCAGCTGCCACTTTAAATATCAATATCAATTTGCCTGATGAAAAATTTACAGGGTCAGAAGTAGATTTTCATAACAGAACCACAGGTAAAGTTGTACAAACTATTTTTGAGCCAGGTAAAGCAATAATTCATACAGGAAATGTGCCACACGCTACTCACCCAATTACTAGCGGACAACGTAATAATTTAGTGGTTTGGTTGTATGGAGATCGCATGCAAATACCAAGAGGAGGAGCTAGTAGCTATGGAAATAGTAGTAATGACACCATCAAAGATGTTGCATTGAAAAGCGTTACCGCTCGCCAACGTTGGAGTTTACCTAATGGTCCTAAAGATACCATTGCTCCGTTTTAAAAAAGGATAACAATTATTGGCAGAATATACTTCTGCCAATAATTTAATTTGAATCAATCTAAAGTCAAAAAAAATGAAACATATACTAATTACAGGAAGTACAGACGGAATAGGTAAATTAACCGCTTTAAAATTAGCAAAAGAAGGAAATACAGTTTATTTAAATGGTAGAAGTGAAGCTAAAGTAAATAAGGTAGTTGCCGAAATTAAAGAGGCTTCTAATAACCCGAATATAAAAGGTTTTATCTCTGATTTTTCTGATTTAAACGCAGTTAAACAATTGGCGATACAAATTAAAAACGAAGTGCCAAGTTTAGATATTCTAATCAACAATGCAGGAATCTTTAAAACAGCAGCTGTAAAAACAAAAGACGGATTAGATATCAGAATGGCAGTAAATTATTTAGCGCCTTATATTTTAACCGAAAACATAGTACCCGTTTTAGAAAAAGGAACTGCAACACGAATTGTCAATTTAAGCTCTGCAGCTCAATCTTCAGTAAAAAAAGGTATTTTAACAGGTGATGTGGCTATTAACGCAAGCGATGCATATGCACAAAGTAAATTGGCGTTAACCATGTGGAGCTTCCATTTTGCAAAACAACATCCAAATATAACAACCATAGCAGTAAATCCTGGTTCTTTATTAAATACCAAAATGGCAAAAGAAGCCTATGGGCAACATTGGTCTCCTGCAGAAAAAGGGGTAAATATCTTATACGATTTAGCTACTTCTGATGTATATAAAGACGCCACAGGTAAATATTTCGATAATGATAAAGGCGAAACAATTGGCCGCTTTTCACCAGCTCATCCAGATGCTTATGATGAGACTAAAATTGATACTTTACTAGAGATTACTTCAGAAATCGTTAACAAATAGTTAGTTATTGATTTTCAATTGATAATTAATTATTTTTAATAATCACTAAAACAGGTATTTACCTGTTTTTTTTATTTAACATCTTTTTAACTTCGTTTAGTTCGGTTTGTTCCGAACTAACTGTGTATATTTGCAAAGAATAATACTGTAATTGAATAATAGATGTTCAAAGCAGTAAGTTAAAACAAAAAAGATGAAAGAAGATATTTGTAAAGAAAAAATGCGCTTGGTAGAAAAGCTAGGTGTGCATTTAGAGAACAGAGAGCAGTTGGCTCCAGTTGCTGCTCGTATCATGTCTTACATTATTCTTACAGGTAAAAAAGGAACTACATTCGATGAGTTGGTAACTATTTTATGTGCCAGTAAAAGTACCATTTCAACGCATCTAAGTCATCTACAGAATTTAAATAAGGTAGAATATTATACCAAAACAGGCGATCGTAAAAAGTACTTCGTCATTAATAAAGATTCAGTAGTTAAACATATAGATGAACTGATTAACGAATGGGAAATTGTAAGAGAATTACACCTAGAAATTAAAGCATACAAGCATAGTATTAACACCAATAAAACAGATGAAAAGTTTGATTTAAACTTTCATAACGATTATATAAAGTTTCTAGATGGTGCAACAACATCCATCAAAGAACTTAGAGTAAAATTAACAAGCAACAAATTTGAAATTTAAACAAATAACAACAATGAAACACAATAGTATTTATACCATATTATCATTAAGCGTATTTTTAATGATTGTAAGTTGTGCCAAAACTGAACAAAAACAAGCTATGGCAGCAGCACCAGTATTACCATTTCCTGTAACGCAATTAGAAGCACAAACTGTAACTGGTTATACAGATTATCCTGCAACCATAGAAGGAATTGTA